>JBEIFV010000025.1:0-52601 GCA_040382235.1 Burkholderiales bacterium
CGCCTGAACACCGAGATCAACAAGGGGATGGCGCTGCCCGAAGTACGTAGCCGCATGGATGCGATGGGTGTGGAGGTGATCAACGTTTCCGCGCCGCAGTTCGGTAGCGTCCTCAAACGCGACGCCGAGCGCTACACACGGATCATCCGCGAACTCGATATCAAGAGCGAATAGCGGGGCAACCGGGCTTTTGGCAGCGGCGCTTTGTTAAAATGGGGATCCTTCTTCTAGCGACTACCCAATGAAAATCCTGGTCAGCAATGACGACGGTTACCTAGCCCCCGGTCTTGCTGCCCTGGTCGACGCTCTCAAGGGCATGGGCGAGTTGACGGTGGTGGCCCCGGAACAAAACCACAGCGGTGCTTCCAACTCGCTGACCTTGTCGCGGCCGCTGACCATCAAGAAGGGCTACAACGGGTTCTGGTTCGTCAACGGCACGCCGACCGATTGCGTGCATCTTGCCGTCACGGGTTTTCTCGATTTTCGCCCCGACCTGGTGGTCTCCGGCATCAATGACGGCGCCAACATGGGCGAGGACACGATTTATTCGGGCACCGTCGCTGCGGCGATGGAGGGCTTCCTCCTGGGAATCCCGGCGATCGCGTTTTCGCTGGCGCAAAAAGGCTACGCACATCTGGATGCCGCAGCGCACTTCGCACGTGAAGTGGTGGCACGTGCCGCCAGGCAGCCCCTGGGTGGCGCGCCCTTGCTCAATGTGAATTTTCCTTCGTTAGCCATAAGCGAGGTCAAGGGCATCGTCGCCACCCGCCTGGGGCGGCGTCACGAGGCGGAGCCTGCAATCAAGGCGATCAATCCGCACGGCGAGGCGGTGTACTGGGTGGGGCCGGTCGGCGCTGCCGCCGACGATGGGCCGGGCACCGATTTTCATGCTGTGGCCGAGGGTCATGTTTCGGTCACGCCGCTCAAGGTCGACCTGACACATTACGAACAGGTGGAACATGTCCGCACGTGGCTTGGCGCCTAAGTCGACTGCACTGGCGGCGGCAACTGCTGCGCCGGCACCTGTAGCGCGCGGTGCGCGGGTACTGCATGAAGATGACTGGGCCGGTGCGACCGCGCCGCGTCTGGCCTTGATGCGTCGCCTGCGCGAACAGGGCATTCGCTCCGAAACTGTGCTGGGAGCGCTCTCGCGCATTCCGCGTGAACGATTCATCGACGAGGCCTTGTGGAGCCGGGCCTACGAAGACACGGCGCTGCCGATTGGCTTCGAGCAGACCATTTCGCAACCTTTCGTGGTCGCGCGCATGATCGAGGCAGTGTTACCGGCAGGCGGGCGGCTGGCGCGTGTGCTCGAAGTCGGCACCGGGTGCGGCTATCAGGCGGCGGTCTTGTCGCAAGTGTGCGACCAGGTGTATTCGATCGAGCGTATCAAGAATCTGTTTGAGAAAGCGCGCGCCAATCTGCGCTTGCTCCGCCTGCCGAACGTGCGACTGGCTTTCGGCGACGGTTACGCCGGTTTGAAGCAGGCGGCGCCTTTCGATGCCATCATCGTGGCCGCCGCCGCACCGGAGGTTCCGGAAGCCTTGTTGCAGCAATTGAAACGCGGCGGCAAGCTGATCGCCCCCATCGGGCGCGCGTCGCAACAGTTGCTGCTCATAGAGCGCCGCGTGGCCGGCTTCATCGAAACCCGGCTCGACATGGTGCGCTTCGTGCCGATGCTTTCCGGCACCGAGAAATAGATCGGCGGACACTGCATGAACACGATTGCGCGCCTTGGTTTGTGTCTGATCGTCATGCTGGTCCTGGGCGCATGCTCGTCGCGCCAGAGTGCGCCGGTGATCGAGCGTGCGCCAAGTGCGGGCAGTCCCGCCCCAAAGCCCGCGGTGCCTGCCGCGCCGCTGCCGCCGGTGGCCGCTGCCGGTACCTACATCGTCAAGCGCGGCGATACCTTGTTTGGCATCGCGCTCGACCACGGCCATGACTACCGCGACATCGCGACATGGAACAACCTGGCCAATCCGAACCAGATCCAGATCGGGCAGGTGCTGCGCGTGGTACCGCCCACCGTGGCGACGCCGGAGTCGGGGGTGGTGGTGCGGCCGATTACCCAACCTGGCGCGCAACCCGGCGCGCCTGCCACCACTGTACAGGGACCGCGCACCGAACCCTCGGGTGCCAAGAAGCCATACTCGGACGAAACCCTGGCGCAAATGCAGCGTGATTCCGGGCGCAGCGCGCCGCCGCCCGTGGTCGCAGCCAGGCCTGCCGAAGCGCCGGCAGCCAAGCCGGCGGAGGCACCTGCGCCCAAACCGGTCGAGCAATCAAGGCCTGCCGAGAGCGACGAAGTGGCATGGGCCTGGCCTGCTGGCGGGCGCATCATTGGCCAGTTCACCGAAAACGGCGCCAACAAGGGCATCGACCTGGCCGCCAAGGTGGGCGATCCGGTGCTGGCTGCGGGGCCCGGGCGTGTGGTCTACAGCGGCCAGGGTTTGCGCGGCTATGGGCGACTGATCATCATCAAGCACAACAACACCTTCCTCTCGGCCTATGCGCACAACAGCACGCTCCTGGTCAAGGAGGGCCAGAACGTGACGCGTGGCCAGAAGATCGCCGAAGCGGGTAACACCGATTCGGATGTGCCCAAGCTCCATTTTGAAATCCGGCGCCAGGGCAAACCGGTCGACCCGCTCAAGTACCTGCCGGAACAGCGCTGATGATCGACCATGCGGGGTCGCCGGGCCATGGTGCGTGTCGCGCGGTGATCGCCCCCGCAGGTGTCGCGCGTTGCGGGCGCGGTGTTGCATGCGTGGCCCTTGAGGATGCCGCATGAACCCGGTTCTGGTATTCGACATCGAAACCGTGCCCGACATTGCGGGTGTGCGCCGTCTGCAGGGCCTGTCCGACGCGCTGTCCGACGACGATGTCGCCGAACTCGCGTTTCACCAACGTCGCGCGCAGAACGGCAGCGATTTTCTGCCGCTGTATCTGCAGCGGGTGATTGCGATTTCCTGCGTGCTGCGACATGGCGACAGCTGGAAGGTGTGGAGTATCGGTACCGCTGATGACGGGGAGGGCGCATTGATCCAGCGCTTCTTCGACGGTATCGACAAATTCACGCCGCAACTGGTGTCATGGAACGGCCAGGGTTTTGATGCCCAGGTGCTGCACTATCGTGGCCTGGTGCACAGCGTGGTCGCGGATCGCTACTGGGACCAGGGTGACGATGATCGCGAGTTCAAGTGGAACAACTACATCTCGCGTTATCACCCGCGCCACCTCGATCTGATGGATCTGCTGGCCTTGTACCAGTCGCGCGCTGCGGCACCGCTGGATGCGCTGGCCAAGCTGTGCGGCTTTCCGGGCAAACTGGGGATGGACGGTTCGGCGGTCTGGGGCGCATATCGGGCCGGGCGCTTAGGCGAGATTCGCGACTATTGCGAGACCGACGTCGTCAACACCTATCTGATGTTCCTGCGCTTCCAGAAAATGCGCGGCGTCCTGAGCGCCGAGGCGCATGTGCGCGAGGAGGCGCTGGTGCGCAGCACGCTTGCCGCGCTGCCGCAGGCGCACTGGAAAGAGTACCTCGCGGCTTGGTCGGCACCGGCATGAACCGCAACATTGAAGCGGCCCGCCACGGTCGTGTGAAGCGCGCATGACCTACCCGGAGGCGCTGCAGATCGAATCGGTCGACCATGAGGCACGCGGCGTTGCACGCCACGACGGCAAGGTGATTTTCGTCGATGGCGCGCTGCCCGGCGAACGCGTCATCGCGGCCCCGTATCGACGCCGCGAGAAGTACGAGAACGCGCAAATTTCGCAACTGGTTCATGCCTCGCCGGCGCGCGTGGCGCCGCGTTGCGCGCACTTCGGCGTGTGCGGGGGCTGCTCGATGCAGCATGCGGACTTGCGCACCCAGGTGGCGATCAAGCAGCGCGTGCTGGAAGACAATCTGCGGCACATCGGCCGCGTCACGCCGGACCTGATGCTGCGGCCGATCGAGGGGCCGGCCTGGGAGTATCGCTACCGCGCCCGCCTGTCGGTGCGGCATGTGGCCAAGAAGGGCGGGGTGCTGGTGGGCTTCCACGAACGCCGCAGCAGTTTCGTGGCCGACATGCGTGACTGTCATGTGCTGCCGCGGCGCATCGCCGATCTGTTGTTGCCATTGCGTGAGCTGGTCGCCGGCTTGACTATTCGCGACCGCATGCCGCAGATCGAACTGGCAATCGGCACCCACGTCGACGTGCTGGTGTTTCGCCTGCTGGCGCCGCTCTCGGAAGCCGACGGCGACAGTCTCAAGCGCTTCGCCGAGGCGCATAGGGTGCAGATATGGACCCAGACCGCGGGGCCGGAAACGGCACTTCCCCTGTGGCCGCTGGATGCACCGCCGCTGACCTACGAGTTGCCAGCGTTTGCCGTAAGCATGCCGTTCCGGCCCACCGATTTCACCCAGGTCAATCACCAGATCAACGCAGCGCTGGTAGGGCGCGCGCTGCGCCTGCTCGACCCGCAGCCGCATGAGCGTATCGCGGATTTCTTTTGCGGCCTTGGCAACTTCACCCTGCCGATTGCGCGGCATGCGCGTGAAGTGCTGGGGGTCGAGGGAAGTAAGTCACTGGTGGTGCGCGCCCGCGAAAATGCTGCCTTGAACGGCTTGGCCGGCAATACCCGCTTCGAGGTGGCCAACCTGTTCGTGGCCACTGCTGAAAGCGTGCGCGAATGGGGCCGCTTCGACAAGCTTCTGATCGACCCGCCGCGCGAAGGCGCGACCGAATTGCTCAAGGCCCTGTGCTCCAGCGATCGTGGTGGTCCCGCGCAAGTGCCGAGTCGGATCGTCTATGTATCCTGCAATCCCGCAACGCTGGCGCGCGATGCCGGCATGCTGGTCGGCGAGTTCGGCTATGCCTTGAAGGCCGCAGGAGTCGTCAACATGTTCCCCCACACCTCGCACGTGGAGTCGATCGCGGTCTTCGAGTGCGAATAAAAAAAGCGGCCCGAAGACCGCTTTTTCGTGGAGCCGGCCCGCTCAGTCGCGGTCACCGCCTACCACGCCAAGTATCTGTAACAGCGATACGAAGATGTTGTAGATGCTGAGAACCAGGCTCAAGGTCGCCGAGATGTAGTTGTCTTCACCGCCGGTCACAATCGCGTTGAGTTGCCACAGGATCATCAGCGAAGAAAACAGGATGAACATCGCTGACAGCACCAGCGAGATGATCGGCATTTGCAGGAAGATGTTGGCAAGCATTGCCACCATCAGGATGATGCCGCCGATCATCAGGAACTTGCCCAGGCCGGTCAGGGGTTTCTTGATCGAAGAACTCACCGCGGCCATGCCGAAAAATACCGTCGCGGTACCCATGACAGCAAATGCGATCAACGAACCGCCATTGCGGAAATTGAGCACGCTTTGCAGCAATGGTCCGGTCATCAGGCCCAGTACCGAGGTGAACACCAGCAGCAGGGCGATGCCAACACCGCTGGTGCGGTTGCGCTCGATGGCGAACATCAGCCCATACAGCACAGCCAGCATGACCAGGGCGCCCATGATCGGGCTGGAACGCAGAAAGCCAAACGACAACTGTGAGCCCAGCATCGCGCCCAGCGCCATGGGTACCAGTGCGATCGCGGTCAACATGTAGGTGTTGCGCAGCACGCGGTTGGTCCGCTGCGCCACCCCGACGTTGGCAAACTCAATCGGTGCTACGTTTTGCTCTTGCATTGCAAGGTCTCCTTGAAGGGCCGCAAATGCGGCTCAAAACATTAGATTACCAAAACTTTGGGAAGTTGCAGAAGTTTTCTATGTTTGGCGGGAAAATAATTCAGTAAAAGCTATGTATCTGCGGGTTAACCCTGGGCCGGAATGCGCTGGTACGAAAGATCAGCGGCGCTGCAACCCTAGCCGTTCCAAGGTGAGGGTGAGTGCGCCGGAAGCAAGACATGCGCTGAAAATTTGGCGGAAGCTGTGAGATTCGAACTCACGGAAGGGTTGCCCCCTCGGCGGTTTTCAAGACCGCTGGATTAAACCACTCTCCCAAGCTTCCGGGCGTGCGGCGGATTATGACATGCGCTACTGCGCTTGGCCGCTGCGGTGCTTGCGTGATGGCATCATGTATCGGTCCGGCCTGGGGTACGTGCCCGTGCGGCAATAAGCAACTGTTGCATGTAGAAAATGGTGCCGATTCTGCCAATCGGCTACGATGTTTTACTGGCGAACATTCCTCCCCGCCCCCCTTCAGTGCGTATGCAGCATTGATCCGCAAGTCGAAGGCGCAGCGCGAATGCCGAACTTGCGGCCGATGGCACTCGTCGCGCCTGATCACTGGAACACCACAATGCCCATATTCAGCAAACTTCCAGCCGATAATCTTGACGAGATATCGCATGTCATACAGGTGGCCGTTGCTCCAGTGTTTCTGCTTACCGCGGTCGGCACATTACTGGTGGTACTGACCAATCGTCTGGGAAGGGCGGTCGACCGGCGCCGCGCGCTGGAAAGGTTTCTCGAGGAAGGCGCCGTCGGCGACGATGCCCTGCGTGCCGAGACCGAACTGGTTCTGGTCGGCCGCCGCGTGACCATGATCTACAAGGCGATTGTGATGGCCGTGTTCTGTGCGTTGTTTATCTGCATCCTGATCGCGCTGGCGTTTGTCGACGCGTTTCTTGCCAGCAACCTTGCGCGCGGACTGGGGGTGCTGTTCGTGCTTGCGATGATCGCGTTGATAGGCTCGCTTACGATGTTCCTGCGCGAGATCTTTCTCGCGGTGAGTACCGCGACGCGGGCCTCGCGCGCCCGCTAGCGGGCGGTCAATGCGACCGGACGCCGCAAGGACCGCGACCCGGCAGAGGCGGTGTCCCAGGGCAAGCGCATTGACGCGTGGTTCTTTTTCCCCAATGAATCGGTGCCAGGAACCTTGCGCAAGGTTTTCGGCATGATCGCATTGCGGCATCGCGGTGTTTGCCGCCGGGCTCGGCGATCCTTCCTGGGTGGCGCCGCTGGCGCATCAGACCGGCATCAAGGTGATGGGCCTGGTGGGCAATGCGCGCAGCGCCCGCGCCAGGCCAAGTCGGGCGTCGGCTACCTGTTCGCACAAGGTTACGAAACCGGAGTCCATACCGGCAAGATCGCCAATTTCCGGGTTATTCCCATGGTGGTCGACGCGGTCGCTCCGCAGCCGGCGGTGAGGCCTTGTGGGAGGTGGGCTGCAAGGACGTCGTGGTGCCGCATGATGCGCTGGTGGGGCAGACCGGCGCGGTGTGGCCGCATGTAGAGCAGTTGCTGCTGCGCGGAGCAGCGCTGAAAGCCGCCGAACTGGCAGGTATCGGGCAGGCTGCGCTCGACCTGAAACTGGGATATGCGGAGACACGCACGCAATTCGGTCAGCCGATCGGCGACTTCCAGAGCGTGTAGCATCACTGTATCTCCCCGGTTCGTCAAACAGTCGCCAACAGCGCCCGCGGCACCCTGACCGGCATCGACAGCAGTATCTGCGCCATGCCCTTGCCCAAGGGATCGTTACGCATCGATGCCATGCCGCCGCCCCCCAGGGCTTCCTCACAGACGAAGTTGAGCGCCTGAATCCCCGGCAGTTCGTGACGCACGACGCCGCCCTTAACTGCGAATGCCATGTACTCACCCACCCGTTCGGGTGTCAGCCAGCCGCGCAGAAAATGCCAGGCGACGTCGCTGCGCGCGATGATGCCGATGTTCGAGATGTCTCCCTTGTCGCCACTGCGCCCGTGCGCGATGGCCACCAGGGCCACTTCGGTTTCGCCCGCTGCCGCGGCAGGGGATGTTGTGCTTTGAAGTGGCATGGCAGGCGTGGCCGCCGCTCCTGCCGGCACCGGCACTTCGGTACGGCTGCCGTCTGCCACCACGGCCGCGCACAGACGCGGCTTGTCGATCAGGAACGAAAACTGCCTGATCAGGGGCGCCACGTCGGGCCGCCCGCCGCTGCCGGTGGTGCCCGGGGTGAACGAGGTGCCCGGCGCCGCGACCTCCTTGGCAAAAAGTTCCAGGGCGGCTTTCTGCGGGTGCCGCACGGTCAGGCGCAACATCACCTCGCGCGCCGCCTGCGCCTGCGAATGCGGGCCATAGGCCGATTCCGCGCCAATCAACTCGATGTTGGTGCCGCTGTAGTCCGGCAGGCCCAGGCTCTTGAACATCGCGCGGGTGCGCGCCAGCAAGGCTTCGCCGCTGCGGCGCGCCTTGGCGGCGGCATCCAGGCCGATGATGGTGAGCATCGCACTGCACTTGAAGCCGTCGGCATAGGTCGACGACACCTTGTAGCTGGTGGTCGGCGCACGGCCACGCGCACCGGTCACCTCGACCTGGTCGGGGCCGACTTGCCTGAGCATTACCTGCCGGAAATCGCAAATCACGTCAGGCAGCACGTAGTTCGCCGGATCATGGATCTCATAGAGGATCTGTTCGGCGATCACCGCCCTTGTGACCAGGCCACCGGTGCCCGGCGGCTTGCTTACGATGAAGCGACCGTCCGCAAAACACTCGGTGACCGGGTAGCCGATGTTTTCCCAATCCGGGACGCTCTGCCAATCGGTGAAAAGGCCGCCGGTGGCCTGGGCGCCGCATTCGAGTATGTGGCCAGCCAGGCTGCCCTGGGCCAGGCAGTCCAGGTCCTCAGGGCCCCAGTTGAAGGCATGCATCAGCGCGCCCAGCGTGACGGCGCTATCGACGCAGCGCCCGGTGACCACGATGTGCGCGCCGGCATCCAGCGCCGCCTTGATCGGCAGGGCGCCGAAATAGGCGTTGGCCGAGACGATCTTCTCGGGCATGGGCGCACCGCTTTGCATCTCCTTCACGCCGGCTGCACGCAAGGACGGGATCTGCGGCAGCACATCGTCACCCTCGACAATTGCCACCTTGACCGCAACATGCAACTCGCGGGCCAGCTCTTCGATCATGCGGCCGCAGGCCTGTGGGTTGACGCCCCCGGCGTTGGAGATCACCCGAATGCCTTTCTCGACCGCCTCGCGCAGCACCGACTTCAGCGCCACGGTGACGAAGTCGAGCGCGAATCCGGCCTCCGGGTTCTTCATTTTCTGCGCCGCCATGATCGACATGGTGAGTTCGGCCAGGTAGTCGAATACCAGGTAGTCGACCGCGCCATGGCGCACCAGCTGCGGTGCGCCGATGCTCGAATCGCCCCAGAAGCCCGAGGCACCGCCTATGCGTACGCTGCTTTTCATGCTGTCTTGTCTCCCTTGGCTGCGGCGCGATTTTGCCATGCCGAACGGCTCTCGTCGGTGCTGCCGCTAGAATCGGGTGTCATCGCACTGGCGATACCAGAAGGGGGGGCGGCAAGGTGACTGGCGCAAGCGGGAGCGAGAGTAACAGCGGGGCGGGCCGTATCGCTGCCAACGTTGCAAGCGTAATGTCGGGGCAGGGTGCGTCGGTGCGCCTGATCCTGGCAGCGTTTCTGGCCGGCGGCCATGTACTGGTCGAGGACAACCCGGGCACCGGCAAGACCACCCTGGCCAAGGCGCTGGCCTTGAGCGTGGGTGCGCAATTCACACGCGTGCAGTTCACGCCCGATTTGCTGCCGTCGGACATCGTTGGTGTCTCGGTGTTCAATCCGCAGGCGCAAAGCTTCGATTTCCATCCCGGCCCGATCTTCACGCAGATTCTTCTTGCCGATGAAATCAATCGCGCTTCGCCGCGCACGCAATCGGCGCTGCTCGAAGCGATGGCCGAGGCACAGGTCACGGTGGAAGGCCGCACCTCGCGCCTGGACGATTTGTTCTTCGTCATCGCCACCCAGAATCCGGTGGAGTTTCGCGGTACCTATCCACTGCCGGAAGCACAGATGGATCGTTTCGCCATTCGTGTATCGCTGGGTTATGTGAGCGCCGAAGAAGAGGTGGCGATCGTCAATGCGCAAGGACGTGCGCATCCGCTCGATGCGCTGCGCCCGGTGATCGCGCCGGACGAGGTGCGCGCGCTGCGCGCTGCCGTCAAGGCGGTGCGCCTGAGTGAGGAAATCACGCGCTACGCGGTGGACCTGGCGCGTGCCACGCGCGGCGCTGCCGGGGTGCAACTGGGTGCCGGGCCGCGTGCGTCGCTGGCGCTGACCCGCGTCGCGCAAGCCCTGGCGCTGGTGGACGGGCTCGATTACGTCACACCGGATCATGTGCGCGCCTTGGCGCAACCGGTGCTGGCGCATCGCCTGGCGCTCGATCCGCAGGCGAAGTTTTCCGGCCTCACCGCCGCCGGCGTGGTAGCTGAGATCACGGCGCGGCTGCCGGTGCCCGCCTAGAGGCGCCAATGCTTCAACGCCGGACAAAGCGATGAAGAAGCTGATGTTTCGCGTCTATCACGCCATCGCCGGCGTGGCGCACTGGGCGGAGCGCAGCTTCACACCGGCCGGCATGCTGGTACTGGCCGCAACGGTTCTCAGTGGCGTGTTCGGCATCGATACCACCCAGAGCACGGCCTATCGCATGTTCGCGTTTGCGCTGCTGCTGCTGGCTCTGGCCCTGATCGGCGCGCGTTGGCGGCGTGGTCGTTTCGCGGTGGAGCGACTCCTGCCGCGCGTGGCCAGTATCGGCGAGACCTTCGAGTACCGGTTGCGGGTACGCAATCTGGCGCCCACCACGGCACGCGCCCTGAACCTGCGCGACGAACTGGCCGATCCGCGACCCGGCTACGCGCAATTCAACTTGAGCCTCAAATGGCCGTCCTATCTGGGCTGGTGGCGTCTGACTGAAGGCAATCGCGTGGGCCGCGTGGCGCCACGCAACATCGATGACCTTCCGGCCGGTGCCGAGGTCGAGTTGCGTCTGTCGGCGCAGGCGCTGCGCCGCGGGCGCATGCATTTCACCGCTGTCACCGTGGGCTGTGACGACGTTCTGGGCCTGGTGCGCGGATTGTCCAGCTTGCCACTGGAGCAAAACCTGATCGTGCTGCCGCGCCGCTACAAGTTGCCCGCGCTGTCGCTGCCCGGCGGCCGGCGCTACCAGCAGGGCGGGGTGAGCCTGGCTTCCTCGGTTGGCGATTCGGAGGAATTCATCGGTCTGCGCGACTATCGGCCGGGCGACCCCTTGCAGCGGGTGCACTGGAAGAGCTTCGCCCGCCTGGGCCGCCCGGTGGTGCGCGAATACCAGGACGAGTATTTCGAGCGTTACGCGCTGATCCTCGATACCTTCGCCGGCGCCGATCAGGCCGAGGCATTCGAGGAAGCGGTGGCGGTGGCGGCTTCCTTCGCCTGCACCATCGACACCCAGGAATGCATGCTCGACCTGATGTTCGTGGGGGCCGAGCCTTACACCTATACCGCCGGGCGCGGCCAGTTACAGGCCGGCAGCCTGCTCGAAGTGCTGGCCGGCGTCAGCTTGTGCAGCGAACAACCGTTTTCGGTACTGGCGACAGTCCTCGGGGAACGGGCCGCCGGGCTCAGCGGCTGCGTCTGCATTCTGGTCGGCTGGGACCGCGCGCGCGCCGAGTTGATCGACAGCTTGCGCGCCCGTGGTACCGCCTTGCGCGTGCTGTGCATCAGTGCCGCGCCGATTGCCGACGCGCCGTCGTGGCTCACGCGACTGGTACCGGGGCAGATACAGCAAGGCCTGGCCGCGCCATGAACACGCCGCCCTTTCTGCTGGCTGCCGCTGCGCTGTTCTGGGGCTGGCAGACCGGCTTCTGGCTGCCGGGTGCGGCGGCGGCGATCCTGCTGGAGGCGCCGCGCTGGATCAAGCGGCGCTTCGAGCTTGAGCTGCTGCGCCAGCGGCGCATCGCCGATTTGTGCCTGGTGCTGGCGGCGATGGTGGGCGTCGGCTGTTACGTCACCTACGGCAATCCGCGCGCAATCGTGTTGCTGTTCCAGTGGCTGCCGCTGCTGCTGCTGCCGCTGGGGCTGCTGCAAGCCTGGGGCAGCGCCGGCGCGGTGCGCCTCGACGTGCTGTTCTGGAGCCTGCGGCGCGACGCACGGGGTGGGGCGATGACGTTCAACCTGGCCCATGCCTACCTGGTGTTCTGGCTGATCGGCGCCTGCGCCGCCAATCAGCGTGGCGAGGTGGTCACCATGGGCGTGGTCGGTCTCGGCGCCTGGGCGCTGCTGGGCGCGCGCCGCACGCGCGCCAACACTTGGGTGTGGGTGGCGCAGATATTGTTGGCAGTGATGCTTGGTTCGTTGCTGCATGTGGGGCTCAATTCGGCCCAGTTGTGGCTCGAAGGCGCGGCGCCAGAGTGGATGAGCGAGGGTGGCGGCACGCGCACCAACCCGTATCGCAGCAGCACCGACCTGGGCAGCATTGGCGAACTCAAGCAGTCCGACGAGATCATTCTGCGCGTCACGCCCGATGGCGCACTGGGTACGCCCTTGCTGCTGCATCGTGCCACCTACAACGAGTATGGCGGGGTGGCCTGGCTGGCGCGTGGTGCGCGCTTTGCCGAGGTGCCACGGCAAGCTGCGACCGGCGCCTGGGTGTTGCGCGAAGGCAAGCCGCAGCGGCGCCTGGAAATCGCCGATTTCGCGGTGCATGGCAACCCGGTATTGAGCCTGCCTGCCGGCGCGCTGACGGTGCAGACAAGCGCCGCGTCGATGCGCCGCAACAACCTGGGCACGGTGCAGGCGGAAGCGGCGCCAGGTTTCCTGATTTACAGCGTAGCCCTGGACGGTGGCGCGGTGTCGGCGCAAGCGCCGAACGCGTCCGATCTCAATTTGCCATCGAGCGAACGGGCGCTGTTCACCGATACCGCGCGCAGCCTGGGGCTCGTCGGCCTGCCGCCGGCCCAGGTGTTGCTGCAGGTCAAGCACTGGTTCGGCGAGGGTTTTCGCTATTCGACCATGGGCACGGCGGTGGCACCCGGGCGTACTGCATTGGCGCAGTTCCTGGGCACCACCCGCGCCGGGCATTGCGAATACTTTGCCAGCGCGGCTGTGCTGTTGCTGCGCGCCGCCGGACTGCCGGCGCGTTACGCCACCGGCTTCTCGGTGCAGGAGCGCGCGCCCGGCGGCGCCACTTACCTCGTACGTGAGCGGCACGCGCATGCCTGGGTGCGGGTGTACGTGGATGGGGCATGGGTCGATTTCGACACCACTCCGCCCGGCTGGGCCGAGATCGAGGATATGGGGCGACCGGCCGCCGCGCGCTGGCGCGCGCGCCTGACCGATGCCTGGTCAGCCTTGCGCTACCGCTATGCGAGTTGGCAGATGAACAGCAGCGAGGCCGAGAAATGGAGCCTGTTTGGCGGCATTGGCGCGCTGGTGCTTGCCTGGCTCGCCTGGCGTGTATTCGGTGGCGCACGAGGCGGCAAGAAATCCGGCGGCGCAGCCGCGCAAGGCGCGACAACGACCCGGGCGCGTGTGCCCGGCCTCGATTCGGCGTTCTATCAGATCGAAGCCGAGCTGGGGCGCCGCGGCACGAGGCGGTCGGAAAACGAGACGGTCGATGAATGGATCAAGCGCGTCGCGTGCGAGCGCCCCGGCTTGGCTGCGGTCTCCGAACTGCCGATGTTGGCAAGATTGCATTACCGCTATCGCTTCGACCCGGTCGGCCTCGACAGCGGCGAGCGGGAAGTCCTGACAAAGGGTTGCGAGGCCTGGTTGGCGCGCCTTCCGGCAGTGCCGCAAGGCCGCTGATCGGCGCTTGGTGGCGACCATGTCGCAACGACCGCCTCCGGCTAATCCAGTTGCGCTCCCGAGCGCTTGACCACGTCACGCCATTTGCCGAGTTCACGCTTGATCAGGGTCGCGAATTCCTCCGGCGTGCCGCCTGCGGGCTCGTCACCGATGCCGCTGAAACGCTCGCGGAAGGTCGGCGAATTGATCGCGCGATTGACCGCGCCATTGAGCTTGTCGAGGACCGGGCGCGGCAGATTGGCCGGTGCGACCACCCCGGTCCAGGTGGCGGCCTCATAACCGGCAACACCGGCCTCGGCGATGGTCGGCACTGTGGGAAAGGCCGGCGAGCGGCGTGCGCCGCTGACCCCGAGCGCGCGCACCTTGCCCGATTTGGCATGCGGCGCGATCGAGTTGAGGCTTTCGAACATCAGGTCGACCTGGCCGGCCATCAGGTCGTTGATCGCCAGTGCGCCGCCCTTGTAGGGCACATGCACGATCTGTGTGCCGGAGAGAAGCTTGAACAGTTCGCCGCCGACATGGCCCGGCGAGCCGTTGCTTGACGAGGCATTGGTCAGTTTGCCGGGATTGGCGCGCGCATGGGTGATCAGTTCGGCCACGGAGGTGACCGGCAGTTTGGGTGAGGCTGCCAGCAACAGGTGGCCGATCGACACCAGCGCGATTGGCTGGAAATCCTTCTCGACGTCATACGGGAGTTTGGCGACCAGGTTGGGGCTGATCGCCAGCGCACCGATCGGCCCCATGCCGATGGTGTAGCCGTCGGGAGCGGCCTTGGACAGCAGGTCCATGCCGATGGTAAGCGCGCCGCCAGGACGGTTTTCGACCACGATCTGCTGGCTCAGCTGTGGTCCGAGCTCGACGGCCAGCATGCGGGCGATGGTGTCGGTGGCGCTGCCTGGCGCCTGCGGCACGATCATGCGCACCGGTCGGTCGGGGTACTGGGCGCTGGCCTGGTGTGGCAGCAGTGTGGACAGTGTCAACGCCAGCAGAGGCCAGGCCCGCCAGGCGCCAGCGCTGCGAATCCGCGGCCCGGGTTGAACCGGCATTTCGTGTGTGGGCATCGCATGCTTCCTTGGCTGATCGACCTTATGGATCCATCATAAGCCCAAGTGACGTGCTACATCGGTGTTGCGCGGTTCGGCCGTTGCAGGCGCACTTTTCAATGAGAATTTGACCGGCATCAATATCGCGACTTGGGGCCAAGGTAACCTTCCATGCAATCTACCCCACATGTGATTGACCGGAGCCGAATGCATGGTGCGCTTGCGCGGCAGGGCCAAGGCGCCGGCACATGGGTAGTACGGCGAGGCCTGCCATTGAATCGGAGACCGATGACGTGCTGAACTGCTTGCGAGTGACTCTGGGCACCATGCTGCTGTGCCTGGTTGCGGTTGATCCGGCGGCGGCGCAGCAGCGTCCCGAATACCCGCGCGGTGAGCAGTTGTACCAGGCGAATTGCGACACTTGTCACAGCGAGCGCATCCATTGGCGTGCGGAGCGGCAAGTAGCGGATTTCAGCGGGCTCAAGTACCAGGTGCGGCGCTGGCAGGGCAATGTGAAGCTCAACTGGAGCGAGGATGACATCAGCGCTGTCTCGCACTACCTCAATTTGCGTTTCTATTTCTTTCCTGCGGCTGCGGATCGTGCGCACCATCAGCCTCGGCAATTGACCAATGTGGCGCTCGAAACACGCGTCGCCAATGGCGACGCGATCCGCACGCATGTCATGTTGCGTTGACCTGCATGTTTTCGCAGGCAGCTGTCAGAAACCATACGCGCCACCGCGGCGAGCGGCAGTTCTTCCGCGGGGGCCCTTCATGCTGAGGAACAAGGCACGCAGGCGTCCTGTCAGCATCGCGATGCTGGTCGGCGGTGGAATCATGGTGTGGGCGGTCACGCCGAGCTTGATCGGGTATGTGCTGTTTGGGCTCGGGGTCCTTCTCGAAGTCGCAGGCTTCCTGCTTGAACATGGTGCCGAGCGCTGACCATGCTGGCAATAGTTGTTCCGGGCTTGCAACTTTGATGCTTGCAGGTGGCGTCGAACGCCAACCCGTCGGCGCGGAGATGGCGTAGGATGTCTGATCGGGTCGCTCCTGCGCTCCGGTGTATTGAGTAAGGAACAACCCCATGCCGCAGACCATTCCGCTCACATCGCCCGAGTTCGAGCATAAGCGCATCATCGAACGGCCCGACGGCTTTTACTGGCAGGCACTGGCGACCGGCGAAGATTTCGGGCCGTTTGCCACGCTGCTCGAAGCTACTTTCGACATGCAGTCCGAGGACGAGGGCGCAGGGCAGTCGCTGGAGACGCTGGAAGAAGCCGAGGCCTCGCTCGACTTGAGTGACTGGATCGATCCGGACACCGGCTTGCCGGCGGAAGAAACCACACCGCGCATCGAAGAGCATTGAAGCATCCCGCCGGCAAGAGAACAAACAAGGGGGTTTGTCTCTCGCTGCGCGCGCGGTCACATGCGCGCGAGCATCTCGTGACTCATTCTGTCTGGATATTACCGGCTGCGCGTTCCGGCGCGGATGGCTGCGCATCCTCGATCATCCCGTGTATTTCGTGCTGGATCGCGTCCAGATCCACATCGATAGGCGTGGGCCTGGACGCGTCCGGCTTTGCCTGGCGCCGCCGCGCCGGCGCCAGTTTGTTCTTGTCCTCGACCGGGCGAGACCTCGTGCCGCTTGCGAACTTGGTGGTGGATGGTCTTGTCACTGCAGCTCCTTCGCTGAAGAAATTGTGCGTTGTGCATGCGCAAGATTATTGCCGCGGTGCAAGTGACCGCTTGACCGAGGTCAAGCAGCTTGCTTTTTCATGCGCTTGCGGATGCTCCCGGCAGGCGGGCGCCCGCTTGACCGACGGCCATTCGCACATCCTTGCGCTTGATCAAAGCTTTCGAAGCGGCGCCCCATTAGCCTTGAATCGTCAAGCGGGTGTAGACCGCAAGTCACAGTAGTGCCGGTGCGGCGCGGAAAGGCGACATCATGATCAAGAAAATCCTGCTTCCGGTCGATGGCTCGAAGCTTGCGCACGAGGCGGCAATCGACGGCATCCGGCTGGCGCAAGCGCTGGGTGCCACGGCAATCGGCCTGTTCGTCACCGAGCCGTATCAGACCCTATTCGTTTATCCCGGTGACATTCCGCTGACCTATCCTGGCAAGAGCGAATACGAGAAGATGGTCAACCGCGAGGCGCAAAAGCATCTGGGCGCGCTCGCGCAAGCGGCCGGCGCGGCCGGCGTGGCGTGGCAGCAGATCATCGTCTCGGCACCTGCGGCGGCGCCGGCCATCGTCGCGGTCGCAAAGCGACAAAAGTGCGGGTTGATCGTCATGGGGTCGCACGGGCGTGGCGGGCTGGGCCAGTTGCTGCTCGGCAGCGTGACCAACAGAGTGCTTGCGATCTGTCATGTTCCGGTGCTGGTGCATCGGCAGGGCGCCCGGCGCGCCACGGCGCGTGCGCGACCGGGCAAGGGGAGCGGTAAGGCTGGTGTCGATGGTCCTGTCGGCCCCGCCGCATAGGCAGCCGAGCGAGTCGCGCCTACCTGCCGGTGTGCGGCATGGCTGCCGCTGTCTCGAGCCTGGCTGCGATCGCAGATGCATCAAAGCGCACATCGGTGTCGAGCTGCACGGCGAAATGGCGCTCGTCGGCACCAAGTTGTTCCTGTCTGCGGACTTGTGTTTCCAGTACGTCCACCGTCGCCTCCGAGGCGTCGACGCCAGCGCGCGCACGGGCCGCAATCCTGCGCACCAGTTCGGCGTAATCGGCGTGCGTCGCAAGAATGGCGAAGCCGGCGCCCAGGCGCGCCGCCAGCACGCGGAAATCGTCACGCTGGCGGCGCTTGAGGAAGGCGGCGTCGACCAGCACCGCGGTGCCCGTGGCCAGCAGGCTGGCTGCCAGCTCGGCCAGATGCGTATAGACGCGCGCGGTGGCCGCCGCGGAGTACAGGCTATGCCTGTCGGCCAGGGTGCTGGCGTCGAGCGGGCGCAAGCCCGCCAGGCGTTTGCGTTCAACATCCGAACGCATGCGCACCCAGTCGCGCACCTCGATCAGCATGTTGCTGGCGTGGGTCTTGCCCGAACCCGAAAGTCCGTGGGTGATGATTAGCAGCGGCCGGCACGGCTGCGTGCATGCGATTGCCAGATCCAGATACGCGTCGCAGTCGGCCAGGGACAGCTGGCGGTCGGCGGAGGTCAAACCCGCCTGGCAGGCGCGAAGCGCCGCTACCTTGGCGCGCACTAGCGCGCGATAGACGAGAAAAAAGGGCAGCAGGGCAAGCGCCTGATAATCCCCACTGTGCTCGAGGTAAGCGTTCAGCGCCGCGCGCGCCAAATCCGGCCGGTCGCGGCGACGCAGATCCATCAGCGTGAAGGCGAAGTCGTTGATTACGTCGATCCAGCGCAACTGCGGGTTGAACTCGATGCAGTCGAAGGCCACGATGTGTCCGGCATGGCGCACCATGTTGGACAGATGCAGGTCGCCGTGGCATTCGCGCACAAACCCTTGCCGCATTCGCTCGACAATCAGCGGGGCCAGTCGGGTGTGCTCCGCTTCGGTCCAGGCGCGCAACTGGTTCAAACGCGCCTGGCGCTCGGGTTCGAGGCTGAGCAGCTCGATCTGCGTGAAATTTTGCAAGGCCTGTTCAAGCACCATGGCCGGCGTCCCGGACTTGCCGTCGCAGGATCGCCCCGTACCGGAGTGAAACGCAGCGACGGAGGCGGCGAGTTCACGCATGTCCGCGCTTGTCAGGTGGCCGCTGGCAAGCAGCACGTCGAGTTCTTCATCGCGGGCGAAGCGATGCATGCGCACCGCGACCTCGATGGCGGGGCTGTCGCCGGCGAACTGCGGCTCTAGCACGCTGCCGCAAATGTCGACGACATCGATGTAGATCTCCGGCGCTGTGCGCCGGTTCAGGCGCACCTCCTCGGCGCAGCAATGGCGGCGCTTCTCGAGTGTGCTGAAATCAAGAAAGCCAAGGTTGATTGATTTCTTCAACTTGTAGGCGTAGTCACCGGCCAATATCACCCAGGAGATATGGGTCTCGATGACTTTGATGCTGTCAACCGGATGCGGATAGAACCCCGGGCGGTAGAGTGCCGCCACCAGTTCGCGCTGGCTTTGGAGCGGGTCCTTGTCGGTCATTGGAAAAGAGTGGGCAAAGGTTCTCCGGCAAGCCGGTGGCAGTCAGCGGCAGCGGGCTTGAAAGCCCCGGCACCGGCCAATCCGGTACATCTGCTGGATGATAAGCACGTGCCGCGTGTTGTGGCCCCGATTTGACGTGATCCCGCTAATGTGTCGGCAGGCTATGCCAAACCGAGTTTTCCGCCTTGACGATGGTCAAACACCCGCGCATGGCACACACTGTCCTGCGTACGCCATCCCGGACGCGTATGCCGACGGTATACGCTATGCGGAATCCCGCACACTCTTTCCGAGAATTCGCTCAAAGCGTGCCGCATAGGCCGGCCACACCGCCGGGTTGACCAGCCGCGGTGGCCGCTCGCCGCGCAGCATGCCGACGATCTGCTCGGCGGAAATCGCCGCCACATTGCGGCGTGCCTCATGGGTGACGCCGGCGGTGTGATAAGTGGCCACCACATTGGGCATCTGCAGCAGCGGGTGATCGAGTGGCGGCGGTTCCGGCTCCCACACGTCGAGCCCGGCGCCGCCCAGGTGCTGCGAGCGCAGGGCATCCGCCAGTGCCGCTTCGTCATGAATGCCGCCGCGCGCGGTGGAAATGAAGATCGCCCCGCGCCTCATGCGCGCGAAGGCCGCCGCACCCAGCATCCCCAGCGTGCTCGGGTCGCGCGGGCAGTGCACCGACACCACGTCGGCGGCGGCCAGCAACTGCTCGCGTGAAACGGCCTGCGCACCGCGACGGGTGATCTCAGCATCGGCTAGCAATGGGTCGGTGCCCAGCACGGTCATGCCGAATGCACGGGCTAGTGCCGCCACCCGGGTGCCGATGTGGCCCATGCCGATCAGCCCGATGGTCTTGCCGGCGACCTCGTAGCCCATCACTGATTCACGGGTGAAACCGCGCTCGCGGCGCAACCGCCGGTCCGATTCGCTGATGCGCCGCGACACGTCCAGCATCAGCCCGATGGTGAGCTCGGCCACCGAGACCGCGTTGCCGCCGGCCTGGTTGACCAGCGCCACCCCGGCGGCGGTGCAAGCGGGGGCGTCGATGGTGTCGTAGCCGGCGCCGGCCGAGGACACCACCAGCAACTGTGGGCAGCGCGCAAGGAATTCAGCGTTGACCAACAAGTGCCTGGGCAGTTCATCCTTGGCCGGTGAAACGTGGAACACATGGGTTTGTTCGAGTACTGCCTGGGTCTGGGCCAGCGGTGCCTTGATCGGGCAAACAGTGAGCTCGATATCGGTCTCGCGCGCGAGGCGCTCTTCGAAGTTGGCATGCAGCCATAGGTCGGTACGGGCGACTTTTATTTTGGTGGTGGTCACGGCAAAGTTCCTGGTGGCGTGCTGTAGGCCGGTCGCCGTGAGCGCATTTCGCTGCTGGCTGTCGGGCGAGTGGACTTCCGCATTTTAGGGCAGGGCGCCAGTCTGATGAAGCCGGCCGGACAATGACGTTGCCCATTGGTGCGCTTTTGCCGGTTGGGGTAGACATCGGTCGACGACGATTGCGAAAATGATGCAAGCTTGGATGATGCCAATGCGGCAGCTTTCCATTTACGCCTTTGCGGAGCAGGATGTTCCAGGTGATCGAAGCGCGACAATGGTGAGTTGAACCGGAAGCCAGTGGAGAATTTTCAGATGGAAATCGAAGTCAGGTTCCGGTTTTGCGTGCTCACCTTGATGTGGCTGCCACTGACAGCGGGCGCGCAAAGTAATCCGGCTGCGATTGACTGGCAAGTTGTAAGTGACTTCAGCATCGCGCGCAGTGAAACCACGGTGGGCCAGTTCCGCCGCTTCGCCGCAGCTACTCAAGCCGTAACGCAGGCCGAACGAGCCGGTGGTGGTGAGGTCTATGAAGCCGGCTGGGTGCGTAAACCCGGCTGGACATGGCGCACGCCGTTTGGCGGCGCCAAACCGGCCGCCGATGATGAGCCGGCCGTGCACATTGGCTTTGACGAGGCGCAGGCTTTTTGCCGCTGGGCCGGTGGACGCTTGCCGACCGATCAGCAATGGTTGTCTGCCGCCTATACAGAACAGCGCGCGACGCCTGCTCCCCCGTTCGAGCGCGGCAAGGTCTACCGCTATCCGACCGGGGATTCGCCTGCCGGTGCGCAATGCCTGGCTGACTGCGGTTTGGCAGCGAGATCACGCGCCATCAACCACGGTGCTCAATTGCTGCGCGGCGATGGCCACGCACCCGTTGGCACCACGCCTGCAGGAGTGAACGGGCTGCATGACATGGGGGCGAACGTCTGGGAATGGGTAGATGAACCGCCAGGCGCGGGTGCCTCGGCCGAACGCCGCACGCGCGGCGGTTCGTGGTGGTATGGCGCCAGCCAGATGCGGGCTGACCACGTGCAGAGCAAGGCGCCGGGGTCGGCGGTGGTGTACATCGGGTTTCGCTGTGTGCGCGGCGGCTGAGCCGGCGCGCCTGGCGGGAAACAAACACGCCAAAGCTGACAAACCTGGCAGCATCAATGCGCGCGCAAACCAGCATCTAAATTCTTCGTCACCTACAGACTTGTTCAGAGTTTCCCTGATTGGCAGCCACCTGTCATCCGGACAAACGCACGGCCCAGCCGCCTGAAGCACTTTCTCTAATGAGCGCGAACCGTGGCGATAAGCCGGCACGCGAAGCAGGGCCGCCAGTAACCCGCCATCCATCGCCAATGGCGCATCGTCGTCGACTCAACACCGTTTCGGCGATCGACTTGCCAGCGGCTGGCGTGCCGAAAACCGCCAGCGATAGCGGCTTGGTTTGCGGCGCGGCCGCATGCTCTTCCACCTTACGCCTGATCGCGCGCAGACTCTCGATTTCGCGCTGTGCAACCGAGAGCGGCCTTCCAAGCTGCAGTTGCGGCGCCTGGGACAGGGCGCCACAGCCAAAGCGTGCGGTGAGGGTGGCAAGCCCGAAAAGAGGTTCACTCGATCCGGCAGGGCTCTCTTGTGCCTCGATGATCGACCACCACGTCGGGCCCGGCAGGATCGCCTGTGGCGGAACCTCGGTCGCAATGAACCCGGCCGGGTCGCCGGCAATGCGATCGCCAAGTGCGGCGAATGGCACACCGGGCACGCGGGTCGAGGGAACCGCGCCGTGGCCAAGCGAATGCAGCACGCGGCGTGCGCTCAAGCCGCTCTGACCTCCTGCCTCTTTTGCTCTTTACCTCTTGACTCCACTCAATGATGCGGCCGCCTCGTGGGTTGGTTGGCCGTGCTTCAAAACGCGCTAGTGGCGATTCGCATCCATGCAATGCCCGGCTGTTTCTCAACCACGATGCGCTGGCCTTCGAGCCGATAAGTCAACTGGCTGTGTTGTCGCGGCGTGGACAACACATCAGGGTTCAGGACCACATACTTGTGCCCCGCTGCATATCGCGCGGATGTCGCGATCAACCCGGGGTGGCCCTCACGATGAAGCCTGGCGCCCACCGATTGGGTAGTGCTGTAGTCGGTCTTGTCGATCAATGCCGGGTGTTTTGCGGTCAATGGCCGCAGGTCCACCAGCGCGGCGTTGCAGGCTACTTCGTATAGCGTGCGTTCAACCACCACCTTCTCGTTGTCGAGCCCGGCGTCGGTCAGGAATCCGCTGAACCAGTGATAGGCGGTTTCAACCACCGAGGTCTTGGCTGAGTCGCAGCCGTACCAGACGCCATGCGACCCATCGGAAAACCGGCTGGCTTGCCGATGCTTGAACGGCCAGCCGATCGCGTTGAACCATTCGGCATCTTCAAACGGCCGATGAATCACCGGAGTTGCGGACCGGTATGGCGGCGGCTTGACCTGGTCTTCAACTTGTTGCGCGAGCGCCTGGTCTTTCGGGCTGCTGCTCAGGTCATCAAACAGGTCTTGCGATACGCCGATCGAGACAATGTTGCGAATGACATCGCGGTGCACATCGGCCAGCGTCAGGCGGGCAAACAACGCGTCCATCAGGTGCCGCGGGCCCGGTCCAGATAGGCGCGCACCATCAACAAGCCGGCGAAGCCCCATTCCTTGACCGCATCCACGGGGGCCAGGTTGTCAAACGCCTTGTTGCGCGTGGTCATCCAGCGGTAGGCCAGGTCGCGGTTTTGCGGGAACATGAGGCGCAGGTTCTTGTGGATGCCCAGCAGGTGGCCGACCCGCTCAAACTGGTCGCGGCTGGTGCCGATGGGCTCGCCCTTGCGGTAGCGCGTCAATGCGGCGCGGTTGCCGGCCACAATACCCAGCAGTGCCGCCTGATACGAAACGGGCAACGGGGAATCTGCATCAGTGGTAATGGTCATCGAGTTGCTGGCGCACAGCCAGGACGGTCATGGTCGATGCTGTAACGAACCAAGAAATTTACCTACGCGCCGTCTTCCGAAACTTGGCCTTGGCCAACACTTGGCGGAGTTCGGCGTGAACCTGGTTGGACGTGAAGTAGACGCCGGTGCGTTTGGCGTCATCGCACGAAGCCATGCCGCGCGCGATGAACTCGGCACGAGTGCGGCGCCGCTCGATGGATTCACGCACGGAAGCCTCGATAAACCCGGACAGCGTCTCCCCTTGGTGCAGCACGCTCTCGGCAGCATCTCGCAATTCAGGCTCGACGCGAAGGGCCGGGAAGGCTGCGGTTTTCATCGCGGCGGCTTTCTGCGCTGCGGTTGCGTTGCATACTGACTCGAGGTGGGCCACTACATCTGGATGCCGGCTTCTTGCTGTGACCGCTAAAGGAGTTGCGCGCACTCGCGCACCATGAGGCGGGCAAGTCGGCACGTTTGGCAGATCGACTGGCGAAACGTATGGACGCCGGCACGCATCTGTCACGAGCGGAGGAGTGAAAGAAAAACAGCCTAGAGGCTTGCGCCGCTAAGCTGTGGTTCTAGAACAGAGGTTCTGGTGCGGCTGGCAGGAATCGAACCCACGACCCCTTGGTTCGTAGCCAAGTACTCTATCCAACTGAGCTACAGCCGCATGCAGCGCATTATAGCAATTTCCGCTCGGGATTTGGAAGCGCTTGCGGCCGGTTGCGCCCACAAATCGGCCGACTGCGCTTATTTTTCGCGCAGGCAATCGACGTAATACATGGTTTTCGGGCTGTCGAAGGTTTCTTCCACCAGGCCGTGAATGTCGGTGTCGAAACCGGGAAACCTCTCGTTGAAGCTGCGCGCGAATTTCAGGTATTCGACGATGGTGCGATTGAAACGCTCGCCCGGAATCAGTAGCGGGATGCCGGGCGGGTAGGGCGTCAGCAGCACGCTGGTGGCGCGGCCTTCAAGATCGTCAATGGAAACGCGGTCGATTTCACGGTGGGCCATCATCGCGAATGCTTCGGAAGGCTTCATCGCCGGCAGCATGTCGGACGCATACATTTCGGTAGTCAGGCGCGCCACGTCGCCGGCCTTGTACGTCTCGTGAATCTGCTGGCACAGGTCCTTCAGTCCGGTGCGCTCGTATTTCGGATGCGCCTGGCAGAACTCCGGCAGGATGCGCCACAAGGGCGCGTTCTTGTCGTAGTCGTCCTTGAACTGCTGCAGGGCGGTGACCAGGGTGTTCCAGCGACCCTTGGTGATGCCGATGGTGAACATGATGAAAAACGAATAGAGACCGGCTTTTTCCACAATCACGCCGTGCTCGGCCAAAAACTTGGTGACGATCGAGGCGGGAATGCCGGTCTTGGCAAATTTGCCGGTGACATCGAGCCCCGGTGTGATGATGGTGGCCTTGATCGGGTCCAGCATGTTGAAGCCTGGCGCCAGATCGCCGAAGCCGTGCCATTTGTCATTGGTCTTGAGCATCCAGTCTTCCTGCTTGCCGATACCATCGGTCTGCAGATTGTTGGGCCCCCACACCTTGAACCACCAGTCCTTGCCCCATTCGTCGTCAACTTTGCGCATGGCGCGCCTGAAATCCAGTGCTTCACTGATCGACTCCTCCACCAGCGCGGTGCCGCCGGGAGGCTCCATCATCGCCGCGGCCACATCGCATGAAGCGATGATCGCGTATTGCGGCGAGGTCGAGGTGTGCATCAGGTAGGCTTCGTTGAAAACATGGCGGTCGAGCTTGCGGGTTTCCGACTCTTGCACCAGGATCTGCGAGGCTTGGGAAATGCCGGCCAGCAGTTTATGGGTCGAGTGGGTGGCGAATATCAGCGGTTCCTTGCTTCTTGGCCGGTCGCGGCCGATGGCGTGCATGTTCCTGTAGAAATCATGGAAGGTGGCATGCGGCAGCCAGGCTTCGTCGAAATGCAGGGTATCGATATAAGAGCCGAGGGTTTCCTTCAACATCTCGACGTTGTAGATGATGCCGTCGTAGGTCGATTGGGTGATGGTCAGGATGCGCGGCGTGCGCTGCGGGTGTTTGGCCTGCGCAGCTCTGGCAAAGGGATTGGCATCGATCTTCTTCTGGATGTTCTCGGGCCGGAATTCCTCCAGTGGAATCGGGCCGATGATGCCCAGGTGATTGCGCTTGGGCGTGAGGAATACCGGAATCGCGCCGGTCATGATGATCGAGTGCAGGATCGACTTGTGGCAGTTGCGATCGACCACAACAATATCGTCCGGGCCCACGGTCGAATGCCACACCATCTTGTTCGAAGTCGAGGTGCCGTTGGTGACGAAAAAGCAGTGATCGGCGTTGAAGATGCGAGCGGCGTTGCGCTCGGACGCCGCCACCGGGCCGGTGTGGTCGAGCAACTGGCCGAGTTCCTCGACGGCGTTGCAGACGTCCGCACGCAGCATGTTTTCACCGAAGAACTGGTGGAACATCTGGCCGATCGGCGATTTCAAAATGGCCACGCCACCCGAGTGCCCGGGGCAGTGCCAGGAATACGAACCGTCCTGTGCGTAGTGCACCAGTGCGCGGAAAAACGGCGGCGGCAGCGAGTCGAGGTAACTTTTTGCTTCGCGGATGATGTGGCGCGCCACGAATTCCGGCGTGTCCTCGAACATGTGGATGAAGCCGTGCAGTTCACGCAGGATGTCGTTCGGAATATGGCTTGAGGTCTTGGTCTCGCCATACAGGTAGATCGGAATCTCGGCGTTCTTGAAGCGGATTTCCTCGATGAACTTGCGCAGGTTCAGTACCGCCGGGTCGAGCTCGGGGCCGGGCGTGAACTCCTCGTCGTCGATCGACAGGATGAAAGCCGAGGCGCGCGACTGCTGCTGGGCGAATTGCGACAAGTCGCCATAGCTGGTGGCGCCCAGGATCTCCATGCCTTCCTTCTCGATGGCATCGGCGAGCGCACGAATGCCCAGGCCTGAAGTGTTTTCGGAACGGAAGTCTTCATCGATGATGACGATGGGAAAGCGGAATTTCATGGAGCGCGACTCCTGCAAAAGAAAGCGCGGCCGGGGTTATCCGGCCGCGCCCGGAAGTGTATGACGAATCCTGCGCGGATTCGATGAAAAGATTTCTTCAGGCGCGCCAGCGCGGCCGCGACCGTGTCACAGATGCAACATCGCCATGATCGCCAGCACCGCGCTGCCGGCGGCGGCGATAAACACACCGGTCTGCATCCATTTTTTCTTGGTGATCAGGGTGATCGCGGCCAGAGCGATCGCCACCTGGATCACGGTCATCGCCTGCGCCCAGCGGTGATGCAGGTGAATCTGCTTCTCGGACTCGTCGTCCCACTTTTTCGATTCGGCCTCGAGCTTCTCGGCATCCTTCTTGATGACTTCCTTCTCGTCCTTGTAGCGCGCGACTTCCTTCCTGTACTTGTCGATATCGACCCCGGGCAGGGCCATCGCCAGTTCGGCAAGGTTCTGCTTGCTGCTCTTGGCCTGGTAGTAATTCCACTGGTTCGAGGCCTCGGTTTTCTTGATCGCGGCATTGTTCTTGAAAATCATGGCGTTGTTTTGCGTGGCACCTCCCTGATAGGAGAACAGTGCTCCAACGGTCGCCAATACCGCGGTGGCGACCGCCAGTCGCCCGCCGAATCCGTCATCCGCATGGTGCGAATCCTGGGCCGCGTGTTCGACTGCGTGGTCGTGCGGGCCGTGCACGTGAAAGCCGCCTGCGCTCATGCTGTGGGTCTCCTCTTGTATTCGACGAAATCGAAATCGACTTCGGGCTTGCCGGCTTTTGCGTGCGCGACGCGCGCAACTTCGAGCCATAGGTCTGCGCCAATTGGCGGAAAAAACGCGTCGCCTTCAAAAGCCTGGTGAATCTCGGTGACCACCAGCCGCTGCGCCGCCGGCAGCATCGCGCGGTAGATCTCGGCCCCGCCGATGACAAACGCCTCCGGCGTCCCGCAGTTGCGGGCGGCCTTAAGCGCCGCAGCCGGCGAATCGACAAGGCGCAGCGTGTGGGCAAGCGCGGAATCGGCATGCGGGGCGCGGTATGACAGATTGCGGGAAACGATCACGCTGGTGCGCCCCGGCAAGGGCTTGCCCAGGCTTGCCAGAATCGACTCGAAGGTCTTGCGGCCCATGATCACAGGGCAGCCCATGGTGGTGCGCTTGAAGTGCGCAAGGTCGGCAGGCAGGTGCCAGGGCATGCGGTTGTCGCGCCCGATACAGCGATTGGCCGCCATCGCCACAATCATCGAGAGTTGCATCGCTTCTGATGTGCGGCGCTAGACCGCCACCGGCGCCTTGATGTGCGGATGCGCCTGGTAGTCGAGAATCTCTATATCTTCGTAGCGGTAGTCGAACAGGGTGGCCGGCTTGCGTGCGAAACGGAGACGCGGCAGCGGCAGCAGCGCTCGCGACAATTGCTCACGCGCCTGGTCCAGATGATTCAGGTACAAGTGGCAGTCGCCACCAGTCCAGACAAAATCGCCCGGATCGAGCCCGACCTGATGCGCGACCATATGGGTCAGCAAGGCATAGGAGGCGATGTTGAAAGGCACCCCCAGGAAAATGTCGGCGCTGCGCTGGTAGAGCTGGCACGAAAGGCGTCCGGGTGCCCCGGGCGTTTCGCCCGGCGCCACATAAAACTGGAACAGGGCATGACAGGGTGGCAATTTCATGCGCGGAATCTCGCCCACATTCCAGGCCGAGACAATCATGCGGCGCGAATCCGGCGTTTCGCGCAAGGCTTTCAGAACCTGCGAGATCTGGTCGATATGCGCGCCGTCGGGCGTGGGCCATGAGCGCCACTGGGAGCCATACACGGGTCCGAGTTCACCGCTGGCGTCCGCCCATTCATCCCAGATCGAAACGCCGTTCTCCTTGAGATAGCGAATGTTGGTCTCGCCGTTCAGGAACCACAACAATTCGTGAATGATCGAGCGCAGGTGCAACTTCTTGGTGGTGACCAGCGGAAATCCCAGGGCCAGATCGAAGCGCATCTGGTGCCCGAACACAGAGCGCGTACCGGTACCGGTACGATCGGTCTTGGTGGCGCCATGGTCTTGCACATGGCGCATCAGGTCGTGGTATTGCTGCATGGCAGGATTTTACCGGTGTTCGCGAACGCGATGCCGGCGGTTGCGCCCGATCAAGCCATGGGCCACCGGTGGAGTATGCGCAATCCCGGATGCGTCGTCGCCGACGGCTGGCTGCGCAGCAGCACGGTGACAGCGCTTCGTCATAACGCGATCTTTGCGAACAATTCGCGGGCTGACTGAAAGCGCTGCTCCGGGTCCTTTGCAAGCAGGCGATCAATCACCGCCTGGAACGGTTGCAGCGCCGGCGCCAGCCGCGGCACCTCGGCGTGCACATGCTGGAATGCGATCGCCGCCAGGTTGTTGCCGTCATAGAGACGCGTTCCCGTCAGCATTTCGTAGAGGATGACCCCCAGGCTATAGAGATCGCTGCGGGCATCCTGCGGCCGCCCGACGCATTGTTCGGGGCTCATGTAGAGCGGCGTCGCGCCGATGCCGGCGGCTACCGTGATCGATTTCTCGCCGTCCTGCTTGGCCAGTCCGAAATCGACCAGCGCCAGCCGGCTGGCATCGCGGAACATGATGTTGTGTGGTTTGAGATCGCGATGGATCACTCCGGCGCTGTGAATCGCGTCGAGCGCGCGTGCGATTTGCGCCGCAAGGCGGATCGACTGCAGCGACGACAGGCGCGCCGCGCCACGCTGGTCCATGCGGGTCCTCAAGTCGCCACGCGCGAAATACTCCATCGCGATGTACAGGTGATCATCGGTCACCCCCTGGTCGTAGATGCGCGCCACATGTTCGTTCTGCACCGTGGAAATGATGCGGTACTCGCGGATGAAGCGTTCGATGAAAGCAGGGTCGCGGATGGTGCGCGCATCGACCACCTTGAGCACGATTTGCTGCAGATCCGGGGCCGGCAGGCCCAGCCGCGGCAGGCGCTGCGCGAGATAGACGCGTGAAGTACCGCCTTCACCGATCTGCCGCAGCACACGATAACCGTTGATCTCCGGAGCATCGATGACCTCGGCGCCGATCGCCGCGAGCTGCGCAGTCGCGGTGCCTGCGCTTGCGTAGCGGCGGTTCAGGCGGGCGCGAGCCAACTCGCGGTCGCGTGAGCGGGCGCGTTCGAGGATGGCATCATTGATCGAGCCTACCAGGCGATGTGCCGGCAGGCGATCGACGGGCAGGCAGTCGGCGGCACCGCCGCGGATGGCGGCGATGCCTGCGCTGGCGCCGGGCGATGCCAGGAGAATGAGAGGGGGCATTTTCTCAATGCGGGCCGCATGCTCCGCAAGCCGGGCCAAACCATCATGCAGCGGTGGTGAATGGCCGACCAGAATGGCATCGTATTGCGACCATTCCGGCGCCGGCGGAAACGGCATGGCAAATCCGTCCAGGCGCGCGCCCGGCCAGTGGCTGGCAATGTGTGCCGCGCATTGCGCACCCACGTCCGGAAGGGCACCGATAATCAATATCCGCATGCGGCTGCCGGCTGGAGGGCAGGAAAAGTCAGTGGAAGGACAAATTCTAAACCGTTCGCACTTTTTCACCCGGATCAAGCGGCTTGCAAGCCGCGCACGACACGAAAATCCAATTAGAATCAAGGGTTATCAAGAGGAGTTAAAGCCTTTATGTCGTCTCCGGGGCGTGCGATGCAAAAGTTGCTCGACAGCCTGCGCCTGCCGCGCCTGGGTGCGGAAGATGACCATCCACTGGCCAATCCGCGCGAGGCGGAGGCGATTTTCGCGGAGTTGCGTGGCAGCGACCCGCTCAACGCCCTGGAGGAGATCAGCGACTGGCTGGTGTCGGTCGTCAGTGCCGAAAGCCTCAAGCCGGAGCGGCGCTTCGAGATTATCCGTAGCCTCGACGAGTGCGCACAACTGCAGCGCATCAAGTTGGCGCGCGACCCCGCTGGCGGCGGGAGTCAGGTGCGCACGCAAGAGGCGAAGCTTTGGACCATCAGTCACGGCCTGTGGATGAACGCCGCAGCCGCTTACGACGATTTGATCGGGCGCATCGAACAAAAGGAAAAGGGGAGTGACGCCCTGCGCAAGCACATCGCCCTGATCGCTGTGCGCGCGCTGCGCGCCGGCGGATTGCGGCTCAAGTTGCTTTACGTGCGCTACAGACCGATACCGGCAGGAATCTGGCACAGTCTGGCGCGTGCCTACCGCCTGAGCGAGACGCGCGGCGTGCAGCACGCGCGCCTTGCGGCGTATCCTGGTATTCCCGGCGATACGTCGCCAGAAGAGGAGTTTCTGCGGACCCTGTTGATCGCCGCATCGGCCCCCGATGCGCTCACGCCGCCGCAACTGGAGATTGCAGAGCGCCTGATTGCCGGAATGGCATCAAGGTTTCGCATCACTTTGCAGCCCAATCCGGATTCCACCTACTGGTTCGACTTGGCCAGTCCGCGCCAGCCCCTGCGCCTGGCATCACCGCCGGCACAGCTGACCCCTGGCTTGCGTTTTTTCGCCACCGCTGCCGGCCATGCTGACGTGCAAGGTTTGTTGCTGAAGCTGAAACGTTCAAACGAATTGCCGCTTGGCGTGGATTTTGGCGTCAACGCCGAACCGCAGGTGGTGGGCGAAGTGCTGCGGCATTTTCAGGTGAACTGGGCGCCGCAGCCGCCGGTTCGACGCAGCGAACGGCGCCGTTTGCAAGGAAAAATTTCCGTGGCGCACGGCTTGGCGAGCATTGTCGGGCTGTTGCGCCCCTCCGAACTCGACCTGGATTTCGATACGCCGGCAGACTTCGAAACCTGGACGGTCGACAACATGAGCAACGGCGGTTTTGGCGCTATCGTGCCACAAGTCACCGGTGACTGGTTGCGCATCGGTGCATTGCTGGCCATCCGGCCACTGGTGGATGGGGCGGCTTGGGAGCTGGCGATCGTGCGGCGCTTTTCGCGCGACGATGGCGCGCCACAAGGCCAGGCCAATGCAGGCATGCAAGTGCTGTCGCGCCAGCCTGTGCATGGCGTATTCACCACCAATATCGGCCGCTGGGCCAGCGGCGTGGCAACCGTGGACGGGGTTGTGGTTCCCGCAGGCGGAGAACCGGGCGCCGTATTGGTGGCACTGCCGCATGGCCTGTATTTGCCCGGTGAGCAACTGCTGGCGATGATCGCCGAGCGGCCGCATTTGATGTTTCCGGTCGGACTTGTCGAACGCAACCTGGATTACGATCTGATCAAGTTCCGGGCAATGGTCCAGGAAGTCTGAGGCAGCGCCTGCTTCTGGGGGCGGGCGTGGAGGCGCCCGGCCGCTAACGAGGGTGGGCGCCAGAGAGAAATGCAGGCTTGGCGAAGGCTGCGCGCAACTAACGCGCAGACTCAGGGTCGCGCCGGATGCAGGGCGTGCTTGCGAAACAGCCGCGCCATGAAGCGCCACAATCTGGCAATCAGCCAGAGGGATAAAATCAGCACCAGAGCGAGCGCCGGCAGGAACAAAAGCGGATGCGTAAACGCCAGCCACATGGCGCCAGCCACCGTCACTTCCTCGCCAAACGAGGCAGTCCAGTTGGAGAAGGGCTCTGGAGAGGTGTTGATCAAGGCGCGCGCACCAGCCTTGGCGAAATGCGCGGTGCCGGCCAGTGTGCCGCCAGCCAGCCCGGCGGCGAATACAAGGGCAGGGTCGGCGCTGATACCCAGGCTCGCCGCCGCCAGCAGCGCACCGGCAGGCACCCGGATGAACGTGTGCAGCGCATCCCAAACTGAATCGAGACCGGGAATCTTGTCGGCGAAGAACTCGACGAAAAACAACACGCCGGCCACGCCGATGACCAGCGGATGGGTCAGAGTGCCCAAATGGCCCGGCAGGCTGACCACCCCGAGGCGCGCCAGCAGACCGGCGAAAAACACCACCGCGTACAAGCGTACACCGCTGGCCCAGGCGAGCCCGGATCCGATAGCGAGTGTCTGCACGGCGTCCATACTGTCCGGATTATAGGCCGCTCCAGGTGGAAAGCAATCTGCGGCGCACGGCATGCGCAGCGAAGAGGCCCATGCCGTTGCAGGCGTCCGCAACCAGGGCTGCCGCAAGGGCGCAGTTGCGACGTGCCGCCAGTCTTGTCTGGCCGCGGCGCGCGAAGCGCATAAGCGCAGGATCGACCTCGGCATGGGATAATTTTGGGATGAAGATCCTCATGCTTTCCCTGCGCATGCTGGCGCGCGATGCCCGTGCTGGCGAGTTGCGCTTGTTGCTGACCGCGCTGGTGATCGCGGTGGCGAGTGTTACCTCGGTGGGATTCTTCGTCGACCGCATCAGTCGGGCTCTTACGCAGGAATCGCACCAGTTGATCGGTGCAGATTTCGTCATCAGCGGCGATCGTCCGCTGCCTGTGGAGTATGCCGACGAGGCGCGGCGTCGTGGCCTGGCGGTTGCGCAGGTGGTCGGATTTCCCAGTATGGCAAGTCTGGGCGAGAAGTCGCATCTGGCCGGATTCAAGGCTGTGAGTGCGGGCTATCCCCTGCGCGGCAGTCTGCGGGTGGCACCGGACCGCAACCGGCCCGATGCGCGCACCCGCGAAGTGCCGGCGCGCGGTACGGTCTGGCTCGATGAGCAATTGACCACAAGTCTGGGTGCTCGGCCCGGCGACATCATCAGCGTGGGCGACCTGCAGTTGCGCTTTGTCCAGGTGTTGACGCTCGAGCCGGATCGGGGCGCCAGTTTTTTCTCGATCGCCCCACGCCTGATGTTGAATCTGGCCGACCTCGAGGCAACCGCGCTGGTGCAGACCGGATCACGCGTAACGTACCGGCTTTTGGTCGGCGGCGACGAAGCATCGGTGGCCGGCTATACCGCCTGGCAGCGCGCCAGGATCGGACGCGGCCAATGGATTGAAGAGATTTCCAACGCGCGGCCCGAATTGCGCGCCACGGTCGACCGGGCCCAGCAGTTCCTGGGTCTGGTGGCGCTGCTGGCGGTGATTCTGGCGGCGGTTTCCATCGCGCTGGCGGCGCGCCGCTTCATGCAACGGCACCTTGACGGCTGCGCCGTGTTGCGCGCCATGGGCGCCTCGCAGCGCACCCTGTTCGGCTTGTATCTTTGCGAATTCGTGGTGCTCGGTTTGCTGGGCTCGGCGCTGGGATCGCTTTCGGGATACGCGGTGCACGCGGTATTGGCCCAGATGCTTGGTTACCTGGTGGCGGCGCAGTTGCCGGCAGCGACCTGGTTGCCGGCCCTGCAGGGCTTTGCCACCGGAACCCTGCTGCTGCTTGGTTTTGCGTTGCCGCCGCTGATTCAGCTGGCCGGTGTGCCGCCGATCCGGGTGATCCGTCGCGAGGTCGGGGAGCCGCGACCGGCAACGATTCTGGCCTACGCCCTGGGCGGCGCCGTGCTGGTGCTGATGGTGCTGTGGCAGGCGCGTGATTTGAAGCTGGGCGCGATTGCTGCCGGCGGTTTTGCCATCGCCATGGGGGCCAGCGCGGTTCTCACCTACGGTGCCCTGCGCCTGCTGGCGCGCCTGCGCGGCGAAGGCGGATTTTCCTGGCGCTACGGGGTGGCGGCAATGCGCCGTCGCAGCCTGGCGACGGTCACTCAAGTGGTGGCCTTGAGTCTGGGCCTTGCCGCTTTGCTGATGCTCACCGTTACACGCGGCGATCTTGTCACGCAATGGCAGGGGCGGGTACCGGCAGAAGCGCCAAACCGCTTTGTCATCAACCTGCAACCCGATCAGCGCTCCGCTTTCGACGCCGCCTTCAGCGGGGCCGGCATGACGCGCCCGGAGACCTACCCGATGATCCGTGGACGCTTGCTGGCGGTCAATGGCGGCGCGATCGGCCCGCAATCGTTCAACGACGATCGTGCGCGGCGTCTGGTAGATCGCGAATTCAATCTCTCGTACATGCGCGATTTGCCCGGCCACAACCAGGTCAGCGCCGGTCGCTGGTTCAACCAGGCCGATCTCGAAACCGGCGCACTGTCGGTCGAGGAAGGCATCATGAAGACGCTCGGGCTCAAGCTGGGTGACCGCCTGACCTACGAAGTCGGCGGCCGTCAGTTCACCGCACCCATCACGGGTGTACGCAAGCTGGACTGGGATTCGATGCGCGCCAATTTTTTCGTGATCGCAACGCCAGGCTTGCTGGAAGGCTTCGCGCAAACTTACATGAGCGCGTTTCACCTGCCGGCGTCGCAGCCGGGCTTCACCGATCGACTGGTGGCGCGCATGCCCAACCTCACAGTCGTCGATGTCGGCGCCCTGATCCGGCAGATCAAGAGCGTGATCGAGCAGGTGGTGGGCGCGGTGCAGTTCATTTTTCTGTTTACCCTGGCGGCCGGCCTGACCGTGTTGTATGCCGCGTTGACGGCAAGTCAGGATGAGCGGGTGCGCGAAACGGGCATCATGCGCGCGCTTGGCGCCTCCTCCGCGCAACTGCGGCGCGCGCAATGGGCCGAGTTTCTGCTCACCGGCGGTTTGGCCGGATTGTTCGCAGCGTCGATCGCCTTCGGCATCGGTGCGGCGGTCAGCCAGTTTGTCCTGCAGTTGCCGCTGGTCTTCAATCCCTGGCTGTGGGTGGCCGGCATCGCCAGTGGGGCCGCCTGTGCGGTGGCCGGCGGGGTGCTGGCTTTGTCTGGGGCGCTCAGGCGCCCGCCGGTGACGACCCTGCGTGAATTCGCCTGACATGCGATTACGGTACCGCGCGCGATACTTGCAGGCCGGGCCCGCAATGGCGGCCGCAAGCAGGGTGATCGCGGCGTGAGCGGGCAGGCCCTGCCGGACGAGGGACCCACTCCATATGCGCTCGTGGGCGGCGCCTCGAAAGTGATTGAGCTGGTCGATCGCTTCTACGACCTGATGGACGAGGTTCCGGAGTATTACCCGATCCGCAAGCTGCATCCGGCGTCGCTCGACGGCTCGCGCGACAAGCTCAAGTGGTTTCTTTCAGGCTGGCTGGGCGGGCCACAGCTGTACCTGGAAAAGGTCGGCCATCCGATGTTGCGCGCGCGTCACCTGCCTTATCCGATCGGCAGTGTCGAGCGCGATCTTTGGCTGGCATGCATGTTTGCGGCGATGCGGGATACGGCACTGCCGAAGGGCATGCAGGCTGCGCTGCGGGAATCGTTTTTCGGCACCGCCGACTGGATGCGCAACAAGGAGAGCTGATGGAACTCGCGTTCGTTCTGGTCGCAGCCCTAGCCGCGCTGGTGGCAGCCCTGTTTGCCATCCTTGCCTGGCGGCGTGCCGGACGCGCCCAGCACGACACCGGCACCGAACGCTTCAACCGCATCGATCTGGCCAACGAGCGCCTGGAGCGCGAGTTGCGCGCCGAGATCAAGGATGGCGCGCAATCCAGCCGGCAGGAACTGGCCTTGAGTGTTGCGCAGTTTCAACAGGCCACCGGGCAGCAGATGGCCAGTATCGCGATGGTGCAGAACAACCAGATCGACGGCTTTGCGCAAACGCTGCTCAAGCTGACGGACGCCAACGAGCTACGCCTCGGTGCGCTGCAAAAGGCTCTGGACGACCGCTTGCAGGGCTTTGCGCAGGATGCCCGTGCGGGTCGTGAGGAAAGCGCGAACACGCTCAAGCGCTTCGGCGACAGCCTGAACCTGCAGCTTGCCGAAGTGCGCGCCACGCTCGAGGCGCGCTTGAAGGATATCGAGACGCAAAACGGCGTCAAGCTTGAGGAGATGCGCAAAACCGTTGACGAAAAGCTGCACGCGACCCTGGAACAAAGGCTGGGGGAATCGTTCAAGCTGGTGTCGGATCGGCTCGAGCAGGTGCACAAGGGCCTGGGCGAGATGCAGACCCTGGCCCTGGGTGTGGGCGACTTGAAGCGCGTGTTGACCAACGTCAAGACGCGCGGCACCTGGGGCGAGGTACAACTGGCGGGGTTGCTCGAGCAGGTGTTGACCAGCGAGCAGTACGCAACCAATGTAGCCACCGTGCCGCGCAGCAGCGAGAGGGTTGAATTCGCCATCCGCCTGCCGGGGCGCGAGGGCCAGGGCCAGGTCTGGTTGCCGATCGATTCCAAGTTTCCGGTGGAAGACTACGAGCGCATCCTGGCTGCGCAGGATCTGGCGGACGCCGCCGGCATGGAAGAGGCGTCCAGGGCCCTGGAGTCGCGCATCAAGATGGAGGCGAAGACCATCCGCGACAAGTACATCGAGCCGCCGCACACCACCGACTTCGCGATCCTGTTCCTGCCCACCGAAGGCCTGTACGCGGAAGTGTTGCGCCGGCCCGGCCTGACCGACTGGCTGCAGCGCGAATGCCGCGTCACCATCGCCGGTCCGACCACATTGACCGCTTTGCTCAACAGCCTGCAGATGGGTTTTCGCACGCTCGCCATCGAAAAGCGCGCCAGTGACGTGTGGCTGGTGCTGGGTGCGGTCAAAACCGAATTCGGCAAGTTTGGCGAGGTGTTGGCCCGCGCCAAGCAGCAACTGCAAACCGTCGCCAATTCGATTGATTCGGCCGAGACACGCAGCCGCCAGATGGAGCGCAAGCTCAAAGGGGTGGAAGCGCTACCCGAGCCTGACGCCTTGCATCTCCTGGGCGCGGCTGACGAGCCCGAGAGGCAGTAAACGGCTTGCGGCGCATTGCGCGGCGCCGGGCTACCGGTTGTGTCAACTTTGCCGGCCGCGACTCGCCGTGCCTGACTCGTACGGTTTGGTGATGACATGGCGGCGAAGCCGCGGCACACTTGAGCCTCCACAGAGGCGGATGAGTCCCGTGCGAACAGGAGACCAGGTCAAATTCCTGCAGGTTGCCCTGATCGGCAGTCTTGCGCCCGGCATGGTGGCGGCCCTGTGGGCCTGGGCCAATGGCCGACCGCTCTGGTGGGCGGTGCCGGTCGGCATGGCATCGGGCCTGTTCGCAATCTGGGCCAGCTGGGCTTTTTTCGGCATTGCCAGTCTTGAGCGCATCGCCGCCCATCGGGTGCACGGCGGTCGCCACCACTATTTCGAACAGCAGGAAGTGCGGGTCGTGTTTGATGAGTTCGACGATCTCTGGCTGTGCTTGGACGACATGCGCAAGTGCATCGGCGGCGACACCGTGGCGGTACGTCATTACGCGCCACATGAGGCCACCACCTTCCATGGGCGGGGGCGCGCCATATACCTTTCGGTCGACGCCGCACGACGTTACCTGAGACTGGCGCGCCATCCCGATCTGCTGAAGTTCACCAAGTGGTTCGAAAGCGACTTGCTGGCGCCGATCGAAAGGCGGCGCGAGCGCGGGCTGCCTCTCCATGGCAGCGGCGACGGCAAGGTTTGAATGCAGTGGATGGCCGCTTGCAGCGGGGCAGGCGAAACGACGACAATGCGGGTTGCGGCGATGATGCCGCCAAATCGGCGCCGCTGGCCAGGCGCCCATCTCAAAGTGGAATGAACATGGCAGCCCAACCCGATATCAACAACATGGCCCTTTTTTGCGATTTCGAGAACGTAGCCCTCGGTGTGCGCGACGCCAAGTATGCCAAGTTCGACATCGCCCGCGTGCTCGAACGCCTGCTGCTCAAGGGCAGCATCGTGGTCAAGAAGGCGTATTGCGATTGGGAGCGTTACAAGGAATTCAAGGCCTCGATGCACGAGGCCGCGTTCGAATTGATCGAAATTCCGCATGTGCGCCAGTCCGGCAAGAACTCGGCCGATATTCGCATGGTGGTCGACGCCCTTGACCTGTGCTACACCAAGGCGCACGTCGATACTTTCGTGATCCTGTCCGGTGATTCGGATTTTTCGCCATTGGTCTCCAAGCTGCGCGAGAACAACAAGCTGGTGATCGGCGTCGGCGTCAAGAACTCGACCTCGGACCTTCTGATCGCCAATTGCGACGAGTTCATCTACTACGATGACCTGGTGCGCGAAGACGAGGCCAAGCGCAACCGCGCCGCACGCAAGACGTCGGCCAGGCCGGCGGGAGCGGCAGCGAAGAAATCACCGCGCGCCAAGGAATCCGCGCCTGACGACAAGCGTGCCGAGGCGCTCGATCTGGTGGTCGAAACCGTCGAAGCCCTGATCGCCGAACGCGGGGCCGACGACAAAATCTGGGGTTCGATGGTCAAACAAACCCTGAAGCGGCGCCGCCCCGGGTTCAACGCAAGCTACTATGGCTACCGGGCTTTCGGTGATCTGCTTGAGGATGCGCAAGTGCACAAGCTGATCATGCTGACACTGGATGAAAAGTCGGGCGGCTACACGGTGCGGCTGGCGCGCGAACAAGCCGGGGGATAGCGCTCCTGATGGTGGTGTCCCGCGCGCCGACTCGTTGACGCCCGCTTGAGCCGATCGGCCCGACGTGCCACGGCTATTGCTGTCGGTCCGGCGTTCGCTGCGTGAGCCGCGCTGTCACGAAAATCGCGGAAAGCGCGGCGACGCTGATGCCACCGAGCAGCAACGCATTGGCTGCGTACCATTCGCCGATGCCGGCGTCGATCAAGCGCAGGATGCCGGCGGCGGCCAGGCCAAGACTGAGCAAGGCAATGGCCAGCGTGAGGCTGCGCGTCCATGTCTGGTGGCGCCGGTCGAGCGAGCGGATCATGCGATGCACCCACCAGCCGTTGGCGCTATCCACCGCCAGCATGCCCAGGGTGAATACGCAACCCAGCAGCAGCGCCATGCCCCACGCATGACGGCCCGAGGCGGCCAGCGAAAACACCGCCGCCTGGGACAGCGTATCCATCGAAATCGCGAACGCCGCACCGATCGCGGATATCGCCAGCGGGTGCGAGACCCGGCAAAAGCGCATGACAAGACCCGCCTTGAGTCCGCGCGGCGCAAGCGACTCGCCGCCGCGCGCCTTGAGCAGTGTTTGCAGGTTGAGGATGCCCATGGTGACGAGGAACAGGATGGAGATAGCCTGACCCAGATGTTCGATCCAGGTAGGGATCAGTCGTGCACCGGCGACCGCGGCCAGGAGCGCGGCGACAACGGTCACCATGGCGCCATGCCCAAGCGAGAAGAACAGGCCGCACCAGCGCGCATGGGCGTTGTTGCCGGCGCTGTTGAAGCGCGTGATGCTGTCGACCACCGCCAGGTGATCGGGATCCATGCCATGGCGCAGGCCCAGCATGAAAGTGAGCCCGATCAGCGGCAGCAAATGGCCTGGTTCGCCCATCGGATCAGCGGCCCGCTCAATGACGCGCAGCGCGCGCCTCGTCGAGCAGTCCCTGGGTACGGATGAACTCGATCACCTCGGCCACACCGCTGCCGGAGCGCAAGTTGGTGAAGATGAAGGGGCGCTCGCCGCGTTGCTTCTTGGCGTCGCGCGCCATCACGGCCAGGTCCGCACCCACATGCGGCGCCAGGTCTGTCTTGTTGATGATCAAAAGGTCGGAGCGGGTGATGCCAGGGCCGCCCTTGCGCGGAATCTTCTCGCCGCCGGCGACATCGATCACGTAGAGCGTCAGATCGGAGAGTTCCGGGCTGAATGTCGCCGCCAGATTGTCTCCACCGGATTCCAGAAGGATGAGGTCGAGGTCGGGAAAGTCGGCCTGCATGCGGGCGATCGCTTCCAGGTTGATCGAGGCATCCTCGCGGATTGCCGTATGCGGGCAACCCCCGGTTTCCACCCCCATGATGCGTTCCGGTGGCAAGGCGCCGGCGCGCAGCAGGATTTCCATATCCTCCTTGGTGTAAATGTCGTTGGTGATCACCCCCATGTCGTAGTGGTCACGCATGCCTTTGCAGAGCATTTCGCACAGTGCGGTCTTGCCGGAACCGACCGGCCCGCCGATGCCTACGCGCAAGGCTTGGTTGCTCATCTGGGTGCTCCTATGACCGGAAAATCCGGCTGTATTGGGTTTCGTGGCGCATGCAGAGAAATGACAGCCCCGGGGTCCAGTTGGCGATGTCGTCGTCCGCCAGCGAGAGCGCGGTCGCGGCCGCTTCCAGCAACTGCGGCTCAAGTGCGAACAGCAGGCGCTGCCCGGCGACCTGGCCCAGCGGCACTGCCTTGAGCGCGGCCAGCACCTGGTTTTCGGCCCATGAAAAAAGGCAGGCATGGAGCGATGCTTCCAGCGGCGTGCCAAGCACCACGCAGGCGGCGGCCATGGCGGCCGGGTAGGGGATCATGGCCTGTGTCAGATCGGACGGCAAACGCAAAACCCGCGCGTTTTCCGGAAACAGGTCGCGCAGCAGGCGCGCCAGCGAGTAACCCATCTGTACTGTTTCGGCGCGCAATTCGGCGCTGTCACGCGAGGCCATGAAAAAATTCGACCAGTAGGCGACCGCATCGAGATCGTCGGCATCCCAGGCCCGATACAGGCGGCACCAGACCGGCGCTTCAAGGCGTGCCACTGAAAACGCCAGCACATCGGCGATCCAGCGGCCGGCCCGGCTTCATCGGTGACGTGCCCGGCCTCGATCGCCGCTTCCATCCCCTGCGAATAGCTGTAGGCGCCCACCGGCAGGCCCGGGCTTGCCAGGTGCAGCAGGCGCAGCAATTGCGCGGGGCCCAGGCCGGTCGTGTTCACTTGTCCTGCGTGCCTTTCCAGACGCTTGGATCAGGGCGATGGATCTTTGGTTCATGCACCGGCATGCGGTTGCCCGGGTGCGGATGCGCGCTGGCGCCGGGTTGGCCATGGTCGTGCGCATGCCCGTGCTCGGCTTCGCCATGGCCGCCCACATGCGAGTGTCCGCCGTAGGCGCCGGTCTCGGGTTCGAAAGCCGCGATGGCTGCCGCCGAATGCGCACCCAGACCGGCCAGCATGTCGGCCAACACATGATCGGCGCGGATCAAAAGGGCATAGTGGCCATCCGGCTGGCGCCCGAGGAGCTGCACCGGCGTGTGGCGATTGCCGAGGTGGTAGGCGCAGCGGGCGAATTCGCCGGCATCGTGGCATTCCACGCGCAATACCGGTTCAGGCGCGGCGACGATGCGCACGATGCGCCCATCGTCGCCCTTCAGGCAATCTCCACCGCGCAGCACGCTGCCACGCGCCAGGAAGAGTGCCACTTCCTCGCCGCTGGCGAGCACGGCGCGCAGGCGCGTCTTCTCGCGCAACTCGTAGGGCAACGCGAGCTCAACGTCCGCCGCCGTGCCCGCCGATACGTGATCCTTGAGAGTGAGCATGATCAGAACAGGAAGTAGCGCTGCGCCATCGGCAACACCGCGGCAGGCTCGCACACCAGCAATTCGCCATCGGCACGCACGCTGTAGGTTTCGGGGTCGACTTCCATTTTGGGGCACAGATCGTTGTGGACCATGTCTTTCTTGCGCACCGCGCGCGTGTTGCGTACCGCCACCAGCGATTTACCCAAGCCCAGGGTGTTGCCGATGCCGGCGTCCAGAGCGGCCTGCGAAACGAAGGTGAGGGAGGTTTTCAGGGCGCGGCCGAAGGCACCGAACATCGGGCGCGAATAGACCGGCTGCGGGGTCGGAATCGAGGCATTGGCGTCACCCATCTGGGCGGCGGCGATCATGCCGCTCTTGAGGATCATCGACGGTTTGACGCCGAAAAACATCGGTTTCCACAACACCAGGTCGGCGATCTTGCCGGCTTCCACCGAGCCCACCACATGGCTGATGCCGTGGGTCAATGCAGGATTGATGGTGTATTTGGCGACGTAACGCTTGACGCGAAAATTGTCGTTGCGCGCGCCGTCGCCGGCCAGCGCACCGCGCTGGGTCTTCATCTTGTGCGCGGTTTGCCAGGTGCGCGTGATGACCTCGCCCACCCGGCCCATGGCCTGGCTGTCGGAGCTCATCATCGAGATCGCGCCGATGTCATGCATGATGTCTTCGGCGGCGATGGTCTCGCGACGGATCCGGCTTTCGGCAAACGCCAGGTCCTCGGCAATGGCCGAGTCGAGGTGATGGCACACCATCAGCATGTCGAGGTGCTCGTCGACCGTGTTGACCGTATAGGGCATGGTCGGGTTGGTCGAGGAGGGCAGCACATTGGGTTCGCCGCAGATGCGGATGATGTCCGGCGCGTGGCCGCCGCCGGCGCCTTCGGTATGGAAGGTGGCGATGCCGCGGCCCTTGAAGGCGGCCACCGTGGTTTCGAGAAAGCCGGCCTCGTTGAGCGTATCGGTATGGATCGCCACCTGCACGTCCATGCTTTCGGCCACCGCCAGGCAGTTGTCGATCGCCGCGGCGGTGGTGCCCCAGTCCTCGTGCAGCTTGAGGCCGATCGCACCGGCATTGACCTGTTCGCGGATCGGCTCCGGCAGCGACACGTTGCCCTTGCCGAAAAACCCGAGGTTCATCGGAAAGGCCTCGGCCGCCGACAGCATCGAATGGATGTGCCAGGGGCCGGGCGAGCAGGTGGTAGCCGAGGTGCCCGCCGCCGGGCCGGTACCGCCGCCCAGCATGGTGGTCACGCCGCTCATCAGGGCCTCGTCGATCTGCTGCGGGCAGATGAAATGGATGTGGCTGTCGATGCCGCCAGCGGTGACGATCATGCCTTCACCGGCGATCACCTCGGTGGCCGCGCCGATCGGAATGGTGATGGCGGGTTGAATGTCGGGATTGCCGGCCTTGCCGATGGCCCAGATGCGGCCGTTCTTGAGCCCGATGTCGGCTTTCACGATACCCCAATGATCGATGATCACCGCATTGGTGATCACGGTATCGGCCACATCCTCGTGGTTGCGCTGGCTCTGGCCCATGCCGTCGCGGATCACCTTGCCGCCGCCGAACTTCACTTCCTCGCCGTAGGTGGTGAAATCCTTCTCGATCTCGATCCACAAGTCGGTGTCGGCCAGGCGCACCCGATCGCCGGTGGTGGGGCCGAACATTTCCGCATAGGCCTGACGCGAGATCTTCATGGCTTGAGCGCCCCCATCACTTGGCCGTTGAAGCCGAACACCTTGCGCGCGCCGGCCAGCGCCACCAGCTCGATGCTGCGTTCCTGGCCGGGCTCGAAGCGCACCGCGGTGCCGGCGGCGATATTGAGGCGCATGCCATAGGCCAGCTTGCGTTCGAACTTGAGGGCCGCGTTGGTTTCGTAAAAGTGAAAATGCGAGCCGACCTGTACCGGTCGATCACCGGTGTTCGCGACGTTGAGGCGCGCGGTGGCGCGGCCGCTGTTGAGTTCGATGTCGCCTTGCACAATGTCGAATTCGCCTGGAATCATGTTGACCTCGAAAAGATGCGCTGGAGGGTTGTGCGCTGTTGCTTCATTGCGTGATGCGTTCGACCTGGAACCAGGTGTCGGCCGGCACGCGCATGACGCCATCGTGGCGGCCGCGCGCATCGGCCTCGCGGTTGAGCCGTGCCAGGGCCGGAAAGGCCGCTGCCGGGATGGTATAGCGCAGCTGCGCCCCGGTTTTGCGGTGGCGGATCAGCGCGCTGCCGAATACCCCGGGCGGCGCCGGCTCTGCTGCCACACGCAGCGTGCCCTGACCGGGGCTGGCGGCAGTCGCCATCAGGATGCCATCGACGACACAGGCGCACGGCGTCTTCTCGCCGTCGCTGTAGGTGACGTCCAGATCGCGCGCCTGCGCCGACAAGCGTTCGCGCGCGTCCAGGCCGATGCGTACACCGAGGGCGATCAAGCTGCCGTAGCCGCCATGCACACGCTCTCCGAGGCGCACCCAATCATCAGGCGCGACCTCATGGGCATGCGCGCCGGTTCCCAGGCAGGCCGCAACGAGCAGGCAATGCAGGCGCATCAGGGGATCGGGTGATGCACGGTGACAAGCTTGGTGCCGTCCGGAAAAGTGGCTTCGACCTGAATATCCGGGATCATTTCCGGCACACCCTCCATCACATCGCTGCGCGCAAGGATGCGCGTGCCATAAGCCATCAACTCGGCCACGCTGCGGCCATCGCGCGCACCCTCCATGATCGCCGCCGAGATCAGCGCGACCGCTTCCGGATAGTTGAGCTTGAGGCCGCGCGCGCGGCGGCGCTCCGCCACCAGCGCCGCGGTGAATACCAGCAACTTGTCGCGTTCGCGGGGTGTCAGTTCCATGGAAATGCATTTATCGATTGAGGGATGCGAGGTTAACCGATGGATTGATGTTGCGCAAACCATGTGGCCGGATGTTAGGGCGGCGGTCGAACCCGAGCCACGTCTTGGATGCAATATCGCGGTGCCATCGCACAAAAGCGGTGCGCGAAAATGCGCGTGAAGCAGGATTTTTGCCATACCGGGCGTCGCATATCGGCATGCAGGTCGCATGCGTTGTCGGTCTAGCCTGGTGTTGAGCGGTGGCGTAGGCAATCCGGCTGTGGAGTTGCGATTGCTGCCGCTGCGGATGTCGCGGAAAATGCCGAGGTCATGCAGTTTGGCATGGCATTCAGGTGGCCCACAGTCTAGGCGCGCGCGCCTCGATGCCAATCAGTTGAGGCCGCAGTACGGACCACAACGCAACGAAGGCCAGGCGCGCCTCCTCGGCTGACGGTCCGCTATAGCGAGCCACGAAGACTTGCGGCAAGCGGCTTGTCGCCATCCGTGCGGCGCAAGGCATGCGATCGAGTATCGCCCGCGCGTCGGCCAGGAGCGCGGCGGAAACCGGACGCCCGGCCACGATCAGGGTCGCGCATACCGGTTGCCCGTTCAAGCCCACGGGCGAAGTCATGAGGGCGCTGCCGCCCGCGATTTCGCCCGCTTCGTTCCACAGCCAGGAATCATTCTGGCGGATGCGCCAACGCTGGCGAAACACCCCCTCGTTGAAGGATTCGGCACTTGCAGTGCGCCCGAAGCACAGGGTCTCCCATCCCAGAAAGATGCTGTCGTCGCACAGATCGACCTGCATGCCGCTCGTGGCACGCGCATGATTGAAGATGATGCTTTCCTGCGGAAGCCATTCCAGCACCCCACTGGTTGCCACGCGCACCCGCACTTGTTGGGTGGCGACGGCACCGGTGGTTTTGTACCATTTGGTGGCCCCCGGTGTTGTGATCAGGGCATGAGTATGGGGGGCCAACTCAATATCCAAAGACAAGCTGTCGCCGCCGACAATACCGCCGGGCGGGTGTATGACGACTGCATGGCAAATCGACGGACCTTCCGGGTAGAGTGCTTTTTGAATGCGCAAGGGGCCGCGATGCTCGCGCCGCGTAAGCACGGTGCGATCCGGGCAGCCGCGCTCGAAGCCCAATTGCAGATGTGCATTCCAACCAGGATTCAAGTCGTCGCTGGAACGCATTGGCGCCGGCCGCTCGGGCACGGCCGCATGCGCACTACGACTCATCGCAATGCTCAGACCAGGCCGTCGAACAGCATCACGTCGACCGCGTCGCCCGCCTTGACGCTGCCCTGGTCATGTCCCAGCACGACGAAGCAATTGGCCTCGCTCATCGAGCGCAAGATGCCCGACCCCTGCGCGCCGGTGATGCGCACCACCAGTTCACCGTCCCTGGCTTCAAGCAGACCGCGCTGATACTCGGTGCGGCCCGGCTTCTTGCGCATCGCTTCCTGTGATTTCACACGCAACAGCGGCAGGTCGGTATTGGCAGCACCCATCATGTGCAACAAGGCGCCGCGCACGAAATGATAGAAGGTCACCATCACCGCGACCGGGTTGCCGGGCAGGCCGAACAGTGCGGCCTGGTGCGTGCCGTCGGCGATGCGGTCGAAGGCCATCGGCCGGCCCGGGCGCATGGCGATGCGCCAGAACACCACATCGCCCAGTGTGCGCATGATCTGCTTGGTATGGTCGGCTTCGCCCACGGATACGCCACCGGAGGTGATTACGGCATCGGCATTGGCAGCCGCCAGCCGAAACGCCTCTTCGAGCGCCACCGGGTCATCGCGGATCACCCCCATGTCGACCGCATCCACCCCCAGGCGCTGCAACATTCCGTACAGGGTGTAGCGGTTGCTGTCGTAGACCTCGCCTTCGGTTAATGGTTGGCCGACCGACTTGAGTTCATCGCCGGTGGAAAAGAAGGCCACCCGCAGGCGCCGTCGCACCCGTAACTCGGGCATGCCAAGTGAGGCGATCAGGCCCAGTTCGGCCGGCTTGATGATCATGCCGGCCGCCAGCGCCACCTGGCCGCGTGCCAGATCTTCGCCGGCCAGGCGGCGGTTGGCGCCGGCTTCCTGCCTGGGCGGGATCACGATGCGCAAGCCCTCAGCCTTGACGATTTCGAGCGGTATCACGGTATCGCAGCCATGCGGCATCACCGCGCCGGTGGTGATGCGCACACATTCGCCGCGGCTGACCTTGCCGCTGAACTCGCGTCCCGCCAGCGAACTGCCGATCTCGGTCAGCACCACTGGCTCGGTCGCGCCCAGGTCGCTGCCGCGTACCGCCCAGCCATCCATGGCCGAATTGTCATGTGCCGGCACGTTGATGGGCGAAACGATGTTCTCGGCCAGCACGCGGCCAAGGGCGCCACGCAGCGCGACCTGCTCGAAACCGCCCAGGGGTTGCACGAACTGGCGGATCACCTGATTGACCATTGCCACCGGCAGCGCATCGGGGTCATAGCCGTCAAGGCAACTGGTGATGGACTCAAGGCTGGCGACAGGCGGAGCGGGCGCTGCCAGGATATGTTCAAGAAAATCACTTGTCGCCGCCGCGGCAGACGCGGTCTCCGCATGCATCTTCACGGCTGCGGGCACGTCTTCCGCCGCGCGCCGAAAACGCGGCTTGGCGACTTTCGGTGGCGGCGGCAAGCCGTTCTCGAAAGCTTCCAGTTCCTGCGGTGTGTTGATGTTGCCGAACAGGGCGTCGTCGTTGAAATCGACCTGCACGGTCGTCAGGCTGTCGTACCACGCATCGATCTTGCGCCCGCCCTGCTTGAGAAAATCCGAAAGATGGTCCTGCACGCTGCGCCGCACCAGCGCGAATACCGGATGCGGCTGATCACCGCTCATGGCAATGGCAACCGCGCTGCCGGTGGATTCGAGTGCGTCAAACATGCGCGCCACCAGATCGTCCGGAAAGAAAGGCGAGTCGCATGGCACGGTGATCAGGAACGGGCGCTTCGAGGCGAACAGGCCCGCATGCAAACCAGCCAGCGGACCGGCAAAGTCGCCGATCGCATCCGACACCACGCGCACCTTGAAGGACTTGAACTGCTCGTGATTCTGGTTGGCGTTGATCATCACGCCGCCCACCTGAGGCGCCAGCTTTTCGTACACGTGATCGACCAGGCGCTTGCCCTTGAACTGGATCAAGGCCTTGTCGCGCGGCTGGCCCGCTTGTGCCATGCGGGAACTGCGGCCGCCCGCCAGGATCAGGCCAGTGATGGACTGTTGTTGGGCAGGGGTCATGCTACAAGTGTCGCAGGCGTACTGGCGAAACGCTTTTGCCCGGTAAACAGCAGGTAATGCCGGCCCTGGCAGCGCCCGATCATGGTGATGCCGACGCGGCGCGCGATTTCATGCCCCATCTGCGTCAGGCCGGAGCGCGACAGCAGGATCGGAATGCCCATTTGTGCGCACTTGATCACCATCTCCGAGGTGAGGCGGCCAGTGGTGTAGAAGATCTTGTCGCCGCCATCGACGCCATCCAGCCACATGCGCCCGGCAATCGCATCGACCGCGTTGTGGCGCCCGACATCCTCGACGAAATAGATGATATCGCCGCGGTTCGTTCCGGCGTTCGAGCAAAGCGCACAGCCATGTACGGCACCGGCCTGCTTGTAGATCGATTCATGTTTGCGCACCCGCTCCATTACGGTGTAGAGAACCTCCTGCGTCATGCGCACTGATTCGGGCAACTTGATCTCGTCGATGGCGTCCATCAGGTCGCCAAACACCGTGCCCTGGCCGCAGCCGGTGGTGACGGTGCGTTTTGCCAGGCGCGCCTCGGCGGCCGCGTCGTCCCAGAAATCGCGGCCGCGCGTGGTGACCGCGACGCTCGCGGTTTCCCAGTCAACTTGCACAGAGGCGATGCGCTCGATCGAGGCGATGATGCGCTGGTTGCGCAGATAGCCCAGCGCCAGTGCTTCAGGCGCAGCGCCCAGCGTCATCAGGGTCACCAGTTCGCGGCGATCCAGGTAGAGCGTGAGCGGGTGTTCGCCGGCGATGGCGGTGGGGACGGTCGCACCTTTCTCGTCGATGGCGTCGACCTCGAAGGTGGACGGACGGGCGGCGGAGGTGAGTTCAGGAGGCTTGGCCAATGTGCGGTGCCACGCCGCGAACGTCGCGTGGAAAGAGGGTACAAGCGCAAAATTCTATCCTAGTGGCCGCTGCGCACCATTGGCTGCGTAGCCGTGGCACACTTGATGGCACGCGTGTTGCAACTTCCCTTTGAGGGGCGGCGCCCGGTGGCGCCCGACTTTTGCGAAAGGTTTGATCATGAGCGTAGTCGCCGTAGCTGACTTGATACTCCGTGGCGGTCGGGTGGTCGACCCTGCCAATCAGATCGATGCGGTCATGGATGTGGCGATCAGCGCCGGGCGCATCGCCGCGGTCGGCGCCGATTTGTCGGCCATGCCGCGCAAGGAGACGATCGACGCAGCCGGTGCCTTGGTATGCCCCGGACTAATCGATCTGCATGTGCATGTGTACGAATGGGTGACCAACTTCGGGGTCAATGCGGACGACGCCGGTGTTAACGCCGGTTGCACCACCATCGTCGACCAGGGTAGCGCCGGAGCCTGGACCTTCGGCGGCTTCAAGGCCTACGTGATTGACGCCGCGCGGACGGACGTGCGCAGCTTCGTTTCAATCAACGTGGCCGGCGCACTCAAGGGCGGAATGCGTGGCGACGTGTTGCATAACCCGGGCATGGTGGACGTTGACGACCTGGTGCGCCTGGCCGCCTTGCATCCGCGCCTGATTCGCGGCTTCAAGTGCCATGGTGAGTCCGGTTCGATCTCGCATTGGGGTACCGAAGTGCTGGCGGCGGCGGTGCGCGCGGGCAACCAAGCCGGCTTGCCCCTTTACTGCCACACCGGGGAACTGTTTCCGGTGGTCGAATCCAGGCGTCCGGTAGCCGAGCAGGTGCTTGAACATGTGCTGCCGGTGCTGCGCCCCGGTGACACCTTGGCACACGTTTACAGTTCGATGCCCGATGGCATCATGGGAAGCCGCGACGCGGTGCCGGAAATCGTGCTGCGCGCGCTGGATCGCGGGCTTCATTTCGACATCGGCTATGGCATCAACTTCAGCTATGCGATCGCGCGCAGGATGATGGCGGCGGGCGTGTTGCCAAACACGATTTCAAGCGATATCCATGGCGACTTCGCCAGCTATCATGACGACTCCATACTTGACTACAGCCTGTGCGGTGCGATGACACGCATGCTGGCGCTGGGCATGCCCCTGACTGAAGTGGTGCGCCGGGTGACACTCAATCCTGCGACCATCCTGCGCGATCCGGAAATCGGCACCCTGACACCGGGCACCTTGGCAGACATCACGCTACTTGATCGTGTCCCGGGCGACTGGAGCATGCGCGATGGCCGCGGTGAGCCCCTGCTGGTGGGCGAGCGCCTGATTCCGCGCCTGGTGATCAAGTCCGGCACGGCAATCGAGCCAACCCGGCGCTATCTGCCGGATTTGCTGCCCGCAGCGCGTGCCGCCTGAGGTCGCTGCCGCGCCGGCGCTTGCCGGGCAGGGCGGCTTCAGGTCTACAAGCGGCGGTCGGCGGCCAGCGGCAGGAAGCGGGAATCAAAGATTCCATCCGGGCTGACCGGTGATTTGATGCCAAATGCGGCGACGACTTGCTCGATCGTGTTGTCCAGGCGCACCTTGTTGATCGCGCCCAGTCCGGCTTGGCGCACGTTGGCTGTGGCGACAAAAAAGTCGAGGCACAATTTGAGGCGCTGGGTTTCGAGTGCCACGTCGACCAGCGGGTCGTGCGCCTTCAGCGACCTGATTCCTTCGTCGGGATTGGCGATGACTTCCTTGATCGAGCGGTTCAGGGCGCGCAGGAAGGCCGCCACTGCTTGCGGACGTTCAGCCAGCATCCTCGGGCTGGCTATGACCGCGCTGCCGTACAACTGCACGCCGAAATCCGGGTAGCGCATGATGACCAGGTCTTCAGCCTTGACACCGCGTGCCGCCAGCCCCGGCAGTCCGGTGAAGTAAAAGGATGTGATGGCGTCGACTTCACCCTTGGCCAGCATCACCTCGCGCAGTGCCGGATCCATGGTTTTCCAGGTGACCGTTTTCAGATCGACAGCGTTGGCGCGCGCGAAAATCGGAAACGCCTTGCGGCCGGCGTCGAAAACCGGGGCACCGAGGGTTTTGCCATTGAGGTCGGATGGTTTGTTGATGTTCGACTTTTTCAGGGCGAATACGGCACCCGGCATGGTGTCGTAGACCATGTAGACCGCGACCGGGCGGCTGGCCGGTTGCGCTCCCGGGTTGTTGCCGAGAAATTCGATCAGCGCGTTGATGTCGGCAAAGCCCATGTCGTAGGCGGCGCTCGAGACGCGGTTCACCGATGAGGCTGACCCGGTGCCGACATCGATCTGCACATCGAGCTTCTCCTGGGTGAAGTAGCCTTTGCGGAGCGCATGAACGAAGAGCGCAGAAGGGCCTTCGAAGCGCCAGTCGAGTGCGAAGCGGATCTTGGTGACCTCACCTTGGGCCAACGCCGGGCCTGCCGCCATCAGGGCAAGCGCTGCAAGGCCCACAGTTGCCGCCATGCGCTGCATGCGAAACAGTACCGAGTGTGGGTTTTGCACATCGTCTCCGGGAGAATCAATCGAATCCTCAGCAAAGAGCAATCAGTGTGCCAGGCGAAACAAGCCCTTCAACGAAGCGAAGCCGGCCGCGGGGGGCGATCTTGGTGCGTGATGCACCGATTCAGCGCAGATCGTCTTGTTCGTGGGCTACTACCGGGTTTACTCGGGCTGGAAGTTGGCAGCCTTCAAAAGCTGCACGCTCTTGACCAGATCGCCGCGCATGAATTCGACAAATGCGGTCGGGTCGAGGTAGCCCGGCACAATGCCTGCCGCCTCGATACGCGCCGCGAATTCCGGCTGCCGCACGCCTTCGGCGATCGCTGTTGTCAGGCGACTGGCTACCGGCGCCGGCAGCCCTTTCGGCCCCCAAACGCCATGCCAGGAAGCCATGGTCAGTTCCGGCATGCCGGCTTCGACCGTGGTCGGAATCTCGGGATAGGCTTTGTTGCGGGTGGCGCTGGTGATCGCCATACCGCGTACACGCCCACCTTTGGTTTGGGGCAACAGCGCCGTGGCGGCATCAATCATCAATTGCACACTGCCGCCCATGACGTCGGCCAGGGCCGGGTTGGTGCCTTTGCAAGGAATAGCCTGCAGATTGGCACCTGCGAGTCGCATGAACTCCAGGCTGCCCAGATGGCCCGCCGCCCCAAGGCCGGAAATCGCCATGTTGAACCCGGCGGGGTTGGCGCGCGCCGCCTTGATCAGGTCGGCCAAGTTGGTGGCCTCGCCCTTGCTCGAAGCGATGATCAGAAGCGGTGCCTGGCCGACGCGGACCAGTGCGGTGAAGTCATCGAGTGGATCATGGGGCGTGGCCTTGACCACGTTCCTGCCCGGCAGGAACAGGCTGGCGTTGAACAGCAGGGTGTAGCCGTCTGGTTCGGCGCACGTTCGTGCTTCCCCGTGATGGTGTTGGTGATGCTTTGAACCCGAAATCGGATCGCGGCGCGTGCTATCCGCCGATGTATGACATTTCCACCTTCTTGCTGCGCGCAGTCGCGGCCGTGCGAATCTCCGAATAGCGGTCGTTGCGCTGGCCCCAGATGAAGCCGATGGCGGCGGCTATCTCGTCATCGCTCCGACCGGCACGCAAGAGGCCGCGCAGGTCGTGGCCCGATTGCGCGAACAGGCAGGTGAAAAGCTTGCCTTCGGTCGACAGTCGGGCTCGCGTGCAGGTGGCGCAAAACGCCTGGGTCACGCTCGAAATCACGCCGATCTCGCCTGTGCCATCGGCATACTTCCAGCGCTCCGCGACTTCGCCACTGTAGTTGGCATCAGCTGCCACCAGCGGCATCTCGGCGCTGATGCGGCGCACGATTTCCGCCGATGGAAGCACATCATCCATGCGCCAGCCATTGCTGGAGCCGACATCCATGAATTCGATGAAGCGCACGATGTGGCCGCTGCCCTTGAAGTGGCGCGCCATCGCGACCACGTGCTGGTCATTGACGCCTTTCTCGACCACCATGTTGACCTTCACCGGTGCAAGGCCTGCTTCCTCGGCGGCGGCGATGCCTTCAAGCACGCTGGCTACCGGAAAGTCGACATCGTTCATGGCGCGAAACACCGCATCGTCGAGTGAGTCGAGCGAAACGGTCACACGTCGCAAGCCTGCGGCCTTGAGGGCGCGGGCTTTCCTGGGCAGCAGCGAGCCGTTGGTGGTGAGCGTCAAGTCCATCGGGCGGCCGTCGCGCGTGGTGAGTGCCGCCAGCATGGCGATCAGCTGCTCGATGTTCTTGCGCAGAAGCGGTTCACCGCCGGTCAGACGCAGTTTTTCGACACCGTGGCGGGCGAAAATGCCGGCGACGCGCGTGATCTCCTCGAAGCTGAGCAGGTCGCGCTGCGGCAGGAATGCGTAGTCCTTGTCGAACACCGAGCGCGGCATGCAGTAGGTGCAGCGAAAATTGCAGCGGTCGGTGACCGAAATGCGCAGGTCGTGCAGGGCGCGCCCGCGCGTGTCGGCCAAAGCGCCATCTGGCGGGCGCGCGCCCGGCGGCACGCGCGGCAGGGCGCCCGGCACGAGCTGCTTGCTGATTGGTATGACCTTGGCGTTCACGGGGACAATCACTGATGGCGATGACGCTGCGATAATAACAAACCAGTCAGGCAGCGAGCC
>JBEIFV010000026.1:0-49126 GCA_040382235.1 Burkholderiales bacterium
CGTGCGGGAGATCGTGGGCGCAACGGCTGGTGCCATGAGCGAGGGGCGGCGAATAGAAATACGTGGGTTCGGATCATTCGATCTGGCAATGATGCGCGCGCGAGTTGGACGCAACCCTAAGACCGGGGAGTCTGTCAGCGTGCCGGCGAAGAAGCGCCCTCGCTTCAAGACCGGTAAGGATTTGCGGTACAAATTGAACGTGATCGGGCACAGATAATCCACAGGGTCCATGCCATCGCGGTCGGGCGTTGCCCGACGGCGACGATTCATGGGCTTGAAGTGAGTAGCTACATGAGTAGCTGGACACCATTAAATTTTAATGACTTTGTTATAAAAAAAAATGTTCCGTGTTGGAATTGACCTTGGCGGCACGAAGATCGAAGGCGTGGCGCTCGACGCGCAGGGCATCGAGCTCGAGCGCCTGCGTATCGCCACCGAAGCCGAAGGCGGCCCCGCGCACATCATCGCCCGCATCGCCGGCCTGTACGCCGGCTTGGTCTACGCCATCGACGATGCCCCGCACACGCTCGGCATCGGCACCCCGGGTGCGATATCGAAAAAGACCGGCCTGCTCAAGAACTCCAACACCGTCTGCCTCAACGGCCAACCGCTGCCCGCCCTGCTCGAAGCCGCACTGCATCACCCGCTACGCATCGAGAACGACGCCAACTGTTTCGCGCTGGCGGAGGCGCTGCATGGCGCCGGCCGCGGCTACGACTGCGTATTCGGCGTGATCATGGGAACCGGGTGCGGCGGCGGCATCGTGCTGGGCGGGCAGGTGCGCACCGGGCCGCAGGCGATCGCCGGCGAATGGGGCCACATGGTGATCGACCCGGCGGGCCCCAGGTGCTACTGCGGTGCCAATGGCTGTGTCGAGACCTTCATTTCCGGCGGCGGGGTCGCGCAGCGTTTCCGCTCGCGCACCGGTCGCGATTTGAGCGCGCGGCAAATCATCGCGGCCGCTGCGGCCGGTGACGCCGAATGCGTGGCCGCGCTGGACGATTTCCATGCCCGCTTCGGCCAGGCCGTCGCCAATCTGCTCGCCGTGCTCGACCCCGACATCGTGGTCATCGGCGGCGGCCTTTCGCACCTGGACTCGCTGTATACGCGCGGCGTTGAAGAAGTCGCCAGGCGCGTATTCAGCGACGAGCTGACCACGCCGATCGTGCGCAACATGCTGGGCGATTCGGCCGGTGTGATCGGTGCGGCATGGGTGGGGTGCTGAACTTGGCGTCGGTTCGGCTTGACGCGGCCGCCAGCCATGCGGCCTGGCGACAGCCGCGCACGGCCGCGCTCGTGGCACCATAGGCGCCATGTCGCATCCCGCCGCGAAATTGCGCTTCTCGATCGCCACCCTGGGGCTGGTTACCGCCATCGCGCTGGCAGGCACCATCACCCTTTTGCTGCAGGAGCGCGGCCGCACGCGCGACCTGCTGCTGCCCGCGCTGACCTACGAGGAACTGACCGGCAGCCTGTTCACGCCGCCCGCCGGTGACGCGTTCCGGAAACCCAAGGTGCGCGTGTTGCAGGCGCCCGACTTCACCGGCGCCACCGCGATCTGGGGCTCCACCGGGCGCGACCGCCGCGGCAACATCTGGTTCGGCTTCTCGGCCAGCGGTGACGGCGGCAGCGCACGCCTGTACCAATTCGACCCCGATGGCGACACCTGGCGCGACCACGGCTCGGTGACCGACCAGCTCAAAGCCATGGGCCGCCATCGCCCGGGCGAAGGGCAGGTGAAGATCCATTCGCGCATCGTCGCCGCCGCTGACGGCCTGCTGTATTTCGCCTCGTCAGATGAGGAAGGCGAAAAGGAGGACGGTTCGGCGCCGCCACGCTGGGGCGGCCACCTTTGGCGCATCGACCCCACAAGCGGCAAATGGCAGCATCTGCTGGCAGCGCCCGAAGCGCTGATCGCGGTGGCCGGGGTCGGACGCTACGTCTACGCCCTGGGTTACTGGGACCATGTGCTCTACCAGTACGACACCCTGATCGGCACCACCAAACGCAAGCTGATCGGGTCGGTCGGCGGCCACATTTCACGCAACCTTGTCGCCGATGCGCGCGGGCATGTGTTTGTGCCGCGCGTGCGGCGCGCGGCCAATGGCGCGCTTTCAGCCGCGCTGGTCGAACTCGACAGCGAGTTGCGCGAGATCGCGGCGACTCCGCTGGACGCCTACCTGGGCAAGGGGGCGCCCGAAGGCAACCACGGCATCACCGGCCTTGCCTATATCCGCGATGGCCGCATCCTGTTCCTGACCGCGCGCGGCTTCCTTTATTCCCTTGCGCCGCCCGACCCCAAGGCACCCGGCCAGGCGCGCAAGGTACGCGGCCTGGGATGGATCCATCCCAAAGGCGAAGCCTATGCCGCATCGCTGTTTTCGCTGGGCGACTCGGCCAGCATCGCGGCGATCTCCGCGGGCCAGCGCGGCTATGAATGGGTGGTGATGGACCTTTCCACCGGAGTCGCGGCGGCGCATCCGATCGATGCGCAAGGGCTCAAAGAGGTTCTGCTGTACGGGTCGATCAGCCGCGACAATCGCGGGCGCGCCTACGCCGTGGGCTGGCACGCCATCGCGCGTGGCAAGGGCCCGCTGGTGCTGCAGATCGAGCCCTGAAGGAACGGCTTGGCCGGATGCCTAAGTGCGCACCCGGCGCCGCACACCAACGGCGATGAACAGTCCGAGGCCGGCCAGAAACATGGCGTAAGTCCCGGGCTCGGGCACGGCTGAGGCGATCAGCGAAACCGCGTCGAAATCGACCTCGCGCGCACGCTCGACCAGGTTGCCGGTGGCGTTGAGGTTGAGCAGCCGGATCGCCAGCGTCTGCCCGGCCCGGGTATGACTGTTGCCCACAACCAGTTCAACCGTGGAGGTTGCAAAACGGCCCTCGCCGATGGTGAGCGAGTTGTTGTCGGCGGCCACCACCTGGCCGCCGGCCAGAAGCTCGACTCGATAGCCGGGAAAACCGGACAGATCGGCAAAACCGAAGCCGGCGGAAGCGCCAAGCCCGCTACCCGAGGCGATATTGCCCACCGCGGCAGTGAGGACATAGCGGGTATTGAGTTGCAGGAAATTTCCGGTCAGGGTTTGCGAAAGCCCGACAATGTCACCGGGGTTCTGGGTGCCGGCACGCTGCTCCAGGTAGATCAGCGCGACGCTGTCGCCGTGCGGTACCGGATCGATGAAAAAAGTGGTTCCGGCAGGATTCAGACCGCCGACGGCATTGTTGTTCTGGTTGACGATAGCGCCGGGATCGTAACGTGACCAGCCCAGCGGATCGAACACCCGGAACTCGCCGGCCGGAACGAAATTCTCCTCGAAGCTCGGATTGGTGATGTTGATCACTTGCGCCCGCACGCCTGTTGCCATGCAAAGACCCGCGAACGCCGCGATCAAAAGCAAGAACTTGCGCATTTGCATCCCCCCCGAGAGCACGATCCGCGGCGGTTGCCGCCAATCCGGTAGTTCGCAAAAGTAGCATGCCGAGCCACGCCGGGCGCGTGAATTACTTCACGGCGAGCACGCTTTCCTTCCCCTTCACTGCAACATGAAGATCTCGTACTCCAGGCGCGCCATGGTGCGCGACAGGCGGTAGGCGCCGATCATCACCACGATCAGCAGCGCCAACGCGAATCCATAGCCGTAGTACGGCGGCCCCAGCAAGATGGTGATCGCGGTCAACACGAAATTGAGCGCCACGAAGGCCGCCGTCAAGAACAGCACGATGCGCCGCTTGTCGAGATAGAAAAAAACGTTGAGGATGCCCAGGAACACCACCTGCAGGCCGGCGGCCACCACGTCCACATACAGCAGCGAAAGATACAGGGTGGAAATGCCCAGCCAGTCGAGAATCGCGCGCCCGCCGACGATGATCAGGAGCACCGCGATGGCCTGGATCTTGACGATCTCGTAGATGCCCAGCTTGACTGTATGCACCATGCCGTTGCGGAACTCCTCGATCACCTCCAGCGAGCCGGCGCCGCGCACGGCGTCGTAGAACGCGTCGTCGTACTCGACGAAGTCGGTCTCCAGGCGCACCAGGAAAATCGCCATGCCCGGAATGATCGAAAGGTAGGCCAGGAACACCGGCAAGTCGTAGATCAGCGAGGCGCGAAACGGCCCGATCACCGGCTGGCTGGTCGAAGGTCAGTACCAAAACATGAACTTGTCGACCCACACCCCGAGGTTGTACAAAAATCCGATCGCCATCAGGGAGGGGTAGATCATCCTGCGATCGAAGAATTCGAACGAGATGAAGCGCTCCGCGTTGTAGTTGCGCAGGATCAGCGTGAGCATGCCCAGGAAGCAGCGCGGCGCGGCCGATGACAAAGCCGATCAACAGCCATTCAAGCCCCAGGCCGCGCAGTGCCGGGGCGGCGACCGCGGTAAGCGAATAGCCGACGAAATACAGCCACACGATCTCGCGATAGTGCTTCATGCCGGATAAAAAATCGTGGCGATCCGGATGTTGCTCACGATCACGAAGCCGGCCACCGCCATCAGGCGGAACATCAGCGACTGCTCGGAAAACAAAATCACGATCGCCGCCCCCCGATCACGCCCGACATCACCGTCACCGCCAGCGCCACCGCTTGAAAGTTGGCGAGGATGATTTCCTTCCTGTGCTCGAACAGGCGATCGGCCGAGAAACGCGTGAACGAGAGCTGGAACACGCCGGTCTGGATCAGTGAAATGGCGCCGACACGCGCCCCCACAAGGGCGCCAGGATGCGCTCGATCAGGAAGGCGGGCCAGGCTTGCGCGGTCTGGTCGACCACCGAACTGCCTCAGGCCTGGTTTTCACCCTTGAGAAAGCCCGGCGGGATGCTCTTGAAATAGGCGCGGGACTGTTCGACCCCGCCGAACGAGACGCAGGCGAACAATTCCGAGGCGCCCACTGCGACGTCGCGTCGATGCGGTTTCGGGTCCGGCACATGGTCGGGCTCGACCACAGCGATGTCGAAGGCCTTGAGGTCATCGAAGGGTGGATTGGCTGCGTAGAAGAACGCTACCGAAAGTGCTGGCGCAGTTCGGGCCCAGGCGGCGCTTGCCAGCAGCATCGCTGCGGCCTGGCACAGGCAAACACAAGCAACGGCCGCCAGGCCGCACTTGGCGCAGGTTCGCCAGGCGCGATGCATGGCATCGCGCACGGACGAAACGTTCATCGCATGCCCCTCCAGAAATCGATCGACGACCCGGGATCTTCACGCCCAAATTCAGTGCAAAGCGATCATCGCGCAAGCCGCCCTGCGAAAAAGCGGGCGGTTTCAATGACCAAGTGCAAAAAGTGAAGCGTGATGCTGCTTGAAATCGAAGGCGTCCGGTGTGAACAGCTCAGCGGGGCATCGGAATCCCATCGACTTGCGTGGCCTGGTGTTCAGTTGCCATGCGAGGCCGCCTTCGCTTTGCCGCATTGCGCGACCGCAGTCGGTGCGGCACGCGGGCCGGCTCTTACATCACAAGGTAGCCGCCATCCACCGGCAGAATCACGCCGGTGACAAAGGCCGCCGCAGGCGAGCAGAGAAACATGGCCGGACCGGCCATGTCGGCCGGGTCCGCCCAGCGCTTCATTGGCGTGCGATCGAGTACCGCCTTGTTGGCTTCCGGGTTTTCGCGCAGGGGCTTGGTCAAGGCGGTTGCGACCCAGCCCGGCGCGATCGCGTTGACGCGAATGCCATCCTCGGCATAGGCAATCGCCAACGACTTGGTCAACTGCATGACCGCCCCCTTGGAAGCGCTGTAGGCCGGCGTTACCGCCGCGCCTGAAAAACTGCGCATCGAGGCGGTATTGACGATCGCGCCGCGCGCCTTGGCCAGCAAGGGGCGCGCCAGCGCGCACAGGCGTTGGGTGCCGTTGAGATTGACGTCGATCACCTGGGCGAATACCTCCGGATCGTGTTCGGCATTGGCACGCCGGATCATGCCGGCGCAATTGATCAGCACGTCGAGCGCGGTGAAGCTTCCGACAAGCGCCTTGCACGCCGCCAGATCGGCCACATCCAGGGCGAAGGCCGTGATGCCGGCAGCGCGCGCCTCGCCCAGCTCGCCTTCGGTGAGCCCGGTGACGGTCACCCTGGCACCGGCGGCAACAAACCCCTGGGCAATGCCCAGGCCGATGCCACTGCTGCCCCCCGATACCAGCACCACTTTGCCCGCAAACGTGTCTCCGAACATGAACTATCCTTTGTTTTCATCGAGCCGGTTGAAATTGCCTGTAAAGTTTAAGGCATCCGCATCTCTGCCCGAGACGTAAGTCTTGGCATGTGCTCGACCAGCGCCATCCAGGCAGCGGCGCTTGCATGTGACCGCACCGCTTTTCGCATCACGATGAAGGAAATTTTGAAAATGCGCATGCCCAAGCTGACTACCACCCTTTTGGCGGCTTTGCTAGGCTTGACGCCGTCGCTAGGCCTGCCCGCCGGTACCGATGAACCGCCGCCCAAGCCAGCGCCCAAACCGGCGCCCAAGCCCGACTCCAAGGACAAGGACGCCCCCAGGGCAGCACCCGGCGCTGCGGTCGATCCCGACTACGCCGCCGGTCGCGTCGCGGTAGAAGCCCGCGACTGGCAAACAGCCATCGCCTTGTTGTCCGAAGCGGCGCTGCGTGACCCGGAGAATGCCAACGTGCAGAGTTACCTCGGGTTTGCCAACCGCAGTGCCGGCAACTGGGAGACAGCAATGCAACACTACCGCACCGCTCTCAAGCTCAATCCGCAACATCGCGGCGCCACCGAGTACATCGGCCAAGCCTACCTGCTGCGCGGCAATATGCAGCTTGCGGTGGCTCAATTGAACCGGCTTGAGCGGATTTGCGGCCGCGGCTGCGAAGAATACGCGTCGCTGGCCCGCGCCATCGACGCCGTGCGCGCCAATCCGAAATAGGCTGGCCGCAAGCCCGCACCGACCAAATGGAATAATGTAGGCGGCAGATCGTTTGTCACGTAAGGAGCAGTTTGCCCGACTCGCGAAAGACGATCCGGTGATTCAACGTGTTGCGGCAGCGCTTGCCGCTTGCCCGAAAATTGTCGCTTGCGACGGATTTGACAAGGTCTGGTGCGTCGCCAGGGAGTAAGCGCATCACCGAGAACGACCATGCGGCGCTGGTAGCGCTGATTCCGCGCCTGCGGCGCTATGCCAGGGCCCTGACGGGCGAGAGGCCACGTGCCGACGACCTGGTGCAGGATACGCTCGAGCGCGCGCTCGCCAAATGGGCCTTGTGGCGGCCGGGCACCGACCTGCGCGCCTGGATGTTCACCATCATGCACAACGTATTCGTCAACCAGATACGCCGTCAGGCGCGCGATGCAGTGGCCACCGATCCGGCGGTGCTGGTCGAACTCGATCTGGCCGACGGCAGCATGGCCGACACGCTGGTGCGCTTGAACGGCATCGAGCGCGCGCTTGCGCAGTTGCCGGACGAGCAGCGTCAAGTCCTGTTGCTGGTGTCGCTGGAGGGCATGTCGTATGACGAAGTCGCGCACACGCTGGGCGTGCCGGCCGGCACCGTGATGTCGCGCCTGTCGCGCGCGCGGGCACGGGTGGCCCTGCTGCTGGACGGCGCGGCGCCGCAGGCGGACGCCGCGCGGCAGTTGAAGGTGATCAAATGAATTTCTCCGAAGACGACATTCATCGCCTGATCGATGGCGAACTGTCGGCCGAAACGACCAAGCGGGTAGCGGCCTGGGTGGAGGCTGACACCCGCCGCAAGGCCGTCGCTGCAGCCTACCGCATGCAGCGCGACCTGATTCGCACGCGCTACGACGGGCTGTTGAATGAAGCCGTGCCCGCGCGCTTGCTGGCTGCAACGCGAGTGCGTGCTCCAGCCAATCAACCGCGCTTCCTGCACATGGCCGGCCTGGCGCTGCTTGCACTCCTGTGTGTAGGCGCCGGCTGGTTCGCTCATGCATGGACCACCCGCACCACCCCACCCGATGCGTTTGCCTTCATGGCGCGCCGCGCTGCGAATGCCCATGCAGTGTTCGTGCCGGAGGTGCGCCACCCGGTCGAGGTCGGCGCCGACCAGGAAGCGCATCTGGTGCAATGGTTGTCCAAGCGTCTGGCGGTACCGGTGCGCGCGCCGGCGCTGTCGCGCCAGGGCTTTCGCCTGGTAGGCGGCAGGCTGTTGCCCGGCGACGACCGCCCGGTGGCGCAATTCATGTATCAGAACGAAGCAGGCAAACGTCTGACGCTCTACGTGGTGCCGCTGGCCGCCGCCAAGCCGGCGACCGCCGAATCGGCGTTCCGTTTCGAGCGCTTCGGCAATGTGAGCGTGTTCTACTGGAACGAGGACGGGCGCGGCTACGCGCTTTCGGGCGACGTCACCCGCGAGGAATTGCTGCCGGTGGCGCGCACTGTGTACGAGGAACTGAACGCACCGGCTGTCAAGGGTGGTTGATCAGAGTGCCACGCCAAAGCGCAGCATGGCCTCTTCCCGTGTGTAGTAGCCGCGCATGATGTCGCGCTCGATCTCCGCCTTGGAACGTGCCGCGGGTAGCCCGTAGCCGCCGCCGCCGGGCGTCGATACCTCGATCACGTCGCCTGCGTTGAGCAGGATGCTCTGGTCCTTGGAAAGATGCGGCGGCACATAGGGCTGGCCGCCACGCATGATGCGCACCCGATTCAGCCCTCCCTCTTCGCCGCCCTGCGCACCTAGCGGGCCACTTCGTCCATGGTCCATGACCATCGAAGCCACCGCCTCGCCACGGCGGATGCGGATCTTGTAATTGACGCCGAAACCGCCGCGATGTTCGCCTGCACCGCCCGAGCCTTCATTGAGCGAGAACTCCTCGAACAGCACCGGATAGCGTTGCTCCATGATTTCCACCGGCGTGGTCTTGGATATGCCGATGGTCGAACAACCATTGGAAATGCCGTCGCCGCGCGGATTGCCGCCATAGCCGCCGCCGGAGATCACGTACATCACGTAGGACTGCCCCGAGTTGGGATCGGTGCCGCCGACACCCAGGTTGCCACTGGTGCCGGCGGGGGCTGCGAACAATTGCCCGGGAATCGCTTTGGCGAGAGCTGCGAAAACCGCCTCGGCGATGCGCTGGCTCACTTCGGCGGCGCAACCCGAGACCGGACGCGGGTACTTGGCGTAGAGAAAAGTGTCGTGGGGTTCGACGATGTGCAGGGGCGCGAAGGTGCCGGCATTGATCGGCACCTCCGGAAACACATGCTTGACCGCCAGGTAGATCGACGATTTGGTGGTGGCGATGACGCTGTTCATCGGGCCGCGGCACGGTGCGGAGGAACCGCTCATGTCGAATGTAAGGGTGGCGGCATCGGTGCCGCCCGACTTGGTGATTTTCATCGCGATAGTGAGAGGTTCGTTGACCACACCATCGGAATCGACAAATGCCCGGCCCTCGTACACCCCGTCGGGAATGGAGCCGATCTTGGCACGCATCTGCGCCTCGGCGCGGCGCTTCAACTCCGCCACCGCCCGATCCACCAGTTCCGCGCCATAGCGGTCGAGCAGCGCGGCGAGACGCTTCTCGCCGGTGGCCAGCGCCGCCGCCTGTGCCTTGATGTCGCCGATGCGCTGATCGGCAACGCGAATGTTCGAAAGAATGATCGACATGATCTCGTCGTCGATCAGCCCCTCCTTGTACAGCTTGACCGGCGGCAGGCGCAAGCCTTCCTGCTCGACCTCGGTCGCGTTGGCCGAAAAGCCGCCCGGCACCATGCCGCCGGTATCCGGCCAGTGACCGGTGTTGGCCAGCCAGCACCACAATTGCCCGCGATAAAAAAACGGCTTGACGAACTTCACGTCCATCAGGTGCGTGCCGCCCAGGTAGGGATCGTTGAGGATGAAGACGTCGCCCGGATTGAGCGCGATGTTCTTCGCTTTGACCCGCTCGATCACCGCCTCGACCGAGAACTGCATGGTGCCCACGAACACCGGCAAGCCCAGTTCGCCCTGGGCGATAAGCTCGCCGCCACGGATGCCGTCGCCACCGCGGTGGTAGATGCCGTCGGAACGGTCGAGCGCCTCGGAGATCACCGGCGAAAACGCGGCGCGCACAAAGGCCAGGTCCATCTCGTTGCATACCTGGTTGAGGCCGCTTTGCAGAACGGCCAGGGTGACCGGATCGATCGAAGTTTTCGTCATCGCTCAGACTTTCAGGATCAGGTTGCCGATGGCATCGAGAATGGCGCTGGTGCCCGGTTCGATCACGGTGGTGCAGTCGAGTTGTTCGACGATCGCAGGCCCCATGAAAACCGCCCCCTCGGGTAGCCACTCGCGCCGGTAAACCGGGGTGTCGACCCAGCCCCCGGTGAACCAGACCTGTCGCCGACCGGCCTCTGCTTCCCTCAGGCTGGCTCTTGGCATGGCCGCGGCGATCGCCTTGAGTGACACCGGCCTGCGCCGACCGATGACCGCTGTATGCAGATTGACCAGGACCGGCCGTATTTCGGGCAATTCGACACCGAAGCGCTGCCAGTAGGCGGCTTCGAACAGCGCCCGCAGTGCGGGCAGCGTGATGCCGGGATCGGGAATCGTCACCGACAGAATGTGGCTCTGGCCCTGGAACTGCATGTCGGCGCTGTGGATCGCGTCGATGCGCGTGACCTCCACCCGTTCGCGAACGATGGTGGCGTGACCGGCATCGAGTTGCTGCCTGAACACTTGTGCGATCACGCCTTCGTCCACCGCGTTGAGTGCGCGATTGATGGTGCGCACATGGTCGTGACGCACGTCGGCCACGGTGCAGCCGAGCGCATTGGTCAAGCCCGGACGGGCCGGAATCAACACTTTGGGGATGGCAAGTTCGCGCGCCAGCGCGCAGGCATGCAAGGGCCCGGCGCCCCCGAAGGCGAACAGGGCGAAGTCACGCGGGTCGTGGCCGCGGCTCAAGGAAACCATGCGAATCGCGCCTGCCATCTTGTCGTTGGCGATGGTCAGGATCGCCGCCGCCGCCGCATCGACCTCAAGGCCCAGCCGACGGCCGACATGCTGCATGATCAGTTCGCGCACGTGTTCCAGCGATACCGGATTGTTGACCGACAGCAGCTTGTCCGGATTGAGGCGCCCCAGCACCAGGTTGGCATCGGTGATGGTGGGCCGCGTACCGCCGCGTGCGTAACAGATTGGCCCCGGCGTGGCTCCCGCGCTTTCCGGCCCCACATGCAGCATGCCGGCGGCATCCACATAGGCCAGCGAGCCGCCGCCGGCACCGATGGTGTGCACGTCGACCATCGGCACGTGGATCGGCATCGCATATTCGAGCTCAAGTTCAGTCGACACCGTGGGCAGGCCATCCTGGATCAGCGCGACATCGGTCGAGGTGCCGCCCATGTCGTAGGTGACAAGGTTGGGCACGCCGGACGCAACCCCGGTGTAGGCCGCCGCGATCACCCCGGAGGCCGGGCCTGACATCACGGTGTTGACGGCGTGCTCGGCCACTATGCCCGATGCCACCGTGCCGCCGTTGCCCTGCATCACCAGCAATTCCTTGGCAAAACCGCGCGCCTTCAACTCACCCACGAGGCTTGCGATGTAGCGTGACAGTACCGGCTGCACCGCCGCATTGACCGCCGCGGTGACGCCGCGTTCGTACTCGCGGTATTCGGACACAACCGTGTGACCGGCGGTAACGAATTCATTGGGCCACAGCGCGCGCACGATCGCCGCGGCGCGCTTTTCGTGCGCGGGGTTGATGTAGCTGTGCAGGAAATGAATCACCACCGCCTCGCAGCCGGCCGCGATGAGGGCGTGCGCCGCGCCGGCGACAGCGGCCTCGTCGAGGGGTGTGAGCACCATTCCCTCGGCATCCATGCGCTCGGCCACCTCGATGCGCAATTCGCGCGGAATCAGAGGTACGAAAGTGCCGGTCAGGCCGTAGGCCGTGGGCCGGGTGCGGCGACCCAACTCCAGCACGTCGCGAAAGCCGCGGGTGGTGATGAGCCCCACCCTGGCGATCTTGCGCTCAAGCATCGCGTTGGTGGTGGTGGTGGTGCCGTGGATGATCGCCGACAGTCCGGCCGGGTCGGCACCGGCGGCCTCGATCGCGGCCAGCACACCAAACGCCTGATTGTCGACCGTGGTCGGCACCTTGGCGAGCTTGACCTCGCCCGTGATGTCGTCGACCAGGATCAGGTCGGTGAAGGTGCCGCCAACGTCTATGCCTGCCAGTTTGCTCATGCGAACAATGCGTCCAGTCGGGTTGGATCCATGACGAACCATGCGCCACCGCAGGCGTTGCTTGGCGGGGTCGGTGCGTGGACAAAACTACTCTATCACGCGCCGCCAAGCTTCCCACGCCCCGCCCTCGACATGTAGACCGCACCGCTTATGTTGTGTGTAAGGAGCGGCAATGTGCACGGGCCGGCCAGGCGACACCTGCATGGTCTGCGCGAGCGCCACATGCAGCGACGCGGCCTTGATGGCGTTTCAGAACGGGTCGGCGACCGACGATTGCCGTAGCGCCTGTAGTAAAGTCACGTGAACTGCACGACGTGCAAGCGCCGATGACTGTCAGACTTTTCCCTGATGCCAGCGACGGCCGAAACGCTGTCGCCATCAATGGCCGGCGTCGCGGTCCCGACTTCCCGCAGACCGGCTGCATCCACCCGATCATTATGCGGAGACGCTAGATGCCCACTGCGCCCCTCACGGATAGATCAGGTCCACTCGCAGGCAAGATCGCGCTGGTGACCGGCGCCACCGCCTTCATCGGGCGCGCCATCGCGCTTGAACTCGCGCGGCGCGGCGCGCATGTGGTGGTCAACGGCCGCAACCGCGACGCCGGCGCTGTGGTGGTGCAGGAGATTGTCGCCGCCGGCGGTGACGCCGAATTTGAAGCCGCCGACCTGACCGACCAGATGGCGGTCAAGACGATGGTGGCGCGCATCGCGGCGAACCGCGGGCGACTCGACATCCTGGTCGCCAGTGGTGCGGGCGCAAGCGCGGATTCGCCTTCGTTCCGGCTGTTCGCGGAAATGGAAGGCGCCGACTTCGATGCCTATATCCGCGCCCACTGGCTCACCCGCGCCTATGCGATCCAGGCGGCCGCCGCGGTGATGCGCACCCAGGGCCGCGGCAAGATCGTCGCCATCGGCACCGACGCGGGCCGGGTGGCGACCGTTGGCGAATCCTTCATCGGTGGCGCCACCGGCGGCATGATGCAGATGTGCCGGGTGCTGGCACGCGAACTCGGGCGCGACGGCATCCGCATCAATGCGGTGGCGATGAGCTATGTCTTCGATGCCGTTCCGCGCTGGGGACCCGGCTCGCCCGCCCTTGCGCAAGGACACGGCAGCGACATGCTCGCGCAGTTGAAAAAGCGCATGTTGTTTCCGGTGCATGTGCGGGATATCGCCAACGCCGCCGCTTTTCTGGCAGGCCCGGAGTCCGATGCGATCACCGGCCAGACGCTCAGCGTCAACGGCGGACTGAGTACGCCCGGTTGATGCGGCGTGGCCCGTCGGAGGTCGCGCTGCTCATGCAGGATGGCGCCCTGCGCGCGCCTGGTCTTTTTGCCCGCCCTTTTTTCCCGACGGCAGCATGCGCTCGGGGGCGGCTGGCCAATCAGGCCCTGAATGCAGGCGTGCGCCGCGCCTCGAAGGCCGCCAGGCCTTCGCTGACATCCTCGTCCTGCAGCGCCGTCGGGGCGCCCATCTGTTCCATCAGCAGCCCGGCGTCAAGGGTTCCTTCCAGGCCCTGGCGCGTCAGGCGTTTCATTTTCGCAATGCCCACACGACTGCGGGTTGCGAGCGTCGCACAGTATTCGAGCGACTGGGCGTCGAGCCGGTCCGGCTCGACCACATAGTTCACCAGGCCCCATTGCAGCGCGGTAGCGGCGTCGATCCAGCGCGCCGAGAACAACAGGTCGAGGCCACGTCGCAAACCCGCGATGCGCGCCAGACGTTGCGTCCCGCCCCAACCGGGTATCAGACCGAATTGCGCGTGCTGGTCACCGAAGCGCGCATCGCCGGCCGCGAATACGACGTCGCAGGCGAGCATCAACTCGATCCCACCCGCGAGCGCCAGCCCCTGGCAGGCCGCCACCACCGGCAGGTCGCTGGCTTCGAAGCGCCGCAACACGCGGTGCCCGACGGCCATCAAGTTCTGCAACGCGGCGCGATCGGCGCGCAATCCCTTGACTTCCTCGAGATCGGCGCCGGTACAGAAATGCTTGCCCTGTGCGCGCAGCAGAATCGCGCGCACGCCCGCGCCAGGTTGCTCGAAGCCATCGATGGCCTCTTCAAGCGCCCCGAGCACCGCCAACGACAGGCAATTGAATTTGTCCGGGCGTGCCAGCTCGATAATGCCGGTGGCGCCTGCGCGGCTGACCAGAAGCGGTGCGGGAAGGTTCATTTGCGATTCTCCGGCGAATACTGCACGGCGATCCGGCCCAGGCGCTCACGCGCGACGACCAGCTTCATGATCTGCGCGGTGCCGTCGCCGATCTCGAGCCCCATCACGTCGCGCAGTCGCTGCTGGTGCGGCAGGTCCATCGACCAGCCGTAGTGGCCGAAGCTCAGGATGCACTGGTGGATCGCGTCGAACGCGGTCTTCGGACCCATCCACTTGACCATTGCCGCCTCGGCGGTGTGCGCCATGCCGGCGTCGCGCAGCGCCAGACCGTGATAGCACAGCTGCCTGCAGGCCGACAGCAGGGTCTCGAACTCCACCAGCGGAAAGGTCACGCCCTGGTATTGCGCCAACGGTGCGCCGAAGGCTTCGCGTTGCTTCACGTATTCATAGGTCTCGTCAATCGAGGCTTGCGCAGCCGCGATGCATTGCAGGGCGATCAGGATGCGGCTGTAGTCGAAGCCCTGCATCACCTGCGTGAAGCCGCGCCCTTCCTCGCCCAGCCGGTTTTGCGCCGATACCCGCACAGCGTCGAAGAATATCGAGCCGCGGCCAATGATCTTGCTGCCAACGTCGTTGAAGCGGGTGCGGGTGATGCCCTTGACGTCGCAAGGCACCAGGAAAGCACTGACGCCGCGCGCCCCGTCATCCGCATCGCCGGTGCGCGCGAACAGCACCACCGCTTCCATCTGATCGGAGAAGGTGACCGAGGTTTTCTCACCAGAAAGTATGTACTGATCGCCTGCACGACGCGCGCGCACCTGCAGGTTGGCCGCGTCCGATCCGCCACGCGGTTCGGTCAGGCCCAACCCGATCAGCACCTCGCCGGCGATCAGCCTGGGAATCCATTCACGCGCCAGTGAAGGTTGCGCATTGCGGTGGATGATCGCGCCCATCAGAGAGCACAACAGCTGTGCATAGCTGACATTGAAGTCGCCGTAGGCAATTTCCTCGATGATGATGCCGGCGGTCACGCCGGACAGGCCCATCCCGCCATACTCGTCCGGCAGATCGACCCCAAGCAATCCCAGCGAGCCCATCTCGCGAAACAGCGCGCGATCGATGCCGGATTCGGATTCGCGCTTCTGGTAACCCGGTTTCAACTGCTCGCGCGCAAAGCGTCGCGCCATGTCACGCAGCGCAATTTGATCCTCATCAAACAGCATCGGTGCCGCCTCCTTCGGGAAACTTTCCGGCCGCAGGCGGGGCGCCGGCGCGGCATGGACTGAAACCATGGTACCAATCTTCGACCATAATCACCTGCTGGCTGTCGCGCCCGTCGGCGCGGGAGTACAGCGGCCGATGGCGGCACGGTCGGCGTATCGCGGTGCGCCGGGTGCTGGCTGCCAGGCGAAAAGAACCAGGAGGAGGCATCATGCGTGGATTGAAAAACAAAGTAGTGATTGTGACCGGCGGCGCCGGCGGCATCGGTGGCGCGATCTGCGAACGCCTTGCCGCCGAGGGCGCGCGGGTGGCGATTTTCGATTTGAACGGCAACGCGGCACAGGACATGGCATCCCGCATTGGCGGCGCCAGGGCGCTGGCCTACACGGTCGATATCACCGACGCCGCCTCGGTCGACGCCGCGGTCGCACAAGTGGAGGCCGACCTCGGGCCGGTGGATGTGCTGGTCAACAACGCCGGCTGGGATCATGCCGCACGCTTTCTCGATACCGACCCGACCTTGTGGCAGAAGATCATCGCGATCAACCTGCTGGGGCCGCTCAATCTGCACCGCACGGTGTTGAAAGGCATGAGCGCGCGCGGCAGCGGGCGGGTGGTCAACATTGCATCCGATGCGGGGCGCGTGGGTTCGTCCGGCGAGGCAGTGTATTCGGCCTGCAAGGGCGGCATCATCGCATTCTCGAAAACCATGGCGCGCGAGATGGCGCGCAAGCGCATCAACGTCAACGTGGTGTGCCCCGGGCCGACGGAGACCGCACTGTTCCGCGATTTCGCGGGCCCGGGCGAAAACGGCGCCAAACTGGTGGCGGCGCTGACCAAGGCCATCCCTTTCGGGCGCGTCGGCCAACCCATCGACCTGGCTGGTGCAGTCTGTTTTCTCGCCAGCGACGATGCCGCCTTCATCACCGGGCAGGTATTGAGCGTCTCCGGCGGCCTGACCATGGCCGGCTAGGCGCACCTTTTCGTTTGACAGGAGACCCACGACATGGACTTCAAGGACATCATCTACACCGAGGCCGGCGGCATCGCCACCATCACGATCAACCGGCCCCGTGTGTTCAATGCGTTCAACGCCAATACCGCCGAGGAGATGATCCGCGCGTTCAGCCAGGCCGGCTGGAACAAGCATATCGGCGTGGTCGTCCTGACCGGTGCCGGCGACAAGGCCTTTTGCACCGGCGGTGACCAGTCCGCGGATGCACATGGCGGTACCAGCGATGGCGGCTACGGCGGCCGCGGCACGATCGGCCTGCCCGTCGAGGAACTGCAAAGCATCATCCGCGACATTCCCAAGCCGGTGATCGCGCGCGTCAACGGCTATGCCATTGGCGGCGGCAATGTGTTGGTCACCATTTGCGACCTGGCGATCGCCTCCGACAAGGCGCAATTGGGCCAGGTCGGCCCCAAGGTCGGCTCGGTCGACCCGGGCTTCGGCACCGCGCTCTTGGCACGCGTGGTGGGCGAAAAGAAGGCGCGCGAGATCTGGTACCTGTGCCGGCGCTACACCGCGCAGGAAGCCCTGGCGATGGGCCTGGTCAACGCGGTGGTGCCACATGACCAGCTCGACACCGAAGTGAAGAAGTGGTGCGACGAGATCCTCGCCATGAGCCCGACCGCCATCACGCTGGCCAAGCGCTCGTTCAATGCCGATACCGAGGCGATCCGCGGCATTTCAACGCTCTCGATGCAGGCGCTGAAGTTGTATTACGACACTGAAGAATCAAAGGAAGGCGGGCGCGCGTTTCGGGAAAAGCGCAAACCCGATTTTCGCCGGTACGCAGGCAAATAGACCGGCGCGGCGAACTCGCCGGGCCACGCACACGGGGCGCAATACCGCAGGTCTCGCAGCAGGGCCTGACCGTCGCAGGCACGGCACTGTCATCCTTGAAGATCACAACGGGGGAATTCACTTGACAAAGGCAATCGAGACCATCGAAGGCAAGGGCCCCCTGATCGGGCACGGTTTCTAATACGACCAGCTGCAGGCCGGCTTCCGCTTCTACACCATGGGCCGCACGATCACCAAGACCGATCTGGTGGGCTTCATCAATCTTTCTTGGCTCAACGAAGAGGGCTTTGTGAGCGTTACTCCCGAAACGCCGCACACCATCCAGGGCCGGTTCATCCCGGGATGCATGATCTAAATTTTCGCCGGGGGACTCATCACCCCTTCCATGCAATTCACCGGGCAGGCTTTCCTGCACACCGAGCTCAACCACCAGGCGCCGGTCGTGGTCGGCGACACCATCCATGTAGAAGTCGAGATCGTCGAGGTGCGGAAACCGCGGCCTGGTGCGCGCCTTGAACCGGGTGGTCAATCAGCGCGGGGAGACGGTGTTTGAGAGTACACGCCACTGCGCATGATCAAGGGCAGTCCGGCCAAGGCGGCCGGCGGGGAATAGCTCGCGCACTCGGGCGGCGCGACCACCACGAGGAAAGCATTGCTGTCGCTTGCGTTTCGCCATGGCCGCCCCTTCCGTCAAAAAGCTGCTTGCAACCCTCGATGATGTGGTCGCGCGTCGTGCCATTACATCAGGCGCGAGGCCTGATGAGATCGCGGAAGTAGTCATCGAGATGCTTGAATTCAAATTCGCCGCGCTCGAAAAAGCCGATCATCTTCCGATAGATGGCGATCGGCTTGGCGTGAATCCGATAGCCGTTGATGCGCAAGAACGCATCCATCACGGCAAACGCAACGCGTTTGTTTCCGTCGACGAAGGGATGATTGATCGCGAGGCTCTCAAGGAGAGCGCAAGCTTCCTGAACAATGTCCTCGTAGTAGCCGCTCTGCGGCCGGAACAGCGCGGATTCAAGAGCCCCCATGTCGCGCACGCCGTGCGCCCCGCCAAAAAGTTCAATCAGTTGGCGGTGCAAATCCAAGGCGTCGACCACGGTCAAGTAGTCGCGTTGGGCCGCCATGGCTTACTTGGCCAGTTCGCGATAGAGGGGTTCGAACTCGCGCACGCTTTCCTGAAACGCGGTGAGCACATGCGTACGCGCGCGTCCGGTCTGCTTCTTCTCGAGAAAATCGCGCATCGCCTCATCGAGCAAAGCCTGGAAGTGCCGTCCCTCACTCTTGGCCAGCGCCTTGAATGCCGACAGCACCCTGGGGTCGGCTTGGGACGCGAACTTGATTTTTTCAGACTCCCTTGCACCCATATGGAACCCTATCATGATTCATCTTGATGAGTCATGATAACAAAATCCAGTCAATTCTTTTCTATTCCCACTTCCTGCACCGTCTTGCGCCAAATCTCCAGTTGCACCCTGAGCAACTCCGCCATCTCCAGTGGCGTCGAACTCTGCAACTGAAACGCGATCCGGTCCAGCGCCTCGCGCACCTCGGCACGTCCCGCCACCGTTTTCATCGCGGCGCCCAGGCGCTCGACCACGTCCGCCGGCAACTTGGGCGGCCCGAAGAGTCCGGCCCAGGGCGTGATGGTCAGCTTGTTCAAGCCGGCCTCGGTCGCAGTGGGCGCCTCGGGCACCAGGGGACTGCGGTTGGGCAGCAGGGTCGCGAGCACCCGCAGGCGCCCTTCCTTCACCTGCGGCAAGGCGCTGCCTGGGGTGCCGATCATCATCTGCACGCGACCAGCGATCAAATCGGCGGTGGCCGGCGCGTCACCCTTGTAGGGCACGTGCAACATGTCCAGGCGCTCCGCGAGGGCCAGTTGCGCAGTGGTGAGTATGCTGGTGCCGTTGCCGGTGCCGTAGTTGAGCTTGCCGGGATTGGCGCGCACATGGGCCAAGAACTCCGCGACCGTTTTAGCCGGCACGCTTTCATGCACGAACAGGAAGAAGCCGAATTTGCCGACCAGCGAAACCGGCGTGAAGTCCCTGACCGGATCGTAGGGCGGCAGCTTGCGCATGGTCGGCGCGGCGTTCAGCCCCGTGGTGGTGGCGAACAGGATGGTGTAGCCGTCGGGTGCGGCGCGTGATACCACGTCGCCGGCGATTGCGCCGTCGGCGCCTCCGCGGTTATCGATGACCACCGATTGCCCGAGCACTTGCGCCAGCGCCTGCGTCACGGTGCGCGCGGCCAGGTCGGCGGCGCCGCCAGCAGGGAACGGCACGACCATGCGGATTGGCCGGTTCGGGTAGGGTTGGGCATGCGCGGGAGCGCCGGTGGCGATCAAGGCAATAACCGCAACGACCAAGTTCACGAGTTTTACGAGTCTCATTTTTTTATCTCTCATTAATTGATCGCATCTACCGCGTACTGATGCGACCGTTACGGCATGGCGCGGCGCGCCATGCCATGGCATCTTAAAGCAGGCCGGCCACGTGCAATGCCTTCACTTCATTCCAGGCCTGGCGGATGAACCGCGCGCACTCGACATTCTGTTCGAGCAGGTTGTACTTCGCGCCCAGGCCATAGTCGGGCAGGTTGATCATTTCAGTGGTGATGTATTTCAGGCGGCTGCCAGGCGACCCGGCATGGTGGCGCAGTGTTTTGCGAATCGCTTCCTTCGAGGGCTCGAGCATCCAGGCGTGCCAGGGAGAATGCCATTCGCCCGGGCGCGGCCTGGTGATCGGGTATTGAATGCCGCGCGCGAATCCGCCGTATTGCAGCGTGTCACCCGGCGGCGCGTTCGGATCATTTCCGCACCATAGGTTCATCGGCTGGCTGGGTCCTGCAGTACGCAGCTGGGTCCAGCGCACGATACCTGACTCCAACCACTCATCGCACAAGCTTCCCTGCTCAAACGGATCGAGGATCATGCGTCCGGATACGACCTCCTCGCGTACCCCCGAGATGTCCTGCTCGCGCGGATTGCCGATCTTGAATGCCACATGGCTGTAGTCCATGGTGAAGTTGAACGGGATGCCATGCGCCTGGATGCGCCGTGCGATCGGGCTGACAGGGCGAAAGTCTTCAGTCCACATGTTCACGTGCAACTCGAAGCTCGGTTCGACGGAAAGCTTCATGGCCGCATCGTACGTCTCCAGGTAGTGGCCGACGATCTCGTCGTCGCTCAGCACATGCCCATCGGCATGCCGTGTGAAGGTCATGATGTTGTGGCAGGCAGCTCCGACTTCCCGGCACACACCGAGGTTGTCGGCCAACAGCGCCTCGTCGCGCCCCAGTCGGTAGAACCAACTGCCGGTATGCACCGGCAGGTCGTACTTCGCCATCGCCGCCAAGTATTGGGGGAGATCGCAACGCAGCGGCAGGCGATCGAAGTAATCGAACACGCCTGCTTCCTTGACCATGCGGAACTGCTCGTCGATCGATGCTTCTTGGAGCGAAACCGGCCGTTCGATCGATGAAGCCTGCGCGCCACGCCCGTTGCAGCCCAACAGTAGCCCCTGACCCATGCTTGTTTCCTCTTGAGCGGGTCGCGCGGGAGTTGCGCCTCAAACTATACCGCCAGGTATTGCGCCTGGATCTCGGCATTGGCCTGCAGTTCGGCCATGGATCCTGAAAAGTGGATGCCGCCCTTTTCAATGATGTAGGCACGATCGGCCACCTCCATGGCGAAATGCAGGTTCTGCTCGGACAGCAGGATCGCCACCCCGGCAGCCTTCAAGCCGCGGATGGCCTCGACCATCTGGTCGACGATCACTGGCGCCACGCCTTCGGAGGGCTCGTCGAGCAGCACACATAGCGGATTGCCCATCAGCGTGCGCGCGATGGTCAGCATCTGTTGCTCGCCGCCGGACATGCGCCCGCCCAGGCGTTGCGGCATTTCCTTGAGGTTCGGAAACAGGGCGCCGATTTTCTCGAAGTCCCAGGTCGGCGCGCCGGCACGTGGCGCCTGGCGCCCCACCTCCAGATTTTCGAGCACCGACAGGTCGGTGAAGATGCGTCGATCCTCCGGGACGTAACCCAAGCCCATGCGCGCAATGCGGTAAGGCGCCGCACGTTCGACGCGCTGCCCCTGGAATTCGATGGTGCCGCTTCTGGGCCGCACCAGCCCGACGATGGATTTGAGGGTGGTGCTCTTGCCCGCACCATTGCGCCCGAGCAGCACCACCACTTCGCCGGCATTCACCTCGAGCGTGATGTCGGCCAGGATATGCGCCTGGCCATAGTAACTGTGGAGTGCATTGACCTTAAGCATCAGTGCCGGCTCCCCAGATAGATGCGCTGCACTTCCTCGTTCGCCCGTACCGCTTGCGGTTCGCCTTGGGCGATCAGCAGGCCTCGATTGAGCACGATCATGCGCGAGGCGTGGGCGAACACCACGTCCATGTCGTGCTCGGTGAACAGCACGCCGATATTGTCGGTCTTGACGATTTCGGCGGCCAGCGCCATCAAGGCGACCCGCTCTTTCGGCGCCATGCCGGCGGTCGGCTCGTCCATCAGCAACAGTCGCGGGCGGTTGGCCAGCGCGACGGCCAATTCCAGGCGCTTCAAATCGCCGTACGCCAATACCGAGCACGGGCGCTCGGCCTGCGCAGCCATGCCAACGCGCGCAAGCAATGCATCCGCCTCGGCCACGTGCAGGTCGCGTGCACGCCACCACAGGTTGGCAAGCCCGCCCCGGTGCGACAGAAGCGCTGCCTGCACATTCTCGCGCACGGTCATGGAACTGAAGGTGGCGGTGATCTGGAAGGTGCGGCCCACGCCCAGGCGCCAAACCTGGCGCGGCCGCATGCCGACAATCTGCCGCCCCTCGAATTCGATGCTGCCGGCATCCGGCGCCAACTGCCCGTTAAGCATGTTGAAACAGGTCGACTTGCCGGCACCATTCGGCCCGATCAAGGCCAGCAACTCGCCGGCACCTACTTCGAAGCTGACGTTGCCCACCGCGCGCACGCCACCGAAGGACTTGGTCAGGCCGGCGACCTTTAGAAGACTCATTGCGCGCTCTTTCCGACCAAGCGCTTGATCGAACCAGCCACCCCTTGCGGAAACGCAAGCACGAGGATCAGGATGGTGAAGCCAAGCGCCGCGCGCCAGTACTGGAACTCGCGCGCGATCAGATCCTGCAGCCAGGTAAACAAGGCCGCACCGACCACTGGACCTGCCATGGTCTGCACACCGCCCAGGAGCACCATCACCAGGCCATCGATCGAGCGGCCAACGCCGATCGCCTCTGGGGCGATCGAACCTTTCGAGAATGCGAACAGGGCGCCGGCCACACCGCACACGATGCCTGCCAGAACAAACCCCGCCCATTGAATGCGAAACACATCGATGCCGATCGCGTCCGCCCTGAGCGGCGAATCGCGGCCCGCACGCAGCGCATAGCCGAACGGCGACAACAGCACACGCCATAAGAACAACACTCCGATGAGCGTCAGGGCGAGCGTCAGGTAGTAGTAGACCCATTTTTCCGATAACCAAGGGGCGGGCCAGACACCGACAATACCGTTGCTGCCGCCGGTCAACTCGTCGAACTGGAATGCCACCGACCAGACAATCTGCGCAAAGGCCAGGGTCAGCATCGCCAGGTACACGCCTGTGAGACGCACACAGAACCAGCCGAACACCATCGCCCCCAACGCCGCGAGCCAGGGCGCAGCAAGAAGCGCGCCCTCCATCGGCCAACCCAGGTGCTTGACCAGCATGCCCGCCCCATATGCGCCGAGGCCGAAATACGCCGCATGGCCGAAGGAGTGCATGCCCCCCGGCCCCATGATGAAGTGCAGGCTGGTGGCGAACAGCACGGCAATCAGGATGTCGATCGCCAGCACCACGGTGTAGGGATACGCCTGCGACAGCACCGGCAGCAGCATCAGGAACCCCAGCACGATCCAGCCGAACTTGCGCGTGCGCGCGTCCGCCGGCGTGAGCGGCGCCTCGATTTCGGCCGCATTGCGGGTGGCCGCGCCGGGCCGCCCCAAGAGCCCCCAGGGCCTCCATATCAACACCGCAGCCATCACCAAAAACTCGACCACCAGGGTCAATTTGGAGAAGGAAAAGCTCACACCAAACAGTGTGGTCTGGCCGATGGCGAAACACATGGCCTTGATTTCGGCGATCAGCAAAGCTGCGAGGAAGGCGCCCGGAATGCTGCCCATGCCGCCCACCACCACCACAACGAACGCCTCGCCGATGGCTACCAGATCCAGACCAAGATTGGCGGGCTCGCGCGGCGCCTGCAAGGCCCCTCCCAAGGCGGCGAGAAACGCGCCCAGAGCGAATACACCGGTAAACAGCCATGCCTGGTTGACCCCCAGCGCGCCGACCATTTCGCGATCTTGCGTGGCGGCACGGATCAACACGCCAAAGCGGGTACGGGTCAGCACAAACCACAGCAGCGCCAATACCAGCGGCCCGATGAAGATCAACACCAGGTCGTACTGCGGGAACTGGCGGCCAAGGATTTCGACCGAACCCTTCAGACCGGGGGCGCGCGGCCCCAGCAGATCCTCCGGACCCCAGACGGCGAGAGTCGCGTCACGCACGATCAACACCACGGCGAACGTGGCGAGCAACTGAAACAGTTCGGGTGCCTGGTAGATGCGCCGCAACAACAAGAGCTCGACAATCACGCCGACGATCGCCACCACCAATGCAGCCGCAAGTATCGAAGCCCAGAAGCCGAACACCGAGCCGCCGAAACGCGCGACGATCGAATAGGCCACGTAAATGCCCAGCATGTAAAACGAGCCGTGGGCGAAATTGACGATGCGCGTGACACCGAAAATCAGCGACAGGCCGACCGCGATCAGGAACAGGGTGGAAGCACCAGCCAGTCCGCCCAGGAACTGGACTGCTATCGCATCAAGGGTCATGTCATCGGGAAATCAAGGCGTCGTGGCAACGCGGGCACAATGCAATGACCGCCCGCAGGCGGCCATTGCGCTGCGCCCGGCCAGTCGACTGGTTCAAGCTTCAATCGGCAGGCCGCATCTTCCTGACTTCGGCATCCGAGGGGAAGAACTTCGCACCGTCGTAGTATTTATAGTCCTTCATTTCGCCCTTGCCGCCGCGCAGAGTGGTGCGGCCGACATAGGCACCCATGGTCGACTGGTGGTCGATCGCACGGAAGGTCACTTTGCCGAACGGCGATTCAAATGTCAGGCCGCGAAAAGCCGTGATAAGTCTTTCGGTATCGGTGGAATTGGCTTTCTTGAGCCCGGCGGCCAGGGCCTTGATGGTCGCATAGCCGACCACCGAACCCAGGCGCGGATAGTCGTTGTACTTCCGGTGATAGGCGATGAAGAAGGCCTTGTGCTCCGGTGTATCGATGCCGTACCAGGGGTAACCTGTGACCAGCCAGCCCTCCGGCGTTTCGTCCTTGAGCGGATCGATGTATTCCGGCTCCCCGGTCAAGAGACTCACCACCTCGCGCCCCTTGAACAGGCCGCGCGTGTTGCCTTCGCGCACAAAGCGCGCGAGGTCGGCACCGAAGAGCACGTTGAAGATCGCATCCGGTTTGGCATCGCTCAAGGCCTGCACTACCGCGCCAGGGTCGATGCGGCCCAATGGCGGCGCCTGCTCGGCGACGAACTCCACATCCGGTTGCGCCTTTTTCAGTTGCTCCTTGAAAGTGGCGACCGCCGATTGGCCATATTCGTAGTTGGGATACACCACAGCCCAGCGCTTCTTGCCCATCTTGGCGGCCTCCGGCACCAGCATGGCTGCCTGCATGTAGGTCGAGGCGCGTAGGCGGAAGGTATAGCGATTGCCGTTTTGCCAGACGATCTTGTCGGTCAGGGGCTCGGAAGCCAGAAAGAACATCTTCTTCTGCTTGGCAAAATCGGTCAGGCCAAGTCCGATATGCGACAGGAATCCGCCGGCGAGCAGATCGACTTTTTCGCGTGACACCAGTTCTTCGGCCACGCGCACCGCATCGCCGGGATTGCCGCCGTCATCGCGAATCACCAGTTCGAGCTTGCGGCCGTTGATGCCGCCGGCGGCATTGATCTCTTCGACCGCCAGGTCCATGGCCTTTTTGTAGGGCTCGAGGAACGCGGGTTGCGACTTGTAGCTGTTGATCTCGCCGATGCGGATCGGCTTGGACTGCGCCTGCACCGTACCTGCCAAAAGAACTGCGGCGGCAACACCGAATGCGAGGGTTGGCAATAGCTTCATCTTTTCTCTCCTTGGGTAACGCAATTGATCTGTTTCGAAGTTTCGGCCGCCGTCTGGCCGGCGGCGTCGCCCGGCCCGGCTTGCGACTGCTCGCGGCCTATCAGGCGCGCCACGGTACGGCGCAAACGCACGCTGCCGCCATCAAGCGCGAGTTTGACACGCTCGGTCACAAAGGGCGCCCGCTCGGATTCCTCGATCGCCTCCAGCACGGCCTTGTCCTCGGCGAAAGCCATGACGAACTGCTCGGTGATGTCGTTTGACACCGCTGCATCGGTCTGCGCGAAATTGCGCAGCTGGAACCAGAAATAATGGGTCGAGCCTTCGGTCTCCGGCGTCAGGAAATGGGTCGAATAAATACGAATGCCGGCATCGCGTGCCGCTTCGGTGTGTTCCATTCCCGGCGTATGCGACCCGAAATCGACCACCGCGGTCGACGGCGGGTAAAGCCAGTAATACTGCCAGCGATCGACGTTGCCGGCCCATTTGCCGAAACGTTGCAGGATCGGAGCCGCCGGCGAATCTAGGGTCCAGCGGGTGACCAGGAGCGTGTCGCCGATCTGCGTGGTTTCGATCGGGATATCGGCCATCGCCGCGGTTCCCAGAGTCGAGGCGTGCACGTAGGTCACGTGCGCCGGGTCGACCAGGTTTTCGGTCAACAGCTGGTAGTTCGCCTTGACGTGGGTATAGGGCCCGCAGCTCAGGCCCCAGGCCGGCGACTCGCCTTGCGACTCGGCCCAGCGCGGCAACTGGTCAAACAGTTTCGCCTTATCCGCCAATGCCGGGTCACCCGGCCAGACCCATACCACGCCCAGGTGTTCGGCCACCGCGAAGCTTTGCACTTTGGCTGCTGCGGGAATTCGTTCCTGTCCGGGTGCGCGCACGCAACGCCCGCTGCAGTCGAAGGTCAGGCCGTGGTAGCCGCATTCGATGTTGTCACCGCGCAAACTGCCTTTTGACAGTGGCAGCAGGCGATGCGGGCAACGATCGAGCAAGGCAGCGACCTGGCCATTGGTCATCCGGTAAAACACCATCGGCACTTCAAGAATGGTGCGCGCCAAAAGGCCGCCATCTACTTCGCCGGCCCAGGCGGCCGCGTACCAGCAGTTGCGCAGGAAAGCCATGGTCTTCAGGCCGCGATATCGGCGGATTTCAGCCAATTGACGCCTGCCTTGCCCATGTCGGCCGAGGCCTTGGCTGGTGAGCCGTCGAGGTCGATACCGCCGCAGGCGTCTTCGAGCACGCCGGCCTTGAAGCACGCCAGGCAGGCACGCATAAATTCGTGTGGATTCATGGAGACTCCCTTTTCAAGACGATTCAGCGTTGACCATCCAATTTCGCAATTTCGCCAGCCTTGAGGCCGCCCATGCGATCGTGCACGCGACCGCCCACTCCCATGGCCAGAATGAAGACGATTTCGTCCGGGCGCGGTGCGTCGGGCACCCGCATCTCGACACTGTCGAAATGGCTGCGTACGTACGCGGCAGTGCGATGATGCAGCGGCACATCAATGCCGGCACCCGCCGCAGCCACCTTGATGGTGGACGGAACGATGGCAAGCGACTGGTCGAGCAACTCGCGCATGCCATAGCCACCCGGCACATGCCACAGTGCGGCGTGCTCGGATTCACCCGCCACGCCCACGATCACGCTCTTGCCATAGGCATCGACTTTTTTGGGACCCCCGAGGGCCTTGATCAGGGCAGCCGCCAATTCATACCCCAGTGGCTTCAAGGCCTCCATCATCGGCGTCAGGTCTTCCACATAGCGCCCGGCAAACGGATTGGCCACCACCGCGGCAATGGCGCCACGCAGGTGCGGCTTCTTCGCTCGCGGGCCGCCCTCATGCCGAATCTCTTCGACCAGTGTGACGATCTTGCGTACATCCACCCTGATCGCATCCGGATCCCGGCGAGACGGATTGAGCTTACCAGCCAGCTTGGCTTCGTCTGCCACTTTCGACACCATGCCGCCAGCCACCTTGACCGCAATCTCGGTAGCCACGCCCGTAGCCTTGCGAGTGGACCCACCGGCGAGCCTGCGGGCCTTGTTGATCATGGTGGGCATTGCTGAAGGGCTCCTTGGATTCGGGTCAGGCTGCGCGCCGCGCTGCCAACATTCGCGGCACTTTGGCGTCGGCGCAACCTACGCTCCGCCATTGCTGTTGCAAAGCAAGCGCTGCGCCAAGGATCAGGCCGCGCGCAAGTAATGACGTTGCTTTGGCCGCGCCCCGGTCAAGGGCGCTTGCCACCAGGCGATCAGGCAGTGGTCCGACATCGACCGTAACCGAGCGCCAACCGAGATCGGAGTCGTCCTTGACCTCGCAGGCCGGCAGGCGCCGGATCGCAGGGTGCTCGACGTCGACCGCGTTGGCAATCATGGTGGCGGCCGCATCGGCCGCCGCCGCCGTGGGTGCGAGCACAGTCACGCTGTCGGCAATGCCAAGGCTGAGGCTGCGCCCACGCCAGCCGCTGGTGGCAATGCCGCGTACCGGCCCATCCGCCAAAAGCGTCACATGGGCATCGACGTCGGGCAGATAGGCATGCGACACGACACCGATCTTCAGGGACTCACCGGCCGCGAGATGGAGGGCAATGTCACCGCCGTTGTTGACAAAGGCTCGCGCGACACCCGGCCGGGCAAAATACGGAATGATCTCGTCAGCCACGCTGCCGGCCACCGCTGCCATCGGCGTAATGAAATCCGGGGCATGGGCAGCACAGGCCGCCGCCATCCGCCGCGCCACCCGCCCGTTGACGCCGCGCGTAGCGGAAATCGGTGCGCGCAGTGCCGCAAGTTCTTCCACCAGTTCGCCCAACACTTGCTGGAACCGGCCCCAGGCGGCAGCCTTGGCCGCTGCCACCGCCGCGGGTTCACCCGAGGCCTCGATCACAAGGTCGATGGGGCCATGCCGCCAATGCTCGCGACCGGGGGAAAGAATCTGGCGTTGCGGTGCCATCATTTGGCTAGCCCACCACCGGCTTGGCGCCGATCGGCCAGGGATTGCGTACATCCTGCTTCACCAGTCGGAATTTCTCGTTGGCCAGCACGTCCTCAATGCGCCGCACGCGATGCATATAGCCGCCCATAGCCTGGTAGTCGGTGAGTGTCATGATGAATTCGATCGGCGCCACGATCGCCGGGGTCGGCACGTAGCCGAAGGCGTTGTCGGGCATGCGCATCACGTCCACCATCATCATGATGCCGCCACCCGGCCACACATAGGCCGGTGCGCCGCCAGCGGTCACATTGGTGAGAAGCTCCTTGATCGAGCGCGTCAGGGCAATCGGGTTGTCGGTCACCCCGGCGCGCAGGGAACCGCCGGCACCACCCAGGAACAGCACCGTGCACAAGGCCGGTTCGCAGTTCTCGCCGATCCGGTCAACCACTTTTTGCAAGGCGGCCGGCATCTGCGCCGGGACGAACTGCAACTGGTCGCCAAGCATAAAGTACGCATAGTCCTCGCCGGTGGTGGAAACGAACAGTACGCGCATGCCGGGCCGGGCAACCTTCTCATCGACCCGTTCGATGATGGTGAGCGGGTCGGTGATGTCGGTGCCGCCCCAGCCCATGCCCGGATTGGCCACCTGAAAATAGCGCCCCGGCGTCGACTTCTTGCCACGAATCCGAATACCCGAGGGCTGCATGTCGATGTATTTGCCGGCCTGGTGCTCTGTCAGTACGCCTGTGATGTGGTCATCGACCACGATCACCTCGTCGACATGATCCTTCCACTGCGGCGCGAAAATGCCGATGGTGGCCGACCCGCAGCCCACGCGCATGCGTTTTTCGACAATACCGTTGATGACCGGAGCGTGGCCGGCCTGCACCACCAGCTTCGACCCACCCTCGATGTCGAGTTCGACCGGCTTCTTGTTGCCGAGGTCCATCATGACCTGGCAGGTCACCCTTCCTTCGCGCTTGGAGCCCCCGGTGAGGTGATGAACGCCACCCAGCGACAGCATCTGCGAACCGTATTCGGCAGTAGTGACATGCCCGACCACTTCGCCGTCATGGCGCACGCTGGCCTGTTCCGGCCCGATGTAGCGGTCGGTGTCGATCTTGAGCTTGAAGCTGCAATAACTGAACACGCCCTCGGTGACCACCGTGACGGTATCGACGCCCTGGTGTTTGGCCGCGACGATGAACGGCGCCGGCTTGTAGTCCGGGTAGGTAGTGGTCGAGCCGATGCCGGTGACGACCACCGGTGAGCGCGCGACATCGACCGGCGGGTTGTCCAGCGGATTGCCATCCCAGGGTTTGCCGTCGAATGCCACCAGTTCCCCCTTTTCGTCAAGCGTGCGGGCGGTCAGTACCAGTGGATCAAGGCGCGTCAGAATGCCCTCGAAATTGGCATAACGGTCGCAGGCACCGCTGCGCCCTTCGCTGATATTGCACAGCACCGGGCAGGCATTGCAGATGATCTTGCCGCCCGACCTGGGCTCGGCGGGCGCAGGCTCGATGCCGGTGGTGGGGTCGGCGTGGGTGGTGCTCATCACAATACCTTCATGTGCATGCCGCCATCGACGAAAAAGGCCGCGCCGGTGTTGAACGGCAGGGCACGCGAAGCCAGCGCGGCCACGGTCTTGCCGATATCTTCGGGCTGACCCCAGCGTTTGACCGGCGTGATGCCTTCGGCGATCAGTTTGTCGTAGCGCGCCTTGGCCGGCCTTGTCATGTCGGTTTGGATGATGCCGGGGCGCACCTCGTAGCACATGATGTCGTCGCCGGCGAGGCGCTCGGCATAGAGTTGGGTCATCATGGTCAGGCCCGCCTTGGAGATGCAGTACTCGGCCCGGCTGGGGCCGACGATGGCGGCATTGACCGATGAAATGGTGACGATCGCGCGCGGCGGCGCATCTACCGCGCACTTCGCCGCCAGCATGCGCCTGGCCACCTTCTGTGTCAGGAAGAAGGTGCCGCGCAGATTGGTGTCGAGCAGCCGGTCATAACTCTCCGGCGTGGTTTCCAGCATGTCACCGCGCAGCTTGACCTGCACGCCCGCATTGTTGACCAGAACATCGAGGGTTCCGAACGAGGACCAGACCTGATCAAGCATGGCATCGTGCGATTCGATATCGGCGATGTCGCCCAGAACGAACTTCGCGGAACGTCCCTTGGCAGCGATGGCCTCCAGGGTTTCCATCGTGGCTGCATCGTACTCGATGTCGTTGATCACCAGATCGAAGCCGGCGTCCGCCATGGCATAGGCGATGCCGCGACCGATACCGCGGCGGCCGCCGGTGATGAGCGCGATGGGTGAGCTTGTCATTTCACAGGGCTCTGGCAGCGCCAATCCCAAGCGGGAGCAGTCCCAGGCAAAACCCAAATGCCGCTCCAACGGAAACCCGCAATCATTCTCGGCCAAGCCCTTCGGAAGTTGCACTTGCACCATAAACCAACTTCATGGCCGGTCCAAAACGACGAGCGCCCAAGAACGCCACCGCCTGCGACTGCGCGCAAAAATTAGGGCGTACCGAAAAACTCATGCGGCTCAGCCTTCATCCGTGATATCCGACCTGCGAACCCGGATTCGATACTCGTTGACCGAAACAATCGCCCCCTTGCTCAATTCCTTGCCATGCTCCGCCAGAATCTTTACAAGCATGCCGGCCTGATGCCTGGCAGACACTTTGTGCATGCGGATGATTCCCGTGTGCGCTTGTCGGTACACGACAGCCAGTTCTCCGAAGTCCTTGTCGAGCGTGACAAGCACTCGACCTTCGGCGTGTGCCCGCTGGAGAATAGCGCTGTCGCCAGGATCGGACAACCAGTCGCCGGCCCAAACCACATCATGTCCTGCGGCGACCAGTTCCTCCTTGGCTTTACCCCAGACACAGGAGTCAAGCAAAAGCTTCAAGCTGCCGCCTTCACTTCCATCGGGGAGAAATACTCATGCGAAACCAGGCGGCTCGCATACGCCATGCACGCCTGTATGTCCTCCCGTTCCAGCCATTTGTAACCTTCGAGCAGATCCTCGACTGTGTCACCGGCTGCGAGCATGCCAAGCACATGCTCCACCGCCATGCGCCGCCCGCGAATGATTGGCTTGCCGCCAAAGATTTCGGGATTTACGGTGATGCGCTTGAGGAGTTCTTCTTCCGTCATGATGGCTCCAAATCTAAAAATTGTCGCCCAATCTTACGCCTTGACGTTATGTTGCCGCTTGATCAAGCGGGCCAACCGGTCCGGCGTGCAGGGCGCGAAATCGACCCGCACACCGGTCGCATGCCGGATCGCGCCATAGATCGCCGGCGCCGTGGCGATCAGTGCCGGCTCGCCGACACCCTTTGCGCCGTAGGGCGCGATCGGCTCAGGGTCTTCCACCAGATGCGTGGTGATCGGCGGCACGTCGCCGATAGTCGGGATCAGGTAATCGTGCAGGTTGTCGGTCTTGCCGCTGACGTACTCCTCCATCAGCGCCATACCCAAGCCCTGCGCCACGCCGCCATGAATCTGCCCTTCCACTTGCGTGGGATTCACGGCCCGGCCGATGTCGTGTGCGGCATGGACATGCAGGACTTTGACCGTGCCAAGATCGATGTCAACTTCGACTTCCGCGATTTGCGCCGCGAAACCGTAGGTGGCGTACGGGACGCCCTGGCCATCCGCATCCAACGGGGTGGTGGGCGGGTTGAAAGTGCCGCGACCGAGCTCGATATCCCCGCGCTTGTCAACGCCCAACTCGTCCCAGCGTTTGCCAAACCGGGTTCCGGTGGGCAGATGCATGGCCAACAGGGTGTACTCATCGATTTCCAATCGCACGGTGTCAATCGGATAATCCAGGCCGACGCAAAGGCAAATCAGTTTGCGTTTCAAATCTTCAGCGGCAAACTTGACGGCATTGCCGGAAACAAAGGTTTGCCGCGAAGCCGAGGACTTTCCGGCGTCCTCGGTCAGGTCGGTGTCGCCGTGAATCTGATCGATCAGGTTGACCGGCACGCCAAGCGCGTCGGCTGCGATCTGCGCCATGATGGTGTAGCTGCCCTGGCCGATTTCCTGTGCGCCGTTGTAGAGCATGAAGCGACCGTTCCTGCGCAGCCCGATGGTCATCGTCGACGGATTGGCGATCACGGTGTTGCCGATGCCGTACCACATGCATGCTATGCCGGCCCCGCGACGCAAACGCGCGCGCCCGTCGGTCGGGGAAAGGGGGGAGGCATCAGATGCACGCGCATTGAAGGCCGCGACCGCCGCAAGCGCGCTTACCCAGGCTGGTTTGAGCACTTCAAGACACTGCACCATGCCGACGCTTGCCTCAAGTGTTTGGCCAGTCGCGGTTTCCTGACCAGCACGCAACGCGTTGCGCAGGCGAAACTCAAGGCGATCAAGGCCGCATTGTTCGGCAAGATCATCCATCAGCGCCTCGGTGGCGATGCAGGCCTGCGGCACGCCGAAGCCGCGGAACGCGCCCGCGATCGCGTTGTTGGTGTAGATCGCGCGAGTCAACGCACGCACGTTGGGCACCACATACGGGCCGCTGGCATGCACCGGCACCCGGTTGGCCACGGTGGAACCCCATGACGCGTAGGCACCGGTGTTGAAGTCGCCAGCGAAATCGACGGCCGTCAGGTGACCATCCTTGTCGCAGCCAAGCCGTGCACGAATGCGGGCCGGATGGCGCTTGGTGGTCGAGACCATGGATTCCGGACGGGTGTAAACCATGCGCACCGGGTGGCGCATTTTCCACACGGCGACGGCGAGCAGCGGCTGCACCGAGACATCGAGCTTGCCGCCGAACCCTCCCCCTGCGGCCGAGGGCACGACTTGCACGGCGTCGAGCGGCAACTTGAGCACGCGTGCCACCTCCTCGCGGTCCATGTAGGGTGTCTGGGTGCAGGCGAACACGCGGATGCGGGTACGGCCCCCTTCCTCGAAAAGTTCAGCGTAACCTGCTTCGGGTTCGATGTAGGCATGTTCAACATGGCTGGTGCGGAACTCGCCTTCGGCGGCGTAGACCGCTCGCGCCAGCCCCGCCTGCACGTCGCCCTTGACCACGCGGCCGCGACACAGCACGTTTTCCGGGGCGAAATCATGCAGCAGGTCGCCGGTGGCAACCAATGCCTGCTCGGGTGTTTCCAATGCGGACAATGGTCGCCAGGCAATGGGGACGTCGGCTTCCGGAATCGCGCGAATCACCGATTCATTGCCGAGCAAGCCCAGCACCGCTTCCCCGCGAAAACGCACGTGGCCATCGGCCAGCACCGGCTGGTCCTTGGGCGTAGGGAACACCGCGAACGAGTTCTCCGGGACATCGGCGGCAGTGATGATGCCCGCCACCCCCGGGTGCCTGCGTCGGAACGCGTCGAGATCGCCGACAGCAAAGCGCGCGCGCGCGTATGGCGAGCGGATGATGCGCAGAAACAGTGCGCCCGCCGGTGCCTGATCGGCGCCGAATTTTTCCGCGCCGGTAAGTTTGCCCGGCCCGTCGAGGCGCGCGAGGCGGCTGCCGACCGCACGGCCGGTAGGTACCTCGTCGCTTGAAATGTCGCCTGCCGCCACGGCAAGCACGGCTTCGACGATCTTGCGGTAGCCGGTGCAGCGGCACAGCACGCCACCGAGCGCATCCTGCACCTCGGCTTCAGCAGGGTTGGCGTTGCGCGACAAAAGGTCGCTGGCGGCCATCAGCATGCCGGGCGTGCAGATGCCGCACTGCGCAGCGCCGTGCGTGAGGAACGCCTGTGGCAGGGTGTTCAGACTGCCATTGTCTGCCAAGCCTTCCACGGTTGTCACCGCGCGCCCTTCGGCCTGCGCCACTGGCGTGATGCAAGCACACACCTGCCTGCCGTCCAGCAGCACGGTGCACGCACCGCAATCGCCGGCGTCGCAGCCGACTTTGGTGCCGGTGAGTCCCAGGTCTTCGCGCAGGGCATGGGCCAGACGTATGGAGGGGTCGCATCTAAGCCGCACACTGGTGCCATTGACTGTCAGCGCAATGCCGTGAGCCGCTTTTGGACCGTCGCCCAAATGCGCTTCGACGGGCTTGTTCATGCTGCCACCGCCTGCGCAATCGCCCGCCGCAGCAGGGTCAGGGCGGCATCGCGCCGGTAGGCGCCGGTGCCGCGCACATCGTCGATTGGTGCCAAGTCCGCCAGATGCTGCGCAGTCACGATCGTGGCTGCATCAGTGGCTCGCATGCCGACCAAGCTGGTCTCCAGCACGCCCAGGCGTTTGGCCGTCGCCGCGCAGGCACCCACTGCCAGCCCGCAGCGGGCAATGCGCCCCTCTCCATCCACCGCGATGCAGGCGGCCACCATGACGATCGAAATCACCAGATACTTGCGATGGCCGAGTTTGAGAAAGCTGCCGCGCGCATTCGCAGCCCAGGCCGGAATGTGCACCGCGACGACCAGTTCGTGCGCGTTGCGTGCGGTCTTGCGATTGCCCAGCACGAAGTCCTGCAAGCGGATGCGCCGCGTGCCGGCAGACGACGCGAGTTCGATCTCGGCATCCAGCGCCAGCAGTGGCGGCATGCCGTCAGAAGCCGGTGAGGCATTGCAAAGGTTGCCGGCCACCGTGCCTGCATTCTGGATTTGCAGGCCGCCGACCTCGCGCGCCGCTGCCTTGAGACCATCAAACACTGGCGGCAGGTCGGCTGCGAGCAAATCGCTCCAGGTCGCGGTTGCGCCGATACGCACCGCACCGGCCTGGACTGCGATGCCACGCAATTCCGCCAAACGCGTGATGTCGAGCACACTCACATCCACCGGTCTGCCGACCCGCGCCGGATAGAAATCGGTGCCACCGGCCAGGATCGAAAAACCTCCGGCACTCAATAGCGCCAACGCATCGGCAAGCTGCGCCGGCCTTGCGTATTGAAGAACGGTCATGCGCTGCGCTCCGCGACACGTCCGGCCGGCGCCTGCGCTTCGGGCACCCCGCTGTCGGCATCCGAAAACAGCTCAAAGACGAGATTGCGAAGCCAGACGATGCCCGGGTCATGGTGAAAGCGCGCATGCCAGTACTGGGTGATAGGATAATCCGGCAACTCCAGCGGCAGCGGCATTTCCTCCAGCCCCAGAAAGGGCGCGTAAATGCCGGCAACACGGCGCGGCACCGTCAACAACAGGTCGCTGCCACGCGCAACCAGTGGAGCGACCAGAAAACTTGCAACAGTGGCCACGATATGGTCGTGCGGAATCATGGCGATCAGGCGCTTTTCGATTTCGCTGTGAAAGTGGCCCGATGTGCCGGCACTCACAATCACATGATGCGCTTCGCGAAAATCCTCGACGGTCACGCACCCCAGCGCGGCACGCTCACGGTTGGCCAGGAGCACGTAGCTTTCCTGATACAGGCCCTGTTGATAGATGCCGGTCTGGAGTATCGGGAAATTGCCTATCGCAAGAGAAATGTCGCCGGCGGTCATTTCCTCGGCGAGTTCACGGCCATCGGCATTGACGCTGACGATGCGTGCCAGCGGGGCCCGCAGGCGGGCCGCCTGGATCAGCTGCGGAATCAGGGCGGCCGCTCCCAGATCGGTGGTCGCGATCGCGAACTCGCGTTCCGACAGTTTTGGATCGAAAGCCGGGCGCGCCACCAGCGATTCACGCGCCTCCTTGAGGATCACAGACACCGAGGCGAATAATTCCTTGGCGCGTGGGGTCGGCTCCATGCCTGCCACTGTACGCACGAACAACTGGTCGCCGAAATGGGCGCGCATCCTGGTCAGCGACTGGCTGACCGCCGGCTGGGTCATCGCCAGCTTGAGAGCGGCATTGGTCAGGCTCTTCTCGACAAAAATCGCTTCGAAGACTTCAAGCAGACGCAAGTCCAGCGGCGGTGCACGCATTTCCGGTTCCGTGAATATCAGGACCTGATTGTGCAAGTGGCGGCGCCTTTGCGCAACCGACATTGGCATAAGCTTCGGTTATGCACGCAGTAATCCGTACGAATGGGGTTCCGGGGTTTTCAGTGGGAGCGACAAACATTGTGCGGCCGAACGGCATTCCTGGCATGCATGCGCGTCGGATTGCCGTTGCAAAAATGCGGTTATCATATAAAAACACTTTTCAGCAGACGGTATCGCACCATGGCTCTGAACCTGTTCGGTGGCAAGGATCTCGAGGAATTCGCCAAATCCCTCGCCCAGGAAATCGCGAAACGCTTCCCGCCCACGCTGGCCAACGATCCGCAGCGCATGGTCAGCCCCAAGCGCCTGACCACGATCATCGAAGAGGTTTGCGAGAAGGCAGCCCAGTTCAAGGATGAAAAGAAGCTCGGCGTGTTCAAGAAAGCCTCTCTGGGCAACACTTTTCAGTGGGAACTCAAGGAAATGGGCTACAACGAGAAATTCGTCGAAATCGCCACTGAAGCCTTGATCGTCTACATCACGCGGCGCCCGGCCGCTCCGCCGGCAGGCGGCTAGCAGCTTGTCGCACTCAGTGCGTCGCGAGCGAAAATCGGCCCCGGCGAGGCCAGTCTTTGCCGAATTTGAAGGCCCGTAGCCCCGCTATGGGCCAAGAAGTCGGTGGAAAATGGACCGCTGCGGCCGATTTGCAGACGACGGTCCATAAATCCGACAAGCTGTTAGCAGCGCACGCCGCTGGCGGCGCCGGCGCAGGCAATCTCAGAGAGAAACTCCGGGGATGCGGCTCAGGTCCACATCATCGATTTGCTCGGGATTCATGAACTGTTCCGCATATTTCAGGTAAACCTTTTCGCGGATGAAAACATCGAACAAGTCGGGATCGACGTGGCCGTTTAGCTTGAACTTGCCGAGAATCTCCAGCGACTCCGTGAGGGTCTTGCCTTTCTTGTAAGGCCGGTCGCGTGCGGTCAGCGCTTCGAAGATATCGGCAATGCCCATGACGCGCGCCTGCACGCTCATGTTTTCGCGCTTGAGACCCTTCGGGTAGCCTTTGCCATCCATGCGCTCGTGATGCCCACCGGCATACTCGGGAACATTCTTGAGATGCTTGGGCCACGGCAGCGTCTCCAGCATCTTGATGGTCGCCACAATGTGGTAGTTGATGATTTCGCGCTCTTCCTGGGTCAGGGTGCCGGCACGCACCGTGAGGTTCCTGACTTCTTCGTCGCTCAGGAAAGCCGCGTCCTGTCCGTTGACATCGATCCAGCGGTAGCCGGCAATTTGCCGGACTCGCGTGAGATCTTCCTCGCGCATGAATTCACCGCCGACATTGGCCTTGTGCAGGAAGGCGCGATCATCCTCGAGTTGCGCCACGCGACGCGAGCGCTCCGCGGATGAAATTTCCCCCTTCAGCATCGCGATCTCGGCATCGCGTTTCAGCACCTCGAAGCGGGTGTCGACCATGTGCACCCGATCGAAGATGGTCTCAAGCTTGGTGGCCTTGTCGACCACATGCACCGGGGTGGTCACTTTGCCGCAATCATGCAGAAGACCGGCGATCTTGAGCTCGTAGCGGTCCTTATCGGTCATCCTGAAGTCCTTGAGCGGACCCACCGTGGTATGGGTGACAGCGTCGGCCAGCATCATGGTCAGGGTCGGCACGCGCTGGCAATGACCGCCGGTATAGGGCGATTTTTCATCGATCGCCGTGTTCATGACGTTGATGAAAGATTCAAACAGCTGCTCCAACTGCAAGATGAGATTGCGGTTGGTGAGCGCTATGGCAGCCTGCGACGCCAAGCTCTCGGCTAAGCGCTGGTCGGCATCGGAAAACTCGGTGACCTTGCCGGTCAAGGGCTCGATCCGGTTGAGAAGCTGCAACACCCCGATGATCTCGTTCTCGTGATCGCGCATCGGTATGGTCAAGAAGGAGGTCGAGCGATATCCGGTTTTCTTGTCGAAATTGCGCGTGCCGGAAAAGTCGAAACCGTCGGCGGTGTAGGCGTCCGCGATATTCACCGCTTCACCGGTCAGCGCGGCGTAGGCGGCGACCATTGATGTGTTGGGCTGGTTGGCTTCGTTGTGCAGCTTGATCGGATAGAACGAAATCGGATTGCCGGAGGTTCCGCCAAGGGCGATCTTCAGTGAATCGTTGAGCACGATCTCGAACTGCAGCTTCTCCCCGTCGATCAGGCGGTACAACGTGCCGCCGTCGGCATTGGTGATGCCCTTGGCCGCAAGCAGGATCTTTTCCAGCAGGGCGTTGATATCACGTTCCTGCGATAACGCCGCGCCGACAGCGTTGAGCTGATCCAGTCGGGTGAAGAGGTCCTCGACGGTGAGCACGGCTGACTCCGGCAGTGCGTCTACTTGATACAGACGGTACGAACCTGCTTGAGGTCGGTGACGCCCATCAGGACTTTCTCCATGCCATCCATCTTCAGCGTGCTCATGCCTTCTTCCACCGAAGCCACGAAGATATCGGCCACCCGGGCATGCTCCTGGATCAGCTTCTTGACGCGCTCGGTCGCCACCATCAATTCGTGCAGGCCGACCCGCCCCTTGTAGCCGCTGCCGCCGCATTTGTCGCAACCCTTGGCACGGTAGACGGTGATCTTGCCCTCCTTGCCGTATTCCTGCATCCAGTAGTCATAGAGCTTCTTGAACTGTGCCTGCGGATCCTGCTTCCACGCCGGGGTCTTGATCAGTTCCTCCGCGTACTCGGTGATGAAGGACTTCAGTTCGTTGGGATCGGGGTTGTAGGCTTCTTTGCATTCCTTGCACAGGCGCTTCGCCAGCCGTTGCGCAAGAATGCCGAGCAGCGCATCTGCGAAATTGAACGGATCCATGCCCATGTCGAGCAGGCGAATAACCGCCTCTGGCGCGCTGTTTGTGTGCAGGGTCGCGAATACCAGGTGACCGGTAAGCGACGCTTCAATGCCGGTGCTGGTAGTCTCGGCATCGCGCATCTCGCCGACCATGATGATGTCGGGATCGGCACGCAGGAATGCCTTCATGACCACCGCGAAATCCAGGCCCGCCTTCTTGTTGACCTGTACCTGGCGCAAACCTTTCTGCGTGATCTCGACCGGGTCTTCGGCAGTCCAGATCTTGGTGTCGGGCGTGTTGAGGAAACCCAGCACCGAATGCAGGGTGGTGGTCTTGCCGGAGCCGGTGGGGCCGCAGACGAAAAATAGCCCATACGGCTTGCTGACGGTCTTTTTCAAGGCCTCGAGGTTTTTCCGCGTGACGCCCAGGCTGTCGATCGGAATCGGTTCGCCGGCGGCGAGAATCCGCATCACCACGTCTTCGACACCGCCTGCGGTCGGAATGGTCGCGACGCGCAATTCGATGTCGAGCGGCCCATACTTCTTGAACTTGATTTTGCCGTCCTGCGGTCGGCGCTTCTCCGAGATATCAAGATCGCACATGATCTTGATGCGCGCCACAATCGCCGCACGATAGCTCGCGGGTATCTCGATATACGGCGCAAGCGAGCCATCCTTGCGGAAGCGGATCTCGGTCTTGGCCTTGCCGGGATATGGCTCGATGTGTATGTCCGACACACCCTGGTGATAGGCGTCGACGATGATCTTGTTGACCAGCTTGACCAGTTCGTTATCGGCCGCTGCGTTGACGTCGTCGCCGTCGCTGGCAACCACCGAGAGCTCGTCCTCATCGCCCATGTTGGTCAGCAGATCGTCAATCGTGCTGGTGTCGCCTACTTCACCGAAAAAGGCATTGAGTGTCTGCTTGAACTCGATCGCCGTTGTGACCTTGTAGATCACCTTGCTGGCGCGCGGAAAAATATTGTTGACGATGCGCGAACTCTTGACCCGCTCCGGATCGAGGCAGAGAACGATCAGGCCTTCCTTGGCATCATCGATTGGCAACCATTGGCTGGACTCGACATAATCGCGCTTGAGATTCTTCAAGAGGTCGGCCGGCTTGATCCGATCGGCCTTGAAGGGCTCATGCGGAACACCGAAGAATTTCGCCAGGGCAGCGCCCATGGCCGGCACCTTGACCTGGAATTCGCCGATCAGCACCTCTTCGACATCGACCCCCTTGCGCCGCGCTGAACGGGTGGCAAGTTCAAACTCCTGCGCCAACAACACGGCATCCTCCACCAGATAATCGTACTTGGTCTTGACCGGCTGAGCCGACTTCTGGCGTTGCCTGAAGGCGATGGCGAGCGTCTGGGTCAGACCGATCGCGCCTTCCTCCTCAAGTTGGCCAAACGGCTGGCCGGACTTGTTGTTGATGATCTGGACCACGCCGATCAACTCGCTGGACTGGGCGTCCACCACCGGGGCACACAGCACCTGTTTGGTGCGGTAACCGGTGCGTTTGTCGACCTCCTGCAGGAACCGCAGGTTGCTGTTATGCGACTTCAGCTCCGACTCGTCATACACGTCGCGCAGGTTGATCAGCTTTTTCGACAGTGCAACGTAGCCGGCGATGCTTTGTTCGGCAATCGGGAGTTTCAGATCCTTGAAGGAGTTGAGTCCGGTCTTGATCTTGGAAATGATCGAGGCCTTGTCCTCGCCAACAGCATAAATGGTCAAACGATCGGCATTGAAGAGGTTGCAGATCTCCTGGCTGACCTCCAGCATGATCTCGTCGACGTTGTTGGTCGCATGAATGCGGTTGGTAACCGTTTGCAGGTTCTTCTGGAAATTGAGCTTGAGACTGACATCTGCGGACTGCGCAGCCGGCTTCGGACTCAGAACAGCGCTCATGACTCACCCCAAACAGCAAAAGCTGCCGGATTACCGGACATCCGGCACCGACATATCCATAAATCGCAAGATACGCACCAATCCATGTCACTCAGCCTTGCGTGCAGCCCACAAACCGCCGTCAAGCAGGAATACCTTGAAGCCGCGATGCGCCAACAAAAATGCCGCGGCTGAACTGCGCCGCCCACTTTGACAGTAAACCACGTATTCCCGGGATTTATCGAGCACATTGAAGGCATTTCGAATCTCTGCCAAGGGAATGTTGATCGCCCCCGCCAGTCGATCGTACTGATACTCCGACGGATAACGCACGTCAAGCCATTGTGCGCCGGCAGCAACCTTGGCGTTCGCTGCCTCGAACTTGATCCGGTTGATCAGCGGTTCCTTCAGCAACGCGACGAAATCATGCTTCGCCAGTCGCAGCAGGACGCCTGGCAACTTCATGGTCACCGTGGCGTTGCGCTTGGCATCCGAGACCAGGGCCTCTTCCCCAAAGGCATCCCCGCTTTTCAGGTCCGCCAGGGTCACCACCACCCCGCCGACAAGGCGGGTAACCGACGCCCGACCCGATTCGATGACATAGTAATAATCCCCTTCCTCGCCTTCCCGCACGATGATGTCACCGGCCCGGACCTCAAGCCTGGCGAAGCGGTTGAGCAGTTCCGCGATATGTGCAGAAGGGAGGTTGGAGAAGGCACCCGACCGCAGGTTGGACAGGCTGAACACGCCGGACATGACCTTCCACTGCGGCAAAGCCGGCGTATCTTCCTGGACCAGCAGCTTCAGGCGTCCGGTACGCGTAGCATCAAACTCGGCGAGTTGATCCCAAGTCAGCATGATGTCGAGAAGATCGCGATCAATGCGTATGAGCTCAAGATCGGTCACCGCGCGACTGGCGACGACACCCTTGGGCCGCGACAGCGCGGAACGTGCGGCGTCGGTCCCTGCCAGCACTGTTTCGCCACTGCCATCGGCAAACAACAAAAGAAGCTCGCCTTTGGCCAGAAACGCCAGTTCCTCCGAGCCGCCGTGCATATGGAGCGGGTCAGTTCCGGCGGCGACGTGCTCGAGGAAGCAAAGGTCGGCAAACTCTTCCAGCCGCGTGCCGGAGAGCGATCCCAGCGGATCGAAAGCCCGCAGCATGTCGATGGAAACAGAGCGCTCACCCATGGCTGCCATCAAAGCTCGAACACTTGACCGTTTTGCAGCATGCGCGGCTTGTAGTCGCCAGCGAACTCCTCAATCTCCTGCATCGTCAACTCGATTTCACCCGGCTTCAGGTGGGTGATGAAAATCTCCGCCGAGCGCTCAAGTTTGGCCAACTCTTCAGCAAGCAGGCTGGGACAAAGATGCTTGGACGCCACCGCCAGTTGCTTTTCGCGGTTGCAAAACGCGGTCTCGATGATCAGGTACTTGAGGTTGGGGATCTTGTTGACCAGCTTCCAGAGGGGATCGTTGATGTAGGTATCGCCGGAAAAGACCAGACTCCCGTGACCGCTGTCGATCTGGTAGCCGACTGCGGGAACGGTATGGTTGGCCGGTAGCGGCGTGAACGTGCGGCCATCCAGGTTGATGCGCTGCCCCGGCTTGATACGCTGGTAGCGCATGAATGGCGCTTCGGCGCTTGGAATAGCGGTGAAATCGGGCCACACACTCCAGTTGAAGATGTGTTTGGCAAGTGTGTCCAGGGTTTCCTCGATGCCGTAGATCGTCAGCGGCTTGTCCCGCATCGCGCCGACCGTGTCGACTATAAAGGGAATCGTCGCAATGTGATCGAGGTGCGAATGGGTGAGAAAAATATGATCGATCATGGACAACTCGGTCAATGACAAGTCGGCGACGCCGGTTCCGGCATCGATCAAGACGTCGTTGTCGACCCGGAACGCGGTGGTGCGCAAGTGCTTGCCGCCGATTCCGCCAGAGCAACCCAGAACCTTGACTTTCATCTGATAAAACCCGCCCTTGGACGAATCATTTTTCGTCGAACGTGGTAACTCCGTCCCAGTTCGGACCAGGAGGACGCTTGCGAAACTGTATCACGCGGTCGGCATACTTTTCGTAAAGGTAGCAATCGGGATTCATACGCTGCAGATTGAGAAGGTTCATCTACACTTGATCCCAGGACTGCATCCGATACGCCTTCAGTGCATCACGCCAAAGCTTCAATTCGTCCTTCAACTTCTTGTCGGCTTCCGCCTCAAGGCATATCGGCTCATAAACAGCCACCGGCTCGTTCTTGCCTTTGACCCGAATTCGGTCAAGTTCCTTGAATATGACGTCCTTGACCACCTTCTCTGTGGCTTCGCCGACCAGAATCCCGACCCCGTACTCCTTGGTCCGACCTTCCAGCCGCGACGCCAAATTCACCGGGTCACCCATGACTGTATACGCCTTGCGCACTTTGGAACCCATGTCACCAACGCGGACATTGCCGGAGTTGACACCGATGCCGATCTTCAACGTCGGCCAGCCTTTGCCGCGAAATTTCTCGTTCAGCTCATGGGCAACTCTCTGCATTTCGAGCGCCGTGATAACCCCCTGACGCGCGTGCTCCGCATCGGGCACGGGTGCACCCCAAAACGCCATCACCGCGTCGCCGATGTACTTGTCCAGCGTGCCCCGGTTCTTCGAAATTGTGGCCGACATACCGGTCAGGTAATCGTTGATGTAGGCCGCAAGATCGCCAGGAGAAAGGCTTTCGGAAATGGTGGTGAATCCGCGCACGTCGGAGAAAAGTATCGTCAGATCCGCCGCCGTGGGCTCCATGCTGTACTTGGTCGGGTCGCGCGCCATCTCGTCGACCAACTCCGGCGGCACATACTGACCGAAGAGGGCGGTGAATTCACGCTTGCTGCGCGACTCTACAAAATATCCATAAGCCATGTTGAGGATGAACAGCGCAGCGGTCATCAATAGTGATGCTGCCAAGGGCAACACGAGACTCATCTTGGTGTAGATGAAGGTATTGAGCCCGATGATCAAGGCCATCGCGGCGACAGCCACTAGCGTGGCGCGCATCGGCGAGAGGAACGGCAGCAGCAGCGCCAGCGTGATGCCGCCAATCGACAATAGCAACACCTCCGCACCCAGGGTAAAGGGCGGACGTTCCTTGAAATTCTGCGACAGCATGCCGGACAGAAGATTGGCATGGATCTCGACCCCGGGATACGCTTCGCCGACTGGAGTCGATCGCAAGTCCAGCAAACCAGGAGCGGTAGTGCCCCACAAGGCGATCTTGCCCTTCAGTTCCCCCTTGCCAATCTTGCCCTCATAGATATCGGCCAGCGAAATGTAGCGGAACGAATTACCCTTGGGTCCACCGCGGCCGCGATATGGCACCAGTGCGCTGACGGTCTTGTCTACCGGAATCCGGAACGAGCGCAGCCCGCCGCCGGCGTTCGCTTTCAGTTCAAGCCACTCGAGGCCCTGATAATTCTTGGAGAGAAAACGTTCCGGCGGATACCCCGGTTCGATATTTGGCGAGCCCAGCAGCGCCCGAAACATCGCCAGGGCCAAGGACTCGTAGTATTGCCCTTCATACTCCGACAACATGGGCACTCGCCGCACCACACCATCGAGATCAACGATGGGATTGAACAAGCCGGAGCCCAACGCGGATTTCTGAAACGAATCCAGATTGGCGCCAAAACCTTTCCACTGAAACCAGTCGATGGTGCGGCCTTTGAAAGTGCCCCCCGGCATGACAGGTGGCGGCAAAACGCCGCTCTTTTCCGCGTCGTCTTCAGACGAGAGGTAATAGCCAAGAACGACGGCCTTGCCGGCAAGCGCCTTGGCGAAGCGCGCGTCGTAGTCGAGCGCGGGCTTCAGCTTTTCGATCTCAGCCTTGAATTGCTCGTTGTCCTTGAGCGCGCCGTCCCGCGCAAGGCTTTCGAGCGTGCGGATGCCCGAACTGACGTCAGGTTCGGCGAACACCACGTCGAAACCTACCATCACAACGCCATACTGATCGAACAGCTTGTCGACCAGCGCAGCCATTTTGTCGCGACTCCAAGGCCAGCGCCCCAGCTTGCCAAGGCTCTTTTCGTCAATGTCGACGATGACGATGCGCTCGTCAAGTGTGCCAGGCATCGTCAACCTGGCGCGCGCGTCATAGATAATGGCGTCGAGTTGGCTGATGATGCGAATGTTGAAGAACTCGGCCGCGTGGACCAGAAACACCAACAGGACCAAGAGCCCGAGCCCGATCCGGACGATGTGCTGTTTCACTGCCGCCTCCCTTCAGGCATTGCGCCCGTTACCATCCGAGCCCTGGCACAGGCCGACGACGGCTTCGCGGGTCTACTTGTAGAAGAACTCCATTTTCGTACCCGCGATCTCGATCACGTCGTGATCATTGAGAGGATGTGCCTGGGCGTCAAGGGTCTTGCCATTGACTACCGGGAAATTCGCACCTTCCACATGGGTAATGAAGTAGCCCTGCGGCCGCCGCGTGATGACCGCCACCTGGACTCCTGGCTTGCCCAGCGTGGTCAATGCCTTGGTCAGAAGAAGTTCCCTGCCGACATTGGCGCCGGACAACAACTGGATTGCGCCCTGCCTGGCAGGCGCGGCCGGTGCCGGTGCCGGTGCGATTGCCGCGGTCGCCACGGAAGCCGATGCAGCCGACGTCTGTACCGGCGCTGGCGTGGAAGCCGGCTTTGGCATGGAGCCCGGCCGCAACACCATCGTTTTCTCGAAATCGGCGGCAGCAGCAGCCTTGGGCGCTTCGTTGATGTACTTGAGCTTGTACTTGCCAAGCTCGATCACGTCGTTGGGCTGCAGAAAATGCTTCTTGATCGGCTGCCCGTTGACCAGTGTTCCATTGGTCGAACCAAGGTCCTCCAAGAACGAGTCATTGAGAATCGTCACGATCACAGCGTGCTCGCCTGAAACCGCCAGATTGTCGATCTGGATGTCATTGTGCGGCTTGCGGCCGATGGTGGTGCGCTCTTTGGTCAAGGTGATTTCCTTGAGCACCAGCCCGTCCATGCTGAGAATTAGCTTCGCCATAGCCCGTTCCTTTTTCTCTTTCGCTGTTGACGCGTAGCGACATGCAATCGCTCTAGTTTACTTGAACCACCCCAAAAACCTGCCGAACAAACCCCTCGCGGCCGGATACTCTTTGCGAATCTTGACCAACAGCACTGACACGTTATCACGCCCGCCGTTGTCATTGGCCATCTGCACCAGTTGCTGCGCCGCCAAGTTGAGGTTGCCCCCAAGTGTCTCCAGGGTCAGGCCGATTTCCTCATCCTCAACCATGTCTGACAAGCCGTCGGAACACAGCAGATAGATGTCATCGGGCCGTGTTTCATAATCGTGAATCTCTGCTTCCACCGTCGGATCGATTCCCAGGGCGCGGGTGACGAGATTCTTGTTCTGAGAATGCTTCGCTTCCTCCACGGTGAGCATTCCGCTGTCGATCTGTTCCTGCAACAGCGAATGGTCCCGTGTGATCTGCACGAATTCGCCGCCGCGCTGGCGATACAGCCGCGAATCCCCGATGTGCGCAACGCTTACCTTGTTGTCATAGAAAATCGCCACCACCAGCGTGGTGCCCATCCCGGAATACTGCGGCTGCGACTGCGCCGCTGAAAAGATCGAATGATTCGCTTTCGCAATCTGGTCACGCAGCATGCGGGCGGCGTGCGTGCGGAACTCCGCGCCGCTGTCTGCATCGTACTCGAATGGTGCGCGCTGCGCGATGGCCGACTGCAATTCGGTCATGAGCACCGTGGTCGCCATGCCGCTGGCGACTTCGCCGGCGTTGTAACCGCCCATTCCGTCGGCCAGAATAGCCAACCCGTTGCGCGCATCATTGGCAATCGAGTCCTCGTTGTGGGACCGTACCATCCCGGGGTCGGAATGGCCAACGATCTCGATCGCATCTGACAGATTCATGCGCGTGCCTTAAAGGGAAATATCCACGTCAGGCGGCGGCTTGCGGGCCGCAGCTGGACCGGCCGGGGCCTGCGACGGCACCTGAATGATCACCGTCTTGTCGGCATCGGCTTGCGCTTGCAGGATCATCGTTTCGCCCGCGTGAGGGTTGGTCGCCGCCGCGGCTGTTGCGGCAGCGCTTGCCGCCGACGTGGCCATTGACACAGCAGGAGCGGTGGTGGGGGCTGCCACCGGCTGCGTCGCCGGGCGTGGCACCGCGGGAATGTTCACACCGGTAGCGGTAGCGGGGGTCTCGCCGAATGGACGCAGGGCTGCCGCGAACTCTTCACCGCTCAAAAACCGCTCCCCGGCTTCCTTGGCCATCGCCTTGCGCAGGACTGCCGCCAGGCCTTCAGGAACCTCATGATTAAGAGTGCGGATATCGGCCGCTTCCTCGTTGGCGATCTTGAACATCAATTGCGCCATGGAATCGCCGACAAATGGCAAGTGGCCGCACAGCATCTGGTAAAGACTGACCGCCAGAGAAAACAGGTCGGAAGCACCCTCAACCTTCTTGCCGGAAAGTTGCTCGGGCGACATGTAGGACGGCGTGCCCAGCACCATGCCGGTCTTGGTCTTGGAAGAGTCGGTAACCCGGGCGATTCCGAAGTCGGTGACCTTCGGATTGTCCAGTTCCGGGTCGTACATGATGTTGGCAGGCTTGATGTCGCGGTGAACGACGTTCTGCCGGTGCGCGTAGCCGAGCGCATCGGCCACACGAGCCACGATCGAGACCACGCGCGGAATCGGCAGCAGCGTTTCCGGCTTGGTGAAAGGCACCAGATCCTTGCCCTTGAGCAGTTCCATCGAAATGAAACACAGGTCATGCTCTTCACCCGCGTCGTAGATGGTCACGATATGCGGATGATTGAGGCGTCCGGCGGTCTCCGCCTCGCGAAAGAATCGCGCTTTGGCTTCATCGAGTTCTTCAGCCTCGAACTCCTGGGAAAGCGCCATGGTCTTGATCGCCACCACGCGGTTGATCTTCGGGTCGCGCCCCAGGTAGACCACGCCCATCGCGCCTTTGCCGAGTTCTTTCTCGATCTGGTAGCGGCCGAGCATGGGCTTTTCGCCGGCACCCGCACCATCCAGAATGCTGGCGTTGGAGCGGCCGGAAGCGCCGCCCAGGATCACGGTTTCCGACAGATTCTTGGCACGCACGATCTTCTGCTCAAGATCCTTGAACTTCGGATCATAGGTCGCCATGTGCTCATAGACCGCCTGGGCCTTATTAAACTGACGCTTGCGCTCGAAATCCAGCGCCAGGTTGTAGAGGTTGTCCATGACAGCGCCGTCAAACGGCACCTTGCGAAACTTGTCGAAGGCCATGTCCAGCTGACCCTGGCCTTGGAAGGCCAGCCCGAGCATTCGATTCGACTCTGCCGATTCGACATCCGACTTCTGCTTGCCCGCTTCAGTGACGATGTAGCGTTTGGTCGTCAGCAACAAGTGCCCGACCAGAAGCAGCGTTGCCGGCACCATCAACTGAATCCACATGCCTGCCGAGACCATCAAGGCAAAATGCGTCGCCAACAACGCAACCAGCACGCCCAGGGTGATCAGGGCCGCAGGCCGCGCCTTGAGCTTCGGCAGCAGCGCGATCAGATAGGCGGCGACCAGGATGAACACCAGCAGTTCGAGCCAGACCGCCCACGCGGGCGTGACGAAAAAATGCTCCGACAGAATTGAAGACACCGTGTGCGCGGAAATTTCGACCGGGGTCAACGCTGACGACACTGGCGTGACGAAACTGGTGCCGACACCGGATGCGGTCGCGCCAATCAGCACGATCTTGCCGGCATAGCGCTCGGCGGCATTGATCTTTCCCGAGATCACGTCATAGAACGAATCGATCTGGAAGGCCCGTTTGTCGCCGCGATCCTTGTAAAAATAGGTATACATGCGGGAATTGCTGTCGGTGGTGATCGCCAGCTTGCCCAGACGCAACTGCTCGCCCCATGTGACCTTGATGTCGTCCACCCCGAGGTTGAGGGACTTCGCGGCCACCATCAGCGCGAACGACGGCACATAGCGATCGTAATACTGCAGCAAAAGCGGCTCGGTTCGGATCGCACCATCAGGGTCCTGCGTCTGCGTCAAATGTCCAAGGCCGGCAGCCACCGAACCCAGGCTCTCGATC
>JBEIFV010000027.1:0-45929 GCA_040382235.1 Burkholderiales bacterium
GGGCAGCGGGCAGGCGCGCGGCGCAAGCGGGAACTGTCAGTCGATCTTGGCGCCGGAGGTTTTGACCACCTTGGCCCATTTCACCAACTCGGATTTGTGGAAGGCGCTGAAATCCTCGGGTGTTCCACCGCCGGGCTCGGCACCCATGCCGATGATACGGTCGCGGATTTCCGGTATGGCCAGCCCTTTGTTGATTTCCGTATTGGCGCGCATGATGATGTCGCGTGGGGTGCCGGCCGGTGCCAGCATGGCGACCCATGCGGTGGCATCGAAGCCCGGTACGCCGCTCTCGGCGACGGTGGGAATATCGGACACGGCGGCGCTGCGCTTCAAGCGCGATACGGCCAGGGCACGCAGCTTGCCGTTTTTCACATGCGGCAGGGCGCCGACGATGGTTTCGAACATCAGCGATACCTGGCCTGCGATCAGGTCGGTGAGCGCCGGCGGGCCGCCGCGATAGGGAATGTGTACCAGGTGCAGACCGGTGGTTGACTTGAACATCTCCATGATCAGGTGATTGGTGAGGCCGCTGCCGCCCGAGGCGTAATCGATCTTGCCGGGACGGGTCCTGGCATAGTCGATCAATTCCTTGACCGTCTTGACCGGCAGGTTGGGATTGACCACCAGCATCTGCGGCACGTCGGCCATCATCACCACATGATTGAAGTCGCGATTGATGTCGAAGGGCAGCTTGGCGTAGAGCGCGGGATTGATCGCCGCCGTGCCCGACGAACCCATCAGCAGGGTATAGCCGTCAGGCGCCGCGCGCGCGGCCATTTCGAAGGCGATGTTGCCGGAGGCGCCAGGCCGATTCTCGACAAAAAACTGCTGCCCTGTCGTGTCCGACAGGCGTTGCGCCGCCATGCGCGCGAGTACGTCGGTGGCCTGGCCCGCCGGAAAGCCGACCAGAATTCGCACCGGCCGGTTGGGCCATGCCTGTGCGTGCGCGACCGGCAGCGCAGCGGCGAAGGCGGCGCCGGCCAAAATCAATTGAAGGGCCGTCCTGGCCAGTTGGGGAAGTCGCATGGTGTCTCCGTTGAGGCAGGCTGCGGTGGCGGGTGCGTCACCGGTAGTTTGCGTTGCCGTTTGTTGTGGGTGCGTAGTTTGTCATCCGTGGGGCGGGCGGTCAACCTCGGGCAATACCCTATACTTCTTCTATGTACGGACATATGGACCTGTGGCGATGACCCTCCCCGAGTATCCCGACTTCCGCTGGCCGAATGGCGCGCGGCTGGCGCTTTCGCTGGTGATCAATGTCGAAGAGGGGGCCGAGGCGAACATCGCCGACGGCGACAAGTACCCTGAAGCGGTGGACGAATTGGGCATGATGGTGAAGAAGTCGGTGCGCAATTTTCCCAACGAGAGCAACTACCGCTACGGCCTGGTGGCGGGCGCGCCGCGCGTCATGCGGCTGTTGCAACAAGCCGGCCTGGTCGCCACTTTCACGGCCTGCGCGCAGGCGCTGGAGCGCGCGCCGCAGTTGGCCGCGCGCATCGCCGGCGGCGGTCACGAAGCCTGCTCGCACGGTTACCGTTGGGCGCCCCAGTATCACCTGAGCGAGGATGACGAGCGCGCCTACATACGCCGTGCGGTGGCGTCGATCAAGGAGACCACCGGCAGCCGTCCCTACGGCTGGCTGTCGCGCTACCTCACCAGCGCCAACACGCGGCGCCTGCTGGTGGAAGAAGGTTTTCGCTACACCATGGACGATTTCAGCCACGACCGCCCGTTCTGGGACGAAACCCAGGGGGCGCCGCTGGTGGTGGTGCCTTATGCGCTGGATACCAACGACATGAAGTTCTGGACCGACCCGGCCTACACGCCGGAATCGTGGCTGCGTTATGCGATCGACACCTTCGACTGGCTATATGACGAAGGCGGCGAGGCGCCGCGCATGATGTCGCTCGGCTTGCACCTGCGCATCATCGGCCGCCCGGGCCGCATGGCGGCGCTTGAACGCTTTCTTGCGCATGTGGCCACGCAGCAGAATGTGTGGGTGGCGACACGCTTGCAAATCGCCGAGCATTTCGCGCAATGTGTGCCGCATGGTGCGGCTGTTGCGGCGGCATGAAGCGGCGCCAATACAGCGGCGCCAGGCTTGGGTGGCGCACAGCGCGGCAGCAGCGTCATGAAGTGACGGTGTGGCCATGAGAGGGCGCGGCGAAGCAGCGGCAGTGCCGATCGCGACGCTCGATTTCAGCACGCTCCTGCGCGCCGGCGATGGCATCGTGATCGGACAGATGGCGGGCGAGCCGCTCGAGTTGTGCGAGCACCTGTTCGCCGCCGGCGGCCTGCCGCCCGGGCTTTCGGTATTTGTCGGCGGCAATATCAGCGGCAGCCCGCTGGCCGCGCGCCCCGGCAGTTTTCGCTTTTCCAGCTATGGCGCGCTGTTTCGCACCGCGGAGTTGGGGCGCAGCGCGCCGCTTGACATTTATCCCCTGCACTATTCGCGCATCGGCTCGGCAATGACAGCCGGCGACGTGCCCTGCGACGTGGTGCTGATGCAGGCGGCGCGTGATGAAGCGAGCGGGCAACTGTATGCCGGGGCCGGGCGCAATTACATGTTCGAGGCTGCGCGCCGGGCGCGCTTGGTGATCGTTGAAGTCAATCGCCATGCTCCGATGGTCGCCGGGGGAGAAATCCCCGCTGATGTGCCGATCCATATGCTGGTGCAAAGCGAGCGGCCCCTGGCCACCCAGGCCTACCCGCCGGCCGGGCCGGAAGAAGCGCTGATTGCAACACACGTCGCCGGCCTGGTGGCCGAGGGCGCGACCTTGCAGGTCGGCGTCGGTTCCCTGGCCGGCGCCCTGATCAGTTCGGTGGCGGGTCATCGGCATCTCGGGTTCCATTCCGGGCTGATGAACGACGACGTGATGCACCTGATGCAAAGTGGTGCGCTCGACAATTCGCGCAAGACGGTCGATGCGGGCATCAGCGTTTTCGGCAATCCGGTCGGCACCACGGCACTTTATCAATTCGTGCATCGCAATCCGGCGGTGCGCATGGCGCCCGGTGCTTACACCCATGCGCGCGAGGTATTGGCACGCATTGACCGGCTCACTGCGCTCAATTCCGGCTTGCAGGTTGACTTGGCCGGCCAGGTGAATGCGGAATCGGCGGGCAATCGTTACCTGGGCGGCGTCGGCGGGTTGGCTGACTTCGTGCGTGGCGCGCTTGCGGCACGCGAGGGCCGGGCGATCATCGCCATGCCCTCATGCGCCAGGGGTGGAACGGTGTCGCGCATCGTCGCGCGTCTCGACGGCCCGGCCACACTTGGGGCCTGCGATGCCGATTGCATCGTCACTGAATGGGGTGTCGCTCATCTGCGCGACAAGTCCTTGCGTGAACGCGCCCGTCAGGTGATAGGCATCGCGCATCCTGAACATCGCGCGGCCTTGCAGGCGCAAGCGCAGGCGGCCGGCCTGGTCTGAGCCAGGCTTTGTTGACGCGGGCAATCGCGCGACTGTTCAGCCCGATTTGGTGAGCGTGGTCGAGTAGCTGAACAGGTCGCCGGTGTGCCAGGTGGTGGCCGCAGCGGTGATGCGACCGCTGCTGCCGACGTAGACGCGCATCGACTTGAGCATCGCCGTACCGGGCCGCACCTTGAGGATCGCCGCCAGCGTTTTCGAAGCCGCTTCGGCCATCAGTGTCTGTTCGATGCAGGACAGGTAAGGTGTGTCCACCTTGCGTACGAACAAGAGGGTTGCGACCGCCGGATCGAGCATGCGCTGGCGTTGCGCTGCACTGGCGACAGGAAAGTGGATCTCCGAGTAGGCGAATGGCCGGTTGTCGTGCCGTTGGTAACGAATGCCCTTGAGGAGCATGCAGGGGCTGCCGGCTTTCTGCTTGAGCACGGCCGCGCTTGCCGGATCAAGCAAGACCACACTTGATTCCGTGACTTTGAGGCGCGACGCGTTGCCGTATTGCAGGACATCGCCTACAGACTGGATGCGCTGGTTGTAGCGCAGCGGCAACTGATTGCTGACAACCGTGGAGCCGACGCGCCGCTTGCGCGTGATCATGCCGGTTTCCTCGATCAGGCGCATGGCGTCGCGCGCGGTGTGCCGGCTGATCCCGTAGTGCTGCGCGACTTCGGTCTCGCCGGGCAGCACCGCGCCCAGCGGGTACTTGCCGGTCAATATGCCCTGAATCAGGATATCGGCAATCACGCGGTAGCGCGGTGGCGCCGGCTTTTGAGTTTTTAGCGCAGGTCTGGAGGTGGCCAAAATGCTTGCGAGCCCTGGGTTCAAGCCGGACGCCGTGGACGCCCGCGCGAATGGGATGGAGAACCTGGCGGCGTTTGGCGCTGCCATGGGGGCTGTGGAATAATATGACCGTACATATTGCCATAGTCTGCGGGTGACGCACAGCCCCGCACGGGATCATCGACATGCGTGCTGCCACCTATTTTCAGGCCATCGACCTGCCAGCGCTGGCCGAGCAATATCCGCTTGGTGATGCGTTCCTGCGCCGCTTCGCCGCCACGGGCGCGGACGCCCTGCGCGCACGACAGGATGCGCAATTCATGCGTGCGCTGGCGCGCGCCTGGCAGATTCCGTTTTATCAGCGCCTTTGGGGCGAGGCCGGCGTTGCGCGCGGCGACATTCGCTCGCTCGACGACATCGCCCGCCTGCCCAGCTTCGGCAAGGACGAGGTGATGGCCAGCATCGCCAGACGCCCGCCGTTCGGCGATCACCACGGGCGCGACATCCCGGTCGATGGCCGCCTGCTGCCGATGATCGTGCACACCACCTCGGGCACCACCGGGACGCCGCAGCCGCTGATCTACAGCCCGAAAACCCGCGAGGTGCAGAACCTGCTGCTGGCGCGCCTGTACCGGCTGCAGGGCATGGGGCCTGCGGACGTGGTGCATTCGGTCTATGGCCATGGCCTGATCAATGGCGGGCATTACATTCGCGAGGCGATCACCCATTACACCCAGGCGATCTTCCTGTCGGCCGGCACCGGCATCGAAACGCCGTCGGCCAAGCAGGTCGAGATCATGCGCGATTTCGGTGTCACCGTGCTGGTGGGCTTCGGCGATTACCTGAAGCGCCTGGCACAGGTGGCCGTGGAGCAGGGCATCGACCCGCAAAAGGACATCCGCCTGCGCATGATCTGCGGGCATCTCAGCGACGAAGTCCGTGCTTCGCTGGCCGGCGCATGGGGTGCGCAGGTCGAGTTGTTCGACTGGTACGGCGTGGGCGACACCGGCGCGATCGCCGGCGAAGGCCCGGATCACGACGGGCTGTACCTGCAGGAAGACGCGCACTTCGTCGAGATTGTCGATGTCGAGAGCGGGCGAGAATTGCCGGCCGGGCAGGTCGGCGACATGGTTGTGACCTGCCTGTTCATCGATGACCTGTTTCCGATCATCCGCTTCAACACCCACGATGTCACGCGCGTGCTGCCGGGCAGTTCCGCGCTGAAGTTGCCGTTTCGCCGCATCGCCGGTTTTCTCGGCCGCAGCGACAGCATGGTCAAGATCAAGGGCATCAATGTCTATCCGCAGGCGATCGGCAATATCCTGGCGGAGATGGACGATTTCGCCGGTGAGTACCTGTGCGTGCGGGGTGCGGCGGCTGACGGGCGTGAAACTTTCACGGTGCGTATCGAAGCGCGCGGCGCCGCCGACGTCGCGCGCACCGACGCCTATCGCGCCTTGCTGCGGCAACGGCTGGGCGTCGAGGTCGGCGCGGTGCTGGAGGCCCCCAAGAGCTTGTCGGCACTCACCGGGGTCGAGACGCGCCAGAAACCAGTGCGCCTGATTGACGAGCGCGCCAAGGCTGCATCGTGAGCCAGGCGTCGTGGGTGGCGGTGCCGGCGCCGTGCGCGACCCGCGCGGTTGCAGTGGGGAGGCCGGGTTGACTGACGCCCGCGCCGCAGTCGGCGCAGCCGCGTTGCCGGCATCGCTCACGCAAATCCTCGTGCAGCATATCAAGCGCCCGGTGGATGCGCGCGCGCGCCGCCGCGCGGTGCTGCATTGGCTCGACTGGATGGCCTGCGTGGCCGCAGGCGCGCGCGCGCCGGTGGGCAGCGTGCTGCGTGACTGGCGCATGCGGCCGGGAATCGCGTGCGGCACCCCGAGCCTGCTGGGCATGGCACAGGACGACTACCATGCAATGCTGCTCGACGCCGGGCCGGCGAATGTCGAAGAAATGGACGACATGCATCGCGCCGCGATCCTGCATCCCGGCCCGGTGGTGATGCCTGCGCTGGCCGGGCTGGTGCGGCGCCAGCGGCTCAGCACTGCGGCAACGCTTGATGCGATCGCGCGTGGTTACGAGGTGATGATCCGCATCGGCCGGGTGGTCGGGCCGCGGCACTATTTCTTCTGGCACAACACGGCCACCGTCGGTGTGTTCGGCGCCGCCGCTGCCTGTGCCAGCGCTTTGGGCTTGAATGCCGGGCAGACCGTGTGGGCACTGGGCAATGCCGGCACCCAGGCGGCAGGGCTGTGGCAGGTGCGCCTGGAGCCGGTGATGTCCAAGCAACTGCATACCGCGCATGCCGCCTGGAGCGGCATGACTGCGGCATCATTGGCGCAAGCCGGCTTTACCGGTCCGGCGTTCATCCTGGAGGGCGAGCGCGGCTTTCTCGCCGCCATGTGCGAAGGGGCGGATCCGGCCGGCATCACAGCCGCCGAGCCCGACTGGCTGATTCACGACACCAGCTTCAAGCCTTGGCCGGCCTGTCGCCACACGCATGCGAGCATCGATTGCGCGCTGGCTCTGCGCGCCCAGGAAGGCGAACGGCCGCTGCACTTCGAGACCTGCCTGGTGGAAACCTTCGCCGATGCGGTGGGCATCTGCGACAACCCGCGCCCGGCGACGCGTACCGAAGCCAAGTTCTCGCTGCAATACGCGGTGGTGGCGGCTGCCGAATTCGGCGCCCTGCGACCCGAGCATTTCGACGAAGCCAGTTTCGCGCGTGCCGACCTGCGCGCACGCATGCAGCGCGTGCGGGTGCAGGTCGCCACCGACATCACGCAGCGCTACCCCTCGCACTACGGTGCGCGCGTCAGCATCACTTTGGGCGACGGCCGATCGTCATTTCACGCGGTGCAGGATTCACTCGGCGACCCGGAGCGAGCCTTGACAGCGGCGGCGGTGCTGGAAAAGGCGCGCAATCTGATGGCCTATGGCGCGGTGAGCCAGCAGCGCATCGGGCAGGCCATCGATGCGGTCACGCTCCTGCTCGAGGAGGACAATGCGGCGGCGCTGGCGGCACCATTTCCGGCCGGCTTGTTGCAAGCGTTGGTGTGAGCAGACGATTCCAGAAACTGAAAGCGAAACTGCCATGATCGAAGTCAAAGCGGCCGATGCACGCAACGCATGGACCATCGTCGAGGAAGTGGGGCAGGCGGCACTCGATGCGGCCGGCCCGGAAGAGGCCATGCGCGTTCTCGCGCGCGGCTGTTTCGATGCCCTGGGCGACCGCGCAGCGCACCTGCGCGCGGGCGCACTCAAGCCAGGCGAGCGCCAATACTTCGTCTCCGGCACCTTTTTTGTAACGCCCGACAAGCAGCATCACATGCTGGTCGGCAGCCTGGGCTTTCCCCCCGAACAGGAGCGCCTGATGGTGCCGATCGATGGCGGGCATCCGGGCTGGGTATACGAGCATCGATCGAAGCTGATCCTAAAGAACACCGACGAGCACGGCGCGTTTCGCCAGTACCTGAAATCATCGCGCATGGGCTCGGCCGTACTCGCGCCGATCATCTGGAAGGGTGAGTTCCTGGGGCAGTTGATCATGGCCGCGCAGGCGCGCCACACCATGCGGGACGCCGACCTTGATCTGATCGTGGCGCTGTCGCGCGTGGCCACCGGCGCCTGGGTGGCGCACGGCGGGCCAGCCTGGCTGGCTGCGAACTTTCCGCCGCCGAACGCTTTTTATGTCGGCAAGCAGGGCGTGGACGCCTAACCTATCTTGGCAGGGCTTGCACAATCCAGCAGCATCGCATCGCCGTAGCTGAAAAACCGGTAGCGCTGTTCGATCGCGTGCGCATAGGCGCGGCGCATCAACGCATGGCCGGCAAAGGCCGACACCAGCATCATCAGGGTCGATTTCGGCAGGTGGAAATTGGTGATCAGGCGGTCAACCACGCGAAACTCGAAACCGGGCGTGATGAAAATACTGGTGTCGTCCGCGCCAGCGGCCAGCAGTTGCCCGGGGCCGGCGCGCAGTGCGGCCGATTCAAGCGCGCGCATGCTGGTGGTGCCGACGGCAATTACCCGGCCACCGGCCGCGCGCGTGCGTTCGATGGCCGCCGCCGTTGCCAGCGGTATTTCGTACCACTCGCTATGCATGACATGCTGCGCGATATCTTGCACCCGCACCGGTTGAAACGTGCCCGCACCCACATGCAGGGTCAGCGCCATGCGCTTGACGCCATGCGCTTCGAGCGCGGCGAACATCGCCTCATCGAAATGCAGGCCCGCGGTAGGTGCCGCCACCGCGCCGGGCGTCTTGGCGTACACCGTCTGGTAACGCGCTTCGTCGGCATTGCCGGCCGCGTGTTCGATGTAGGGCGGCAGCGGCAGCGCCCCGTGCGCCTCCATCAGCGCGAACACCGATTCGCATTGCTCAAATGCCAGCAAGGTGAGACCCGCGCGCCGCTCCCTGACGATTGCCCGCGCACCGCCTTCAAGGACAATGGTGCGGCCGGGCGCCGGTGCGTGGCTGGCGCGAATGTGCGCCAGCGCCAGGTGAGGCTCCAGCACCCTTTCGATCAAAAGTTCGACCTTGCCGCCGGAATCCTTGGCGCCGAACAGGCGCGCCTTGACCACGCGGGTTTCGTTGACCACCAGCAGGTCGCCAGGCGCGAGCAGGGAGGGCAAGTCGCGAAAGCCGAAGTCGCGCATCACGCCGGTGGTGGGGACCAGCAAGCGGCTGCCGGCGCGCTCGGGCGCCGGGAACTGCGCGATCAACTCCGGTGGCAATTCGAAGTCGAAATCCTCGATGGTGTAGGCAGGGGGTTTCATCGGGCCGCATTGTAGCTTCGGCTATAATTTGTCCCTGTGTTCCCTCTGCACCACGAGGCGCAACACCACAGCCCGGGTGGCGAAATAGGTAGACGCAGCAGACTCAAAATCTGCCGGCCGCAAGGCCATGCCGGTTCGATTCCGGCTCCGGGCACCAGGAATGCAAACCAACGATGTTTTTCGTCTGTGACGCGGTCGCGGCGAGATTTTCTTGGACATCAAGCCGTGACGCGGGCTCCAAGTGCGGGGTAGCGAAATCGAGCTGCCGCACGAGCTGCTGAGGTGATCAGTTTGCTGCAAGACGTGCCGGCGCACTCATTTGGACTCGCGCAACTCGTGACAAAGACATGCCTATGGCAGTGCAGTCACATCCCTGGAATTGATCGACAGGCTTGTCAGCCCGTGTAACTCGGGCTCAAAAAACAAAAAAGCCCCGACATCGTCGAGGCTTTCAAGTACAACATGCTTGGCGTTCAGGTTTTGCTTTTGCGACGGCGAACGACTGTTCCAATGAGAGCGATTCCGGCGAGCAGCATGCCGTAGGTTTCCGGCTCAGGTACCACCGTGACTTGCAGCAACTGCCCACGCACCTCGCCTGCAGTGTTGGCTGTTGTGTGTACATTCACATACGCCAAGCCGCCTTTCAACATGTCAAGAAGGGACAGGTTGGTATATGGGCCGTTTGAAAACAAGCCGGTAGGTGCGGCGACGTTGTTGCCACCAACCAAAAGAGTGCTGCCGGCATTGAGGGCGATGAACGGGGCTGCATCAAGCGCAACCCGAACCGTTGCGGTTTGACTGGTCGATGCTGCGCCGTGGATATGGTACATCGAGGCAGCCTTACCGTCGGGTCCGCCGGTCAGATTGAACACAGACATTGCAAAACTATATGTATCGTCAGTAAGGGTGGCGGTCCCATTGTCGTTGTAAGTCAGCGTTGCTGTGCCGCTGGCGGATGAGGGAAAAACAAGAGTGTGCAACTCGTTTGCGCTATTGAGGATGGCGTTAAACGAGAAAATGCTGGCGTGGGATGCGAGCGGCAGCAACAGTGCGCCGATTCCAATCCATTTCGAAACAGTCTTCATCATGACAATTCTCCGAGAGATGAGTCGCATGTCGAAATCCCTAAGGCCTTCGGCGATGCGACGAAACAAAATTTGACGCTCTAGTATGCCGCGATTGCGGTTCTGCTGATATAGCCCGTTCGCACTAACGAATCTGGTGGGTCGGTGGCGCAAAAGTATCTGATGATTCCTCTTCTCCGCGTCGTCCCTCTTCCTCAATTTTTTATTGGATTATCCGCGGGCAGCGAACTCTGAAAATGGCCCGTACGCATCATTCTTGCTGTCACACAACGTAAACATTAAATCACAATAGCGAATTGAAAAAATTTAGAGCAATAAACATGCCAATTATGAATCTTCGGTTCGGCAATTGGGTTGCTGGCACGACAAAATCCGCATCTGAATTGCGTGTGCTATCGCGTTATAACGTTGCACTGCCAGCAGTTATTCCCGCAGGCGGCGTTTTTGTCAGAAAGCAGAGTTTGACCCATCATGGCAACAATCGCGTATGGAGAAACCTGCGTCCGATTTGTCTAAAGAAACTCGAGGCGACCATGCGCCAAGCAGCATCTCGGTCTCGTTTCAGGTCAGCCGGACCGGATCGCTCTGTTCGCATGCCGTATGCGTCCGTCGCCGATCGAACATCACTGCGCCCTATTGCCACGCCGCCCGTGCACGGTGGCGAATGTTGATGGTTGGCGACTGGCCGTTGCTTACTTGCGGCGTCGAGAAAACCGGTGCCTGTGGCCACACCACGGTCTCGAACCGGGTCGCATCGGTGTCCGAAATGAAGCGTGTACGCGATGCGTAAATGTGCCGGTCGCCGCGCGCCGCCTGCTGCGTGACATAGAAGCGGTGCGGCACCAGCAGGTGCAGGTGCTCTTTGGCACGGGTCATCGCGACATAAAGCAGGCGGCGCTCCTCCTCGATTTCGGCGGCGCTACCGGCAGCCATGTCCGAGGGGATGCAACCGTCGACGACGTTGAGTACATGCACAGAAGTCCACTCCTGGCCTTTGGCTGAGTGGATGGTCGAGAGAATCAGGTAGTCCTCGTCCAGTGAGGCGCTGTCGGCGCGGTCGCTTGTGAGTTCCGGCGGGTCGAGGGTCAGTTCGCAGATGAAGCGTTCACGCGAGCCATGGCCGCATGCCATGGCCGTCAGCTGCTGCAAGTCGCCGCGCCGGGCCTTGGCATCGTCATGCAACCGTTCCAGGTGCGGCAGGTACCAGCGCGTGGCGATGTCCAGATCGGCTGGCCAGGCGAGTTGGCCGGCGCGCAATGCGCCATAAAGGTCGATGAAAGCCTGCCATTCGGCACCGTCCACCGCCGCCGGCGGCACGAATGCGGCGAGCGCGCCCCATGGCTCGGCGGCCTCATCCATCGCGTCGAGCAGGCGCGTGGCCGTGGCGGGACCGATGCCGGGGATCAACTGCGCGACGCGAAAACCCGCGATGCGGCCGCGCGGGTTCTCGGCGAAACGCAGGATCGCCAGCATGTCCTTGATGTGCACCGCCTCGAGAAATTTGAGCCCGCCGAACTTGACGAACGGAATGTTGCGTCGCGCCAATTCCAGTTCGAGGGCGGCGCTGTGGCTGGAGGTACGGAACAGCACCGCCTGCGATTTCAGGGGCAGGCCGGCTTCGCGTTGCGCCAGCACGGTATCGGCGACCCAGCGCGCCTGCTGCGCTTCGTCCGGCACCAGCACCAGTTGCGGCCTGCGGCTGGCGGGGCGGTCGGTCCAGAGTGTTTTGGCATGCCGCTCGCCGCTGGCTTCGATCACCGCATTGGACACGTCTAAGATCGCCTGGGTCGAGCGGTAATTGCGGTCGAGGGTGACGATGTGCGCCGGCTGGCTGAACTGTCGCGGAAAATCGAGGATGTTGCGCACCGTGGCGCCGCGGAAGGAATAGATCGATTGCGCATCGTCGCCCACCACCGTGACCCCTTTGCCATCGGGTTTCATCGCATTGAGGATGCTTGCCTGCAACAGGTTGGTGTCCTGGTACTCATCAACCAGCACATGGTCGAATTCGCCGCCGATCGCTTCGGCCAGCGCGCTATCGGTCAGCATTGCGGCCCAGAACAGCAGCAGGTCGTCGAAGTCGAGCACGTTCTGCACGGCCTTGGCTTCGACGTAGGCGCCAAAAAGCCCCTTGAGTTCGGCCTCCCATTGAGCGCACCAGGGAAAGCGATTACGCAGCACTGTGGCAAGGTCTTCGGTGCTGTTGACCACCCGTGAGTAGATGGCCAGGCAGGTGCCTTTCATCGGAAAGCGCTTGGCTTTGGATGACAGCCCGAGGTCATGGCGCACCATGCCCAGCAGGTCTTCGGAATCGCCGCGGTCGTGAATGGTGAAGGCAGGGTCGAGGCCGATGCGCAGCGCGTGCTCGCGCAACAGGCGAGCGCCGATGCCGTGAAACGTGCCGGACCAGGGAAGTGTTGGCTGCTGTTGTGACGAGCGCAAGCCCAGCACCCGGCCGATCACCTGGCCGACGCGGCGCTCCATTTCAGTCGCGGCACGGCGCGAGAAAGTCAGCAGCAGGATGCGGTTGGGATCGGCCCCCTTGAGAATCAGGTTGGCGACGCGAAAGGCCAGCGTGTTGGTCTTCCCGGAACCGGCGCCGGCGACCAGCAGCAACGGACGGTGGTCGGGTGTGGCCAGGTCCATCCCGTGGCACACCGCTTCGCGCTGACGCAGGTTGAGCGTGGCGAAAGGGTCCGGCGTTGTCGGAAGGCACGCATGCATCTGAGCTTGGCAGTCACCGCTATGGAATGTGTATAAATGTACAGCATTCCAGGCTGATGCCCCGTGTCGGCACGGAGGGTTTGCGCTTTTGGTCTACCTGCCGTGGCGCAACCCCGATTCATCGAGCGCGGTGCGGACGCAAAAGAAAAGCGGCAGAGCGCATGACGCCCTGCCGCAAATGATGCCAGAGGAGACAAATCGGTCTGGACTGCCTTGAATCTGTTTATCGGCTCATGTGCCGGTAACTTGAGTAGATCGCGTCCGGCTTGGCAGCAGAACCGAGAGGCGCCATCCGCTCGACCGGCGGGCGGCATGCCTCATGCGCGGCTATTTCCCGGTCTTGATCACACGGTCATTGCTTGCCTGCAGCGGCCGCGCGTTCATCGGATAGAGGGCTGTGAAATGCGCGATCTGCTCGCGCGAAATCTCGACCGGTGTCTTCATCACCAGCCATTGCACGCCTTCGGTACAGGGCGGTGTGGTGAGTGAGCCCATGTAGCTGAAGTAGGCCGGATCGGCCGGCAGCATCTGCCGGGCGTTGATGGCGACATCGAGGCGCTCGCGGGTACGGTCGCGGGTGCCAGGCATGGCTGCCCACACCGCCTGCAGCAAGGATTGCTCGCGACCGGCGGTGAACATCACGGCCACCACCGCCAGACGGCCCTGGGCACTGCGATGCACCAGGTGCGCGGCCATGTCGAAGACGCGCCCGTTGATGCGGTTCTCGGATGGCGTGTGGAAATTGAAGTGCAGCAACTCGTAGCGTACGCCGCCATACAGGATGAAACTGCCAGGCGCATAGTCGACCTGGATGGTGTGCCCGTTGTTGGTGACCCTGAGCGGTACGTCCTCGTAGTGGAAGAGGATCGGTTCAACCTCCGAAAGCAAGGGGTTGCGAATGTCGATCGGCGACTGGCGTGATCCAGTCTTGCAGGCGGCGAAGTCGGGTTTCAAATCGCCCCAGCGGTAGGGCGCGTTCTCCCCCTCGTAGCTCCAGTGCGCCTCGTGGCCGAGCGAGGGGCGGCTTGTTGTACTGCTGCCGCCAAGTGCGTGCGCGCTTACGGGTTCGGCGGCTGTGGGTGCATCGGCGCGCGACCTCATCACGCGTGCCACCACCATCTGGCGCGATTCCTGTGCTTTGGCCGGGGTATGGGCGATGGCTTTGGCCTGGGCGATGGCTTTGGCCTGGGCCATGGCGGGGCCGTGTGCCGCCGCCGCAGCGGTCTTGTCGGCGCTGATGGGGACGGCCGCTTCGGTTTTCGCAGTTGCCTTGTCGACAGGCTTCGCTTCGCCTTTCTCGCCCGGTTTGGCCAGCGACACAGCGGCAGGCGCTGCCATATCGGGCGCATCCGCCTTGGCGCGGATGATGCCGGACTTGAGCGCACCTTGGGGTGGGCCGTCCATATAGCGGCCGTCGGCGGCTGGCGTCGCCGCCGCTGGCGCTGCCACACGTGGACGCGTCGGCTTGTCGTCCGCTGTCGGGCTGCACAGGCGCGCCAGCACGCGTTGCTCGCCGGTATCGGGCATCACCGTGCGTGTTTCGCCATTGCCCTTGATTGAAGCGATCTCGCTGCCGTCGTCGTCGAAATAGCCGCGCATCAGCACCGTCGAGGTCTGCTGCGCGCAATTCACGCGTACCTGCTCTTTCATGGTGCGATAAGCGAAATAGGCACCGGTTTGCGTGGTGGTCTTTTTCGAATGGGTTTGCTGCACCCAGCCGGTCACTGTCCCATCCTTGCGTACCGCCGTGGCGACATCGATTTCGGTCTGTACGCCGGCTCTCGTATCGACCACCTGCCAGGCGGCTGCGAACACTTGTGAGCTTGCGAGGAAAGCGAGGCCGGCAGCAGCCAGCAGGACTCTTGTGTAGTTCGGCATGGTTCCCTCCATGAGCGCGCAATTGAAATGCAAGACTCGGCTAAAAAGGAAAGCCGACATCGGGAATATCGGCAGCGGCGGATGGAAGTTGAATTGTCGGGTGAGACTGGCCTTCGCGTATTATTTTGGTGGTCTCGACGCTGGTTGCAGAGTGGCACTTTGCAGACTTTGCGGTACGCGCGTGATTGTGAAACGTAGCCCTTCGCAGCCTTGCTTGCACGCCGGCTTCGTCCTCTTCAACCGATGCTTCCCGCCGCATGAATCCAACCCGCACAGCAGGGCGCCATAGCGGTTCGCCCACGTCCGCGACTTCGCGCAGTCTGCGCGCCGCCACTTGCGCGGCGCGGCGCTGGGGGTTGATTCTGGCGCTTGCCGCGGGCGCATGCGCCACGCCGGCCAACCCCAATTACGACCGCACCAAATCGCACCACACACCCGACGGGTTTCGCAACAACTACATCGAAAGGCTTGGCAACGACAGCGGCAGTTTCTGGAAATGGCAGTGGGAACGCTGGCGCGACGGCTTGCCCAAACCGCCCGAGAACGGCTATGGCTTCCAGCAAGTCAAGCCCGATGTCGCCTGGCTCAAGGCCAACCGCACCGCAACGGCGGCCACCTGGATTGGACATGCGACAGTGCTCTTGCAGGTCGCGGGGGTCAACATCCTGACCGATCCGCACTTGACCGAACGTGCCTCGCCGGTGTCGTTTGCGGGGCCGAAACGCCGGGTGCCACCGGCGCTGGATTTCGAAACCATGCCGCACATCGACATGGTGGTGATTTCGCACAATCACTACGACCACCTGGACGAAGAGACGGTGCTGCGCTTATCGCGTCAGCCCGGCGGCAGCCCGCGATTTTTTGTGCCCTTGGGCAACAAGGTTTGGTTCGCTGATCTGGGCATCAGAGATGTGGTCGAAATGGACTGGTGGGACAGGCGCGATTTCAAAGGGCTGGAGGTGTACTTCACGCCGGTACAACACTGGTCGGCCCGCACGCCGAATGATCGCTTTCGCACCTTGTGGGGTGGCTGGTACATCAAGGCGCCCGGCTGGCGCGCTTTCTTTACCGGTGACACCGGCTATTCAAGAGATTTTGCCGACATCGCAGCGCGCCTTGGCCCGGTCGATTTCGCCATGGTTCCGGTGGGCGCCTACGAACCGCGCCGGTTCATGGCGTCGCAGCACGTTGACCCCGCCGAGGCGATTCGCATTCACCGGGACCTGGGGGCGCGTTTCACACTCGGCATCCATTGGGGCACGTTCGAACTGACAGACGAGCCGCTGGACGAGCCGCCCAAGCGGCTGGCGCGCGAATTGGCGCAGGCCGGGCTGGCGCCCGATGTCTTTGCGGTGGTGAAGCACGGCCAGACCTTGCACCTTGGCGCCAGGCCTTGACGCTGCGCCGCCAGCGCGACAGACACCCCCTGCCGCTGCAGCCGTCGATCCTGAGGCACCATTGAGCTTTGGCTCAATTGCGGGTATCTTTATAACTGTTTGTTCACCCAAGGAACATGCCATGCCAGTCACTGAATTAAATCATTACTTTGTCCGTGCCAACGATCTTGAGGCGACCAAGCGCTTTTATTGCGAGGCGCTGTCACTCAACGAGATGCCGCGCCCGCAGGTGCCTTTCCCCGGCTATTGGCTGGGCCGGGACGACAAGGTGTGGGTCCACATGGGGCCGCACGGTATTCCCAATCATGCGCTGTATTACCCCGGCTCGCCGCCCGATGCGGCCGTCGACCAGGCCGGGGTGATCGACCACATCGCCTTCGGCGCTTCCGATCCGGACGAATTTCGCGCACGCTTGAAAGGCATGAACTGCAAGTGGTGGTCGCGCAAGCTGCCGTCATTCAACCTGTTCCAGATTTTCGTCAAGGATCCCGACGGACTGACCATCGAGCTCAATTTTTTCAATGTCTCGAAAATGCCGGACTGGGACGAGACCGAGGATTACGACCTGATGCCGCGCGTGACCGCGTAAGGAGAACGCAATGAACGCCCCCGAACGTTTGCACGCACGCGGCGATTTCTCCAAGGTCTCGTACGCGGAGGCCATCCAGAGCGCGCTGGCACTGGTTCCGGTGTTGCGTGAGCGCGCGCCGCGCTGCGAAGAGGCCGGCGAGCTGCTGGCGGAGAACGCCGCCGACCTGCACCGCACCGGCTTGGCGCGCATCCTGCAGCCCAAGCGCTGGGGCGGCATGGAGCTCCCTTTCCAGGCGATCTTCGATATTCCCGAGATCATCGGGCGCGGTTGCATCTCGACCGCATGGAGTCTGTCGAACCTGCTGGCGCATCACTGGATGCTGGCTTTTTACGAGGAAGAGGCGCAGGCCGAAATCTGGAACGCCGATCGCGACGCCATGATCGCCTCGGGCATCGCCTTTCCGCAGGGGCGCGGGCGGATGGTCGACGGCGGCATCGAGATTTCCGGGCTCTGGAATTTCTCGTCCGCGGTGACACCGTCGACCTGGAACATGCTGGCTTGCGTGGTGCGCGATGGCGAAAAGATCATCGATTACCGCATGTGCCTGGTACCGGAGCACCAATACGAAGTGCTGGACGACTGGCATGTGATGGGCCTCAAGGGCACGGGCAGCCGCTCGGTGAAGTGCGACAAGGTGTTCGTGCCGCAGCATCGTGCGCTGTCCATGATCCATCATCGCAGGGGGGAGCCGTTTCCAGGCTGGCGCACCAATCCGCAGGCGGTGTTCCGCGTCCCCTTCGGCGGGCTCTCCGGGCATTGTCTGCTGGGTTGCCTGGTGGGCAATGCGCAGGCGATGTTCGACGCCGTCACCGACATGGTCAAGGAGCGCAGCACCAGCTACACGGGTCTCAAAATGCGCGATCTTGGCACCGTGCAGGCGCGCATCGGCCTGGCCGGCGCGCAGATCGACGCTGCACGCACCATGGCACATGCCGATTGCGCCGAAGGGCAGCGCATGGCCGAAGAGGGCATCGAGTCCAGCCTCGAACTGAAGTTGAAGCAAAAGCGCAACTGTGCCTTCGGTGCCAAGCTCACCACCGACGCGGTCGACACGCTGTACGCATTGGCCGGCGCCAACGGCCTGTATACCCGCGGGCCGATGGAGCGTATTTTCCGTGACCAGCACGCCGCCGCCAGCCACATCAGTTTTTCGATCGATGCGCAGACCAGCGCCTGGGGTTTGGCTGCCGCGGGTGGCGAGATCACCAGTCCTGTGCTGTAGGGCAGGCCAACGCCAGTGAAAAAAGGCCCGGGAAACCGGGCCTTTTTGTTTCATGCAAGGGCCTGCGCACGAAAGATCACGCAAGCGCGCCGCAGATTCGACGCTGTCTACTTGCGGGCTTTCTCGTATGGGTATTTGAGTTGCCCGGTCTTGTATTTGTCCGGCGTCAGGATGACCTGCTTGCCGGCCTGGCGGAACTGCTCCACGTCCTTGTCCTTGATGCCGTTGAACTGCACCAGCAGTACGCGCCCCTCGGCCCATTCGCCGTTGCGGGCATACTTGACCGGCCCGACGATGGTCTTGTGCTCGTTTTCACGAATGTACTTGGCCAGCGCCTTTTGATCCAGCCCCTTTGTGGCCGTGATCGCCTGCTCGAGTACCTGGCCGATCGCGTAATTGAACGGCGGCAGGTAGTAGCCCAGCGGGTCGACTTTCTCGGCCTTGGCTTTTGGGCTATAGCGGGCGAGGAAATCCTTGAGGCCAGGGAAGTCGAGGGATTTTTCCGGCACATAAGGGTTGTAGTTGACAATACCGTTCAACTGCGAACCCAGGTTTTCCATGATGGGGGCGAATTGCAGCCCGACCATGCCGCCACCGAACATCTTGACGCTCTCCCCGACGCCAATCTCGTTGGCAGCCCTGACAATCGCAACCGATTCGCCCGGGTACGATGCGACATACACCAGGTCCGGCTTGGTCGCCTTGATGGCGCGGATCATCGAAGAGAAGTCGGCGGTGTTGGGCGGATACTTCTGGTCATAGACCACCTTGAAGCCCGAATGGGTTGCCAGGTTGCGCGCGCCGGTGGCGAGGCTTTGTGCAAATTCGGCGTCGGCTGCGAGAAACGCCACCGTCTTGGCGCCGATCTTCTTGGCGAGTTCGAAATAGCCCTGGGAAAAGGTGACTGAATCGGTCAGTGGCGAGTTGTTGAACCACATGTCATGCTGGATGCGGTCGTTCACTTCGAACGAGAAATTTCCCATCAAGAGCAGGCCGCGCTGCTTCACCAGCGGCATGATCGGTGCTGTCGGGTTGGTGGCGTAGGGCGCGATCAGCAGATCGACCTTGTCGACATCGAGCAACTTGGTGTAGATGCCGGGTGTGAGCGCAGGATTGCTTTGGTCGTCATAGATCACCATCTCGACCTTGCGCCCGAGAATGCCGCCCTTGGCATTGACGTCGTCACGCCACATTTGCAGTGCGATCAGGCCGGCCTTGCCGCCGGCGCCCAGCGGACCGGTCTGCGCGATCGAAAACCCGATCTTGATCGGCGCGCCCTGCGCGTTCACGCCGCTGGACAAGCCGGCCGACAGCGCCACTGCTGTGGCCACGAATTCACGCCTGGTGACTTTTTTAGAAACTACCGGCTTTGACATTGCGTCTCCTTTAAGTATGAGTTCACATGCATTTGAAGAAACATATTGACCAATTCGGCACAACCCGCGTCGCCCAGGAGGCCGATCATCAAGCGCTGTGAACGGGCCAGAGGTTAGCAGGTTTTGCGCGGCGGCAAGCGCGCGTGCAGACACGCTGACACCTGCGTCCGGGGGCATGCGTCGTGACAGGCTATGTCAGCCCTCCGGGTGGGGGCACGGCCTGGTCAAGTGCTTTGCTAGAGTGGGCGCTCCAGTCCGGCAGTATGAAGCGCCTGGCTGTAGGCTTAAACTCGAATGGTTGAACAAAGGGCCAGGGAATGCATGCGTTGCAGGCATCAAGCCATGTCTCGCGCGCTTGACCCGCTTGAAACCGAAAGGGTTTGCAAGAGATGGAATTCGACTATGTCATCGTAGGTGGCGGCTCTGCCGGATGCGTATTGGCGGCACGCCTGTCTGAAGATCCGGCCAATCGGGTCTGCCTGCTGGAGGCCGGCAAGGCAGACGACTCCGCCCTGATCCACACCCCGGCGGGTGCGGCGGTGATGGTGCCGTTCAAGATGCACAACTGGGGTTTCGATACCGTGCCCCAGGCCGGCTTCCATGGTCGCCGTGGCTATCAGCCGCGCGGCAAGACCCTGGGTGGTTCGTCCTCGACCAACGCCATGATCTACATTCGCGGCCGCGCCTCGGATTACGATCGCTGGGCCGCGCCGGTTGAAACAGGCGGCTACGGATGCCCGGGTTGGAGCTGGCAAGAGGTCCTGCCCTACTTTCTCAAATCCGAACACAACGAGCGCCTGAACGGCGCGCTGCATGCCCAAGGAGGGCCGCTCAATGTGGCGGATCTGCGCTCACCCAATCCGTTCGGGCGCCGTTTCATCGAAGCCGCGGTACAGACCGGTTTTCGCGAGGTCAGTGATTTCAACACAGGCGATCAGGAGGGCGTGGGGCACTATCAGGTGACGCAGAAGGGTGGCGAACGCTGGAATGCCGCGCGCGCCTTCCTGCATCCCGCGATTGCCCGGCCGAACCTCACGGTTTTGACCAAGGCTATGGTGCTGCGTATCCAAGTGCGCGGCAAACGCGCCAGCGGCGTGGAGTTCCGGCAACGCGGCGCCGACCAAATCGTGACGGCGCGGCGTGAGGTGATTCTGTCAGCGGGCGCCTTGCAGTCGCCGCAGCTTCTGATGTGCTCGGGCATCGGGCCCAAGGCGCATCTGCTGGAACACGCTATCGCTCCGCTGGTGGATGCCCCGGAGGTGGGCGCCAATCTGCAGGACCATGTGGATTACATCGTCAATCGGAAATATTCCTCACTCGACCTGTTCGGTGTTTCGCTTGGCGGCGGCCTGCGCATTCTTGCCGAGATCGGTCGCTATCGGCGTGAACGGCGCGGCATGCTGACCTCCAACTTCGCCGAGGTCGGCGGCTTCGTCAGGACCTCGCCCGACCTGGCCGAACCCGACGTGCAGTTCCATTTCGTCATGGGCATGGTCGACAACCACAATCGCACCCTGCATTTCGGGCATGGCTATTCCCTGCACGCCTGTGTGCTCAACCCGCGTTCACGCGGCTCGCTCAGGCTGGCGTCGGCCGATGCGCTGGAGGCACCGCTGATCGATCCGGATTTCCTGTCCGATCCGGAAGACATGGCCACGCTGGTGCGCGGCTTCAGGCTGATGCGCAAGATCCTCGGCGCACCGGCATTCGCATCAATCAAGGGGCGCGAGCTCTATACCGCCAAGCTGCGCGACGACGACCAGGCTGGCATCGAGCACGCGATCCGCGAGCGTGCCGACACCATTTATCACCCGGTCGGTACCTGCCGCATGGGCAGCGACGAACGCTCGGTGGTCGATCCGCAGTTGCGCGTGCGCGGCATCGCGGGATTGCGTGTGGTCGATGCCTCGGTGATGCCGCAACTGGTGTCGGGCAACACCAATGCGCCGACCATCATGATCGCGGAAAAAGCGGCTGACATGATTCGCGGCACCGGTCCGGTACAAATCAGCGCAGGCCGCTGATCATCGCTTGGTCGTGCATGCTGCCGCTGCGCGTGGTCCCGGCGCTCGCGACAAGTGCGCCATCAGGCGCGGTACACCGGCATGCGCCGCCCGATGGCGACGGTCGCCACCACAGCAAGAGCGAAGCCCAGCATCAGCCAGCTGACCCTCTCACCCAGCAGCAAGGCGGCGAACGTCATGGTCAGGAATACCTGCGTCAATTGCACCTGGGACACGCGCGCGACGCCACCCAGGTCGAGGCCCTTGTACCAGGCGAAGAAGCCCAGGTATTGGCTGAAGATCGCGACGTAAGCAAAGCCGGCCCATTCGACGGCGGTAGCGGCTGCGAAGTCGCTGCGCATTGACACCAGCACAACTGGTGGCAACAACACCGGTACGCTGATCACCAGGGCCCAGCTGATGGTTTCGCGGCCCCCCAGTTCGCGCGTCAGAAGTGCCCCCTGCGCATAGCCGTACGCGCCCAGCACCACCGCCCCGAATAGCGCCAGGTCGGCCATATGCAGCGCGCCACCGCCATTAAATGCGGCGAATGCCACCACCAGCGTGCTGCCAGCGGCTGCGGTGATCCAGAACCCGGCTGACGGCCGCTCGTGGTGAACCCAGGCGCCCATCATGGCTGTGGCCAGCGGTAACAGGCCGACGACGATCGCGCCGTGGGCGGACGGCACGTACAACATCGCCCATGAAGTCAGTACCGGGAAGCCGAAGATCACGCCCGCCGAGGTGAGGCCCAGGCGCACGCATTGCGTGCGGGTTGGAATCCTCGCGCGGATCGCCAGCAGGAAGATGGCTGCAGGGACTGCCGCGACCATCGAACGCCCGAGCGCAACGAAGATCGGGTCGAGGTGGGTGACGGCCAGCCGCGTGGCCGGCAAACTCAGGCTGAAGAGCAGTACACCGACAAAGCCGTATATCAGTCCGCGTCGTTCCGTCGCATGGTCGATGTTGCTCAAAAATTCCATTCCTCGTCGAGCGACTGGCCAAGTGCGAGGCTGGCGCCAAAGCCGCTGGCGACAATCGTGTTCTGGCCGAACACCACGCCCAGGCGCGGGTCGTCCCGGTATTGCGCCAGGATATCCAGGGGATCGGGGCCGCGCTTGGCACTGGCCTGGTCGATCGAAGGGATCGGGCAGCGCGGGCAAGGCTTGACCGGCTTGAGCGTGAAGTTCGCACCCGACAAGGAGAGCAGGCGGTCTTCGTCGAACGGCCCGCTATCGCCCAGCACGATGTTGGGCCGGAAGCGATTCATCGGCAGCGCTTCGCGTCCGGCTTCAAGCAGGCGATCATTGAGATCTGACAGCGAAGCCTGCGACACCATCAGGATCGGGTAGCCGTCGGAAAAGCGGTTGTGCGCCTCCACGTTTTGTGTCCATTCACGATTCGACAGCCGCTTGTGCGCCGGATCGAAGCGCGCCAGCCTGAGCTTGCGCCCGAGGCAGTCGGACAACCAGGCGGCTGCGGCATCGCCTTCATCAAAGGCGCGGCAGGCGTGGTTCCACACCCGCACGGCGAGCGTGGCCGAGCGCAGGCTGAATTCGTCCAGGGCGACGGCAAGCGTAGGCATGCCGGGCGCAATCAAGTGAAGGCTGCCGGCGAAGATGGCTGGTGTGATCAAGGCCATGCGTGGGTCTTCGCGCTGCGTCAGGAACTGGCCGCTGCCGGTTTCCACCACCATCCACTCGCGATCGCCGACGCCGCCGGCTTCAAGTCCGGCGCGCCCAAGCGTGGCTTCCTGCAAAGCAATGCCGGCGCAACTCTTGACCGGATAGATGTTCAGTGCCGAGATGCTTGCCATGTCAGGTCGCGGCGCCTTCGCGCGCCAGGCGCGCTTCACGTGCCTGCAGGTGGGTCCAGGCGATTCCGAGAAGCGGGGCCGTAGTACCGGGCGCACGTGCGCGCGCCAGCATGTCGCCCACGATATGCGCGCCCTCGGTGCGCCCCCCGGACTCGAGGTCGCGCAGCATCGAGGCGGTGAAGGTCGAGCCGCGGGTGCTGAGCATCTTCGCCGTTGCCGCATGTACCTGCAGGCGCGACGCGTGGCCGGCGTGGGTCGCCGCCGCTTCGCATTCGGCCAGCATCGCCTGCATCAGCGCCGGACCGCCGTCAGTCGCGGCGATATCGCCCACCGCGCCGCGCATCAGGCAGGTCATGCCTGCGAGGGTGGCCAGCAGGACGAACTTTTCCCAGATTTCCTGCAACACCTGCTCGCTGTAACGCAGGTCGACCGGGGTCTGGCGAAAGGCGTCGGCCAGCGCGTCGAGGATGCGCTTGCCCGCCGCGGCATTCTGCGGGCGCAGGCCGAACGTGATGCGCTGCAGGTCGGTCATCTGGCGCACCAGACCTTCCGGCGAGAGGTTGCCGGCGATGTGGCAGCAGCCGCCCAGCACGCGTTCCGCGCCGAACTCGCGGTCGAGCCGGTCGAAATGTGCCAGGCCGTTCAATACCGGCAAGACGCAGGTGTCGGGCCGCATGCCGGGATAAATGGCCAGTATCGACGACTCCAGGTCGTAGGCCTTGCAGGACAGCAGAACCAGATCATATGCGGGCTTGAGCTCGGTATGCAGTACCGCGCGCACCGGAATGCCGAAGCTGCCCTGCGGGCTCTCCACATTCAGGCCGCGTGCCTTCAACGTTTCGTACCGCTTGGGACGCACCAGGAAGCTGACCTCGACATCGGACTTGCCGAGATGCGCCGCCTGCGCCAGGCGGCCGCCGAAATAGCCGCCGGTCGCGCCGGCGCCGAGAACCAGGATTTTCAAGGGCATGGGGTAGGGTCGATGTGGATGGTGGGAGTCACGAGGCGCGATACTAACGCTGTCCCGCCCGCTCGGCTCAAGGTTGCGACTTTTCGGCGGCAACAGCGCCGTCGCGATGATGGTGCATCGGGGCGCAGCGACACGCTGGTCAAGGCCGCAGGCCGAGAAGGTCGCGCCTGCAAATGTTGAATCGGCAAGACGCTTCGTTCGAGAATCCGCATCCCAGTGAGTTGTTCAGCGCTTTTTTTCGGCATGCCTGCCTGCGCGCGATGATGCGTCTGGCGGTTGAAGAAATGCGTCAACGCCGCGTAGCCGTCGATGCGCACGCGCACGCCTGTCAGGCGCGTGTACTCGAAGACGTTGCTGATCCAGTTCGTCGCAAGGCGATCGACGAAGGCGATGATGCGTTCATCCAGCGGGTGTACGGCGCCAGCATGCGATGGTTGTCCAGCATGTGTTCGCGTGCCCGGCAGGTCAGGAGACGCGCAGGATGCGCGCCTGCACGGCACTGGCGAGTACGCGCGGGTTGACCGCGAAGCCGGTGTGCGGATGCCCGGCGGCCGGATAGATCACCTCGAACGCCAGCAGGGACTCGTCGAACAGGGTGATAGGGGGGGCGAGGTGGCCCAGGGGCGCGACGCCGCCGATGGAGAATCCGGTACGCGCCTTGACGTAGGCGGCGTCGGCGCGGCCGATCGGCTCGCCGATGGCTTCGACAATGCGGTCTTCGTCCACCCGGTTGGCACCGCTGGTGATCACCAGCACGACCTGGTCCGATCGCGTGGCGCGAAAAATCACCGACTTGGCGATCTGCGCCACCGCGCAACCATGCTTGTCGGCGGCCGCCTGCGAAGACGGTGTCGCTTCCTCGGTGACGATGATATCGGCATCGATTCCCGCCGCCGCGAGCGCTGCCTGCACGCGTTTGACGCTGGAGTTCGCCAGGACTTTCTCGATCATCCGGGTATGCTGACCATGGGTTGATGTGCGATTCGCAGTCGCGCCGCGCACTGGCTCAGGCAAGAGTCTTCTGCACCACTTCGCGCGTGTCCTTGGACAGGGCTGCATGGCCTGCGATCTGCTGCAGTCGGGCGTGCAGCAGTTCGCGGCGCTGCGGTTCCAGCTTGCGCCAGGTGGTTGCCGCGCGCGCCAGGCGCGCCGCGACCTGCGGATTGAAGGCGTCGATCTCGAGCACCCGTTCGGTACAGAAATCGGAGCCGCTGCCGTCGCTGGCATGAAAGCAGGCCGGATTGCCGTGGCAGAAGGTGCCGATCAGTGCGCGCGCCTTGTTCGGGTTCTTGATCGAAAATGCGGGATGCGTCATCAGTCCGCGTACGGTCTCGAGTGTCGAGGTGCCGCCAACACCGGTGCGCGCGCCAGCCTGCAACGCCAGCCACTTGTCCATCACCAGCGCATCGTCGCGGAACTGCTGGTGAAAGGCTTCCAATCCTTCGGTCCGCTCGGGCGAATCGTGCAACATCAGGGCGCCCATCGCGTTGATGCGGTCGGTCATGTTGCCGGCGGCATGCAGCGCCGCGAATGCCGCACGGCGCATTGCCGCATCATCGAGTTCCAGCAAATAGCCAAGCGCCAGGCCTTGCAGCGAGCGGCGGCCGGCCGATATCGGGTCGGGCGAGTACTTGCCCTTGACCGCGCTTGCCTGCCATACCCGGCGTAAGTCGGTTGCCGCTGCCCGTGCCAGGGTGCGCCGCACAAACACGCGGGCGACGTGGATCGCCCCCGGATCGACTTCGCTGAATTGTTCGGCGATGTAGGTCTCGCTGGGCAGCGAGAGCGCCTCGGCCTTGAATGCCGGATCGAGATCGCGATCGGCGAGGATGCGCTTGAAGGCCGCGGTGATCGCGGCGGGAACTGCCAGCGACTGCCCGGCCCTGACGTTTTGCGCCAGCGTCGTCAAAAGGCGCAGGAACAGGCGTTGACCTGCATCCCATCGATTGAAGGCGTCGCTGTCATGCGCCATCAGCAGGGTGAGGGCAGCGTCCGTATAGGCGTACTCGAGGATCACCGGGGCGGAAAAGCCGCGCAATAGCGAGGGCACCGGGCGCGTCGCCACGTCGGTGAAAACAAAAACATTGTCCGCGCCGGAAACCAGGAGACTGGCCTCGATTCCGCGCGGGCGCGCCTCGCCGGCCAGATGCAATGGCAAGGCCGCGCCTTTTGCGCCGATGAGTCCGAGGGTGAGCGGCACCACGAACGGCTGCTTGTGTGTCTGGCCGGCCGTGGGCGGGCAGTTCTGCCTCACCCTGAGCGTATAGCTGCGCTCGCGTGCGTCGTATTCGTCACTCACGGTCAGGCGCGGGGTGCCGGCCTGGCTATACCAGTTGAACCATTGCGCGCGTTCGGGTGCCGACAGCATGCCCGGATTGGCGTCCGCCATGGCGGCGAAAAAGTCGTCGCAGGTCACCGCCATGCCGTCATGTCGCTTGAAGTACAGGTCCATGCCGCGGCGGAAGCCGGCGCGCCCGAACATGGTCTGGACCATGCGCACCACCTCGGCGCCTTTTTCGTAGATAGTGACGGTGTAGAAGTTGTTGATCTCGATGTAGGAGTCCGGTCGCACCGGATGCGCCATGGGTCCTGCGTCCTCGGGGAACTGCGCGCTGCGCAGGAGCCGCACGTCGCCGATGCGCTTGACCGCACGACCTGTAGCGGAGCCTGTCATATCCATCGAGAATTCCTGATCGCGAAACACCGTCAGGCCTTCCTTGAGCGAGAGCTGGAACCAGTCGCGGCAGGTGACGCGATTGCCGGTCCAGTTGTGGAAGTACTCGTGGGCGATCACCGATTCGATGCCGTCATAGTCGGCATCGGTCGCGGTGCTTGAATTGGCCAGCACGTACTTGGTATTGAAGACGTTGAGGCCCTTGTTCTCCATCGCCCCCATGTTGAAATCGCCGACGGCCACGATCATGTACTGGTCGAGATCGAGTTCCAGGCCGAAGCGCTTCTCGTCCCAGCGGATCGACTTCTTCAGCGACTCCATCGCATGCGCGGTTTTGTCGGCGTCCTTCGGTTCGACATAAATCTGCAGCAGCTTGTTTTTCCCGGAGGCTGTTCTGATCGTCTCCTCGTGGCGGGCGAAGCGGCCGGCCACCAGTGCGAACAGGTAGGAAGGCTTGGCGAACGGATCGACCCATACCGCCTCGTGGCGACCGTCACCCAGGTCGCGGGTGGCGACGCAATTGCCGTTCGACAACAGCACCGGAACCACATCGCGCTTACCAACCATGGTCACCCGGTACTTGGCCATGACGTCGGGGCGGTCCGGAAAATAGGTGATCTTGCGAAAGCCTTCGGCTTCGCACTGGGTGAAGAAATTTCCGCTCGAACAATAAAGCCCCATGAACGAAAGATTTTTCGCCGGCCGGATGCGGGTGGTGATTTCGATGCTCGCGCTCTCGCCCAGGTCGCGCAGGGTCAGCGATTCGCTCGTGTGTTCGAAGGCATCGGCGGGCAGGACCCGGCCGTTGACCTGGACTTTGACCAGATCAAGCTCGCGCCCGTCAAGCGGCATGAGCGCAGCGCCCGGGTGCGCCGGGTTCCTGCGCACCTTGAAATTCGAGCTGACCAGTGTCGCTTCGGGATCGAGTTCGAACCGCAACTCAACGCTATCGACAAGATAAGGCGGAGGCGTGTAGTCCTTGAGCAGGATGGTTTGCGGCGCAGGCTGATCCATGGGGGCGTTTCGTTCAGTGGCTAAGCGTGGAAAATAACAGAAAGGGCGGATCTCGGAGGCCGGCTCCGATAGTGGGTTGCGGTCAGGGCCGCAAGCGTGTCGGATGTGTCTCGTTCGGGCAGGCGGTACCGGTGAATCGCGTTCGCAGTACGCCAGCGCTGCGTGCAGGCCCTAAGCGTTCGCGCCCGCTCTCTTCGCGTCGGTGTCGCTTTCGCCCGCTCTTGTCAACGCCTGTAGACGGCCGCGCACATAGTTGACATGCTCGCGCAGCGTATACACACGGTCGGAGAAGGCGAGGGGGACAGGCAGATGCGCCGCATCGCTCTCGATGCGATCCAGGCGCGTCATGATCTTCGCCAGTGCGTCGCCATCGACGGCCTTGAGGTCAACGTCGCGCTCGAGGAACTTGAGTTCGCCGTACCAGCGGTAGACGCGCGCGTTCTGGCGCCAGGAAAAAAGCGATGGCAGCCATTTCACCAGGGGTACCACTACCGCGATGATCGGTACCAGCAGCACCAGCATGCGTTCGACGAAATTGGCCAGCCAGAACGGCAGGTAACGCTGCAGGAAAGGCCGTCCTGACTTGAAATAACGCTTGGCTTCGTCGGCCAATGGCCAGTCGGTCGCCAGCGGCGTCGGATACTCGCCGGGCTGGTGAAACAGGCCCGGCGTGCCGTGCACTTCCACTGCGGCTTCGAGCAGCAGGTAGGCGAGCGCCGGGTGCAGGTCTTCGCGAATCACCAGATTGGCCTGGGTGGCAACCATGCGCACATCGCGCTGCGGCAGATTGGCCTTGAGATCGAATACGCCCTGTGCCAGCACCGCCGGTTTCAGATAAGGGAAGCGGCGCGACAGCGCCAGGGTGTTGTCAAGATCAAGCAACTTGATGCCGGCGGCGTCGAGAAGGCGCTTGATCACCGGTGCCTCGGGCGCGGCGATGATGAGGACCGCATCGATGTCCCCGGCCAGCAGAGCATCAACCGCGGCGCCGCCGCCCAGTTCCTTGAGATTGCCGGTTTTCTCGTCGACGCCATGCGCGCCGAGCAGGTCCTGCGCCACCTTGCGGGTGCCTGAGCCGGTCTGACCGATTGCCACCTTGAGGGGCGCCAGGTCGGTCAGCCGGGTCAGCTCCGATTTCGAGCGGTAAAACACCCACACCGGCTCCTGGAACAGATTGGCCAGTGACATTACGCGGGTTTCCTCGGGGGGCTGTGCCAGCGGCGTGAGTGTCAACAGACCCAGGCCACCCTGTACGAAGCCGACATCGATGCCGGCATCGTCGTCCTTGAGACGTTTCAAATTTTCCACCGAGCCGGCCGAAGGCATCAATTCAAGGGTGACGCCGTCGCGTGCGAGAATCTCTTTGTATTTGAGCGCGAAACGATGATAGGCGCCATCGGCGGCGCCGGTGCTCATGGCAAGGGAGCCCGGCGGCGCCGGTTGCACGAAGCGGAAGGTGATCCAGAAGGCGGCGACAATGAGCACTGCCGTCGGCGCCAGGAACAGCAGCCACTCACGGCGGGTGGCGCGGCGCGCGAAGAAGCGGGCGCGGGCTTTTTCCGGCGTTGGTTGTGAACTCATGCAATATTTAAACATGAGTGATATCCGGAGACCGAGTTGCCGTCGAAGCGTTGGGACATTTTCTGCAAGGTGATCGACAACTACGGCGATGTCGGTGTGACCTGGCGACTGGCGCGCCAGTTGGCCGCCGAGCACCGCCGTGCCGTGCGTCTGTGGGTGGATGATCTCGAGAGTCTTGAACGCCTGTGCCCCGCGGTCGATCCGGCTGTCGATGCGCAGACCACGCAGGGCGTGGAGATTCGGCGCTGGGATTTAAGCGCCGGCAGTGCGCGGCCGGCCGATGTCGTCATCGAGGGTTTCGGCTGCGAACTTCCGGAAGGGTATTGCGCTTCGATGGTGGCCAATGCGGCTGCCGGTGATCGCCCGGCGTGGATCATCCTGGAATACCTGAGTGCCGAGGAATGGGTGGCGGGATGTCACGGCATGCCGTCGCCGCATCCGCAACTGGGTCTGGATCGCCACTTCTTTTTTCCCGGCTTCGCAGCCGGCACCGGCGGCTTGCTGCGCGAACGCGGGCTGTTCGAAGCGCGCGATGCCTATCAGGCCAACCCTGCCGCGCAGGCGGCGTTCTGGCAGCGTATCGGCGTGCCTTCCAAGGTGCGCAACGAGTGGCGCGTGTCCTTGTTTTCCTACCCCAAGGCACCGGTACATTCGCTCCTCACTGGCCTCTCGGCGCACCCGCATCCGGTGCGCCTGATCGTGCCGCGCGGGCCTTCATCGATGATGGTGGCAGACTGGTTCGGCATGGCCGATGAGGTCGGCGTGCAGGGCTCGCTGGGCAATGTGGCCGCCTCGATCGTGCCGTTTGTCGAACAGCCCGACTACGACCGGCTGTTGTGGGGCTGCGATCTCAATTTTGTGCGCGGCGAAGATTCGTTCGTGCGCGCCCAGTGGGCCGGCCGGCCGCTGGTATGGCAGATCTACCCGCAAAATGAACAGGCGCATGCGGCCAAGCTGGCCGAGTTCCTGCGCCGCTATTGCCACGGGCTGCATGAACCGCGCCGCCATTCGGTGGAACGGTTCATGGCCTTGTGGAACGGGCTTCCGGCAGGGAGCGACGCGCATGGCGGCGGAACCGCCGAATCGGCGGTCAATCCCGAGGTGCCCTGGTCGTTCGAGGAAGTCTGGCGCGGCTTCGCGGCAAATCAGTCGGCATTGCGCCTGCATGCCGAGGAATGGGCCTGGAAACTGGCAGAGGCGCGCGATCTGGCGGTGCACCTTGTTGAGTTTGCTGGAAAGATCGCAACGAAAAGGTTAAACTAGCTGGCTTTTTATAATGGAAGCTGCGGGCGTATCCGCACCGGACTCGCGTGCATTGGGCCCCCGATTCCTCTTCCAGCTCTTGAAAGATCAGTCATGAAAATCGCACAGGAGCTCCGCGCGGGCAACGTCGTGATGGTCGGCAGCGACGCCATGGTGGTGCTCAAGGCCGAGTACAGCAAGTCGGGCCGCAACGCTTCGGTGGTAAAGATGAAGCTCAAGAACCTCCTGACCGGCACCGGCACCGAATCGGTCTACAAGGCCGACGACAAGTTCGAAACGGTGCAGCTGGAAAAGAAGGATGTCACGTACTCCTATTTCGCCGATCCGCTTTATGTGTTCATGGATGCCGACTACAACCAGTTCGAAGTCGAGGGTGAAAGCCTGGGCGATGCTCTCAATTACCTCGAAGACGGCATGGGGTGCGAACTGACGATCTACAACGACCGTGCCATTTCGGTCGAGTTGCCGACCTCGGTCGAGCGCGTCATCGTCTACACCGAACCGGCGATTCGTGGCGACACGTCGGGCAAAGTGTTGAAGCCGGCCAAGTTGGCGACCGGCTTTTCCGTCGGCGTGCCGCTGTTCGTGGCGCAGGGCGACAAGATCGAGATCGACACCCGTACCGGGGAATACCGGCGCCGGGTCTAGCTCTGGGCTATCCGGCTGCAAGAAAAGGCCGCCCGCGGGCGGCCTTTTCTTGTGTGTCTGGGTCAGCTTTTCTCGCCCTTGGGCAGGCGTTCCACAGGCTGGTCGAAATAGAAAAAAATCTCGTGGCGGTCGCCGGCGTGAATCTTGGTGGCCTGATGCTTGATCTGCGCCTTGTACATGGCCGTGACCTTGTAGTCGCCGAGCTTGAGATTGACGTACAGCCACGGCCCGTCGGCGTTAGTCGAAAGCACCGTCTTGCCCGCCGCATCGGTGATCGTGATGAGCACGTCCGCCAGATAGGCACCGCTGCCCTTGGCCGCGGTGAGCACACGCAGGCTGAAGCGATGACGCTGTTTCTCCAGGTCTTCCAGTTCGCCAGCCCCAATGCCGCCGGTGACGTACGGCTCACCCTGCGCAGTTTTGCCGTCGCTCATGGGCGCAACGGGTGCGGCGAGCAATAAGACGAGCATACCGATTGAAAGCTGTATGGCAGGTTTTCGCATTGCGCGATCTCCTCAGGGTTGGGCTGGTCCGACAATGGAATACCTCTGATCGTACACTTCGCGGCACGATCACACTTGACCTTGGTCAATGGGTCTGGTTGTGCAGCGCAGGAGCCGGGACCCCGGCTTCCTGCGCCTCCTGCGGTGCGTGGCCGGTTCCGCCGACCGGTTTACCGTGTTCCGCGCCTCGACATCAACATGTGTCATCGCCAAGCGGCGATTTTTTTGTTACCTTGTTCAGCGAACGATCATTCAACGGAGACTTTACATGTTGCGATCACTGTTTGTGCTGCTCGGACTGGCGCTTCTGCCAATGACCGGCGCCCAGGCGCAGGACTACCCGGCGCGCCCGGTGCGCATCATCGTGCCCTTCGCCGCCGGCGGCCCGGCCGACATTTACGCGCGCTTTGTCGCACAGCGCTTGTCGGATGCCTTTGCGCAGCCATTCACTGTCGACAACCGGCCCGGGGGCGGGTCGGTGATCGGCACTGACGCCGCGGCCAAGTCCCCGGCTGACGGCTATACGTTGCTGATGATGTCCAACACCCACACGGTCAACGAGTCGCTGATCCCCAGCAAGCCCTTCGCCCTGATGAAGGATTTCGCGGCGATCGCGCCGGTGAACTATTCCGACCTCGTTCTGGTGGCGCATCCGAAGACAGGGTTCGCCACGCTCAAGGACCTCATCGCCGCGGCCAGGGCCAGGCCGAAGGGCATGAACTACGCGTCGTCCGGGCCCGGCACGCCGTACCACATGGCGGGCGAACTCTTCAAGGCACTGGCAGGCGTGGATATCACCCACATTCCCTACAAGGGCAGTTCCGGCGCGCGCACCGACGTGCTTGGCGGCCAGGTCGAGATGATGTTCGATGCCGTGCCGACCATGCAGCAGAATATCGCCGCCGGCAAGCTCAAGGCGCTTGGCACCACCGGGCGGGCGCGCTCTTCGGTGTTGCCGGATGTGCCCACGGTGGCCGAGGCCGGCGTGCCCGGTTATGAAGCGACCATCTGGCTGGGACTGATGGCTCCGACGGGCGCGCCGCAGGCGGTGCTGGCAAGACTCAACAGCGAGGTCGGGAGAGTCGTATCGCGCGCGGATGTCAGGGCCGAATGGGCGAAGCAGGGGGCCACGCCCATGGCGATGACGATTCCCGAGTTCAACCAGTACCTGCGCGAAGATATCGAAAAATGGGCACGCATCGTGAAGATTTCCGGCGCCAGGGCCGACCAGTAACGCGAACCTTCAACCGGACATCGGCATGGCCACAACGTTTCAAGTCAATGGCAAGCCCTGTACTGTCGAAGCGCCCGACAACGCGCTGCTGATCGATGTGATCAGGGACACCCTGGGCCTCAAGGGAACCCGCTTCGGCTGCGGCCAGAACCAGTGCGGTGCCTGCCATGTGCTGGTCGACGGCAAGTCGCAGCCGGCGTGCGACACGCCCCTGTGGGCGGCTGCCGCACGATCCGTCGTGACCATCGAGGGGCTCGGCCAGCCCGACGCGCCGCATCCGCTGCAGACCGCGTTCCTGGACGAGCAGGCGGCGCAGTGCGGCTACTGCCTGTCCGGCATCCAGGTCACCGCCGCCGCGCTCCTGGCTGCCAACCCCGATCCGCGCGAGGCCGCGGTGCGCAGCGCGCTGGACAAGCATCTGTGCCGCTGCGGCTCGCACAACCGCATCGTCCGCGCGGTGCTGCGCGCCGCTGCGGCAATGCGCACAAGCGTGGGGACGCCATGAACCTCGCTTTTCGCCTGGCCGCCACCGCCGATGACGGCAAGCCGCGCCTGCCCGGCAGCTTGCAGGTCAACCGCCGCATCTCGCAATGGCTCACCCTGCGCGCCGATGGCAGGGTCGAGGTGCGCTCCGGCAAGGTGGAAATCGGCCAGGGCATCCTCACCGCGCTGGCGCAGATCGTCGCCTGCGAACTGCAGGTGCGCTTCGAGCGCATTGTCATGGTGGGCGCTTCCACGGCAGCCAGTCCGGACGAGGCGGTCACCTCCGGCAGCCTGTCGGTGCAGGAGTCGGGCACGGCCTTGCGCCATGCCGCCGCCGAGGCGCGCGCGGTCATGATCGGCGAAGCGGCGCGGCGCCTGGGTGTGGATGCGGGCGGTATCGAGGTTCATGACGGCGATTTCTTGCTCGATGGCCAACCATCGGGCCTGACCTACTGGTCGCTTGCGGACGCGGGTTTGCTTGAGCGCGAGGCGACGGGAAGCGTCGCGCCGCTCCCGTCCGCGGCGCTCTCCGTGGTGGGCTCGCCGGTGCCGCGCATCGACTTGCCGGACAAGGTTTTCGGGCGACCGCGCTTCGTCCATGACCTGGAGTTTCCCGGCATGTTGCATGCCGCCATCCTGCGTCCGCCTTCACCGGCAGCGAGGCTACTGGAGCTCGACGACAGCCGGGCGCATGCGATCGCCGGCTTCCAGCGGGTGGTGCGCGACGGCAGCTTCGTCGGCGTTCTTGCTGCCAGCGGCGCGGCCGCGCGCCAGGCGCTTGAGGCGGTGCGCGGCGCTGCGCGATGGGAAGAAGCCGAAACCCTGCCGGACGCCTCCGCACTGGGTGCCTGGCTCAAGCAGCAGCCGGTGGAGAGCAGGCTTGTCGAAGAGCGCAAGGCGTCGCAGCCGGAGGCTGCGGTGCGCACGGTGCGTGCCACCTATACCCGTCCGTACATCGCCCATGCCTCGCTCGGTCCTGCGTGCGCGCTTGCCTGCTGGTCGGGAGGCGGCGACGGGGCGCGCATCGAAGTGTGGACCCACAGCCAGGGTATCTACAACCTGCGAACCGACCTGGCACTGGCCACCGGCTTTCCGGCTGAACGCATCACCGTCCATCATGTCGAAGGCGCGGGTTGTTACGGCCACAACGGCGCCGACGATGTCGCCTTTGATGCCGTCCTGATGGCGCGCGCCGCGCCTGGCCATGCGGTGCGGGTGCTATGGTCGCGCGCCGACGAACTTGCCTGGTCGCCGTTCGGGCCCCCGATGGCCGTGCAGGTCGAGGCGGACCTTGACAGTGAGGGCAGGGTGGTCGCCTGGCGCCATGATGTCTGGAGCAACGGCCATGGCACCCGCCCGGGCCGCTCGAAGACGCCGGCGCTGCTGGCCGCCTGGCACCTCGAGAAGCCGTATGAGCGCCTGATCGCCGTCAACGCGGCGCTGGCCGCGGGCGGCGGCAGCGAACGCAACGCCGTGCCGGGTTACGAGTTCGCGTCGTGGCAGGTGCATAACCATCGCCTGCTGTCGATGCCGATGCGCGCCTCGGCGCTGCGCTCGCTCGGTGCCTTTGCCAACGTGTTCGCAGTCGAAAGCTTCGTCGACGACCTCGCGCGCGAGGCGGGCAGCGACCCGCTCGCCTGGCGGCTTGGCTACCTGCGCGATCCGCGCGCGCGAGCCGTTCTCGAAAAGGCCGCCGACATGTCCGGCTGGCGCGACCGGCAGCGCAGCGACAGTGTCGGCTATGGCATGGCCTATTCGCGCTACAAGATCACCGGCGCCTATTGCGCGGTGGTGGCCGAGATCGAGGCTGGCACCGAGATTCGCGCCCGTCGCCTGTGGATCGCGGTCGATTGCGGGCGCGCCGTCAATCCCGACGGCATTGCCAACCAGATCGAGGGCGGCGCGATCCAGGCCGCAAGCTGGACCTTGAAGGAAGCGGTGCGCTTCGATCACACGCGTGTGACGAGCGATTCCTGGGAAAGCTATCCGATCCTGCGTTTCTCCGAGGTGCCGCAGGTCGAGGTGGAGATCCTGGTGGACCCGGAATTGCCTTCTTGCGGTGCGGGCGAGGCGGCCCACGGTCCGACCGCGGCGGCGATTGACAACGCTGTGCGCGATGCGCTGGGTGTGCGGGTGCGCGACCTGCCGATCACGCCTGAACATATAGCGCTCGCTGCCGAACAGTAGGGGCGCGCGCATGGTGGCGACGCCGTCCGGTGGTGCGGGGCAGCGGGTTCAGGTGCTGGAGCGGCGCACCGTCAAGGGTGCCTGGGCAAGAACGAATGCGGGCGGAATGGCCACCGGTACTTCCCGCGGGTCCCGACTTCTATGCGCTGGTGCGCCGGAAAGCTCAGTCTGCAAGGAAGCGGCCAGATCGATACCTTGTGCCTCCACCGCTTGCCGGAAATGTGCGAGAGCGGATGCCACGCCTTCCTGGGTCAATCCCTTGGCTTGCGAACCCAGAACGTATGCATCGCGCTCCAGCGCCGCGGCGTCATGCCCGCGTGGCAGGTAAGCGGGCTCGCGGGCCGGACCGGCACCGCTGCGCTCAAGTTCGACCGCAAGAAACAGCAGCTGGGCGCTGGTGAGCGCGGCCGAGCGGGCTGACAGGCGTTCGTGATGGCCATAGGCGAGCATTGAAAACGCATAGCATGCCACCGCGCGGGCGGTCGGCACCGGATCGGTGCCGGCGCAGCGCAGAATCGATGCGATATGTCGTCCCGCAGCCGGCATGAAAGGCAGCAGAGAGGCCGGGCTGGGCTGTTGCGGTGCACGCTGCATTGTGGCCTCAGGCATTAACGAGTGCGCCCGATATTCCTCCCGAACTGTGAGATTTGATCAGCGGATTAGAGCGAATTTCCTATGGCTTCCGGATCAACCGGTCGGAAATCGCAGCGCGGTGTTCTGCACTGCGGGCCCGGCTTATGCGATCATTGCGGTAACGCGCAGGCGCACCTGTGCCGGTAACCTCAAGGGTCTTGTATCCGGCAATTGAGGCGACCTCGGCTTCATCGAATTCAATCCAAGGAGAACCGCATGCCCTTAGTCGACCTTAATCACTATCTATTGCTGGCCAACGACCTCGACCGGACCAAGCGCTTTTATTGTGACGTGCTGGATTTGCAGGAAATGCCGCGGCCGGACTTCCCGTTTCCCGGTGCCTGGCTTGGCCGCGCGGACAAGATCTGGGTACACATGGCGCCGCGCGAGGTGCCCAACGCCGAGCTGTACTACAAGGGCACGCCCAAGCATGCAGCCCGCGACAATACCGGTGTGCTTGACCATATCGCCTTCGCCGCGGCCGATCCGGACGAGTTCCGTGATCGCTTCACCCGCCTCAAATGCGATTGGTGGGCACGCGCGTTGCCGGAATCGAACCTGTTCCAGATTTTCGTGCGCGATCCTGACGGCCTCACGCTTGAGCTGAATTTCTTCAATCTCGCAACCATGCCGGGCTGGGCCGAGAACTACGGCGAGATGCCGCGCGTCAACTGACATTTTTCGCATATTGCAAGGGAAATCGCATGAATGCACCCACCATGTCACGGCTGGAGTTTGCCGGTGTTCCATACGCTGAGGCAATCGAACGCGCCCAACAACTCATTCCGGTTTTGCAGGAGCGCGCGGCGCGCGCAGAGGCCGCGCGCGGCCTGTTGCCCGAAACCGTCGCCGATCTCGATCGCAGCGGCCTGATGCGCTTCCTGCAGCCGCGCCGCTGGGGCGGCATGGAACTTGATTTCGTGTCGATCGTCGACATCACCGACATCATCGGCCGGGGTTGCGCGTCGACCGCCTGGACGGTGGCCAACATCGCCATTCATCACTGGATGCTGGCCTTGTATGAGGAGGAGGCGCAAGAGGAAATCTGGGGCAGCAATCCGGACGCCTATATCGCTTCCGGCATTGCCTATCCGCAGGGGCGTGGCCAGGTGGTCGATGGCGGCATCCTGCTCTCGGGCCACTGGAATTTCTCGTCCGGTGTAGGCAGCTCCACCTGGAACATGCTGGCCTGCGTGGTGCGCGACGCCGACAACAAGATTACCGACTATCGCATGTGCGTGGTTCCGCAAGCGCACTACGAAATCGTCGATGACTGGCAGGTGATGGGGCTGTCCGGTACCGGCAGCAAGTCGGTCAAATGCGAGAACCTGTTCGTGCCCGAACACCGCGCCTTGTCGATGCTGCGCGGTCGTAGCGCCGAAGGCTTTCCGGGCTTGGCCGGGAATACCGCGGCGGTGTTCCGCATTCCCTTTGGCGGGCTGGCCGCGCATTGCATTTTGGGGGCCATGCTCGGCAATGCCCAGGCGATGTTCGATGCGGTGAGCGGCATGGTGCGGGAGCGCAGCACCAGTTACACCACGCTCAAGATGCGCGACCTTGGCACGGTGCAGGCACGTATCGGCCTGGCAGGCGCCCATCTGGACGCGGCGCGCCTGATGGCGCGCAACGATTGCATCGAGGGCCAGCGCATGGCTGAAGAAGGCGTGGTACCTGACCTGGCGTTGCGATTGAAGCAAAAACGCAATTGCGCCTATGCAATGAAACTGGCCACTGATTCGGTCGACACGCTCTACGCGTTGGCCGGCGCCAATGGGCTCTACAGCCGCGGGCCGATGGAGCGAATTTTTCGCGATCAGCATGCGGCCAGTGGTCACATCAACTTCAGTCTCGACGCGCAATCCAGTGCCTGGGGCCTGGCGACGCTGGGCGGCGTGGTGAACAATCCGACTTTGTAGCCATCGGGGCAAGGTCGTTCGCAGGCGCGGCACTGCGTAAATTCCCCGATCGTCGACTTGGCAGGCATCAGCATGAAACGCACCGATTTGTACAAGAACGAAGGTCTGAAAATCGCCAGCCGCATCAAGCCGTTCGGCAATGCCGGCAAGCCTGCCACTGTGGGGGAGGTGGTCGATCGCCGCGAGCAACGCCGCTTGGACCAGGCGCTCGGCCTGGTGCCGTTTGCCTGCAAGCTCAACGTCGAACTGGTGGCGCAACTGCGGGAACTATCGCTGGCGCGCAATACGGACCTGAACGAAGTGGTCGCCAGCCTGCTCAGGAAGGGACTTGCGCAGCCATAAGCTGCGCGCACGCCCGGGCGCTTGCGGGCGCCGGTCAAGGGCGAAAATCGAGTTGAAACAAATGTGCCTGCAGCGCTACCCCCCAGGCACTCGCGCGCTACCTGAATGATGTTGCAACCACGGCGGCCGCGCGAGGGCGACCGCCGTGCATCACCTGGCGCTCAGAGCCCGATGTGGGTGATCAGCTTGGTGTTGAGGTAGGACTCGATCGCTTCGGAGCCACCTTCCGAGCCGTAGCCGGAATCCTTGACGCCGCCGAAATGAATTTCCGGCAGGCCCAGCCCGTGGTGGTTGATCGACACCATGCCGGACTCGAACGCCGCGCCGATGGCGTTGGCGGTCTTCAGATTGGATGTATAAGCATAAGCAGCCAGACCCCAAGGCAGGCGGTTGGCTTCCGCTACCACCGCATCGAAATCCTTGAACGACAGCACTGGTGCGATCGGGCCGAAGGGCTCGTCGTTCATGATGCGCGCATCCTGCGATACATGGGTCAGCACGGTGGGCTCGAAGAAGTAGCCGGCGTTGCCGATGCGCTTGCCACCGGTGGCGATTTTCGCGCCCTTGGCAACCGCATCCTCGATGATGCGCTCCATGGCCGCCACGCGCCGTGCATTCGCCAGCGGGCCCATCTGGGTGGTGGCGTCGAGGCCGCTGCCGATCTTGAGGCCTTCAGCGGCCGCAACGAAGGCTTCGAGAAACTTGTCATAGACCGTTTCCTGCACCAGAAAGCGGGTGGGTGAAATGCATACCTGGCCGGCGTTGCGGAACTTGGCACCGGCCAAGAGCTTGGCGGCACGCTCGATATCGGCATCGTCGAAGACGATGGCCGGCGCGTGGCCACCGAGTTCCATGGTGGCGCGCTTCATGTGACTGCCGGCCAGCGAGGCCAGGTGCTTGCCCACCGGAGTGGAGCCGGTGAAGGTGACCTTGCGGATGATCGGGCTGGCGATCAGGTATTCCGAAATCTCCGCCGGTACGCCGAAAACCAGGCCGATCACACCGGCCGGCACGCCGGCATCGACGAAGGCCTGGATCAACTGCGCCGGGGAAGCCGGTGTTTCCTCAGGCGCCTTGACGATGATCGAGCAACCGGTGGCCAGTGCCGCCGACAGCTTGCGTACTACCTGGTTGATCGGGAAGTTCCAGGGCGTGAACGCCGCCACCGGGCCCACCGGTTCCTTGACCACGATTTGTTGAATGCCTTCGGCGCGCGAGGGTACCACCATGCCGTAGGCGCGCCGCCCTTCCTCGGCGAACCAGTCGATGGTATCAGCGCCGGTCATGATTTCGAGCTTGGCTTCGACCAAGGGCTTGCCTTGTTCCATGGTCATCAGGCGGGCAATGCCGTCGGCGCGCTCGCGCATCAGGTCGGCGGCGCGGCGCATCATTTTGTAACGGTCATAGGCCGATACCTTGCGCCACAGCTTGAAGCCTTTGTCGGCCGCGGCCAAAGCGCGATCGAGATCGGCGATTTCGGCGCGCGCCACCGTCGCCATCTGTTCGCCGGTCGCCGGGCTCAACACCGGCAAGGTGCGCCCACCGCTGCCGGCGACCCAGGCGCCGTCGATGAACAGGTAGGTGTCGGAATAGGCAACTTCGGCCGAGGCCAGGAGTTTGGGGTCGATGCGGTCCATGGTGTCTCCATTGTTGGGCGAGGAAACCAGCAAAGATACTGCAAATCGCCGACTACTGCCGCTAGACGCAACAGCTTGCGGGCACGGGCTTGGTGCAATCACCTGCGGTCTACTGTTCCAGTCTCGCAACGGCCCGCAAATGCTCTGGCGTGGTCGTAGGCAAACCGAAGAACTCCAGGTGGGCGGGAATCTGTTCGAACAGCATGTCGGTGCCCACATGCGTACGGCAGCCGCGTGCGCGGGCGGCGGCGAGAAAAGCGGTTGCTTCCCGCCGCATCACGACCTCGCCTGCGAAAGTTGCGGGTGCAATGCGTCCCACGTCCAGCGGCAGCGCATCACCATCGTTCATGCCCAGCGGCGTGGTGTTGACCACGATATCGTGACCCGCGGGATCGTTTGAATCGCTGCTGATCGATAGAAGTGGGTAGTGGATCCGCAGGCGGCCAGCCAACGCCCGAGCCGCGTCCGGCTTGGTATCGAAGAGACTCAGCGAGGCGACGTGCGCTGCGGCCAGGGCGGCGGCAATCGCAGAACCGACACCGCCGCTGCCCACTACCAGCGCGCGTTTGCCGGCCGGCTCGCAACCCTTGCGCCGCATGCCGCGCACAAAACCCTCATCGCGGAACATGTCGCCGACCAGCCGGCCGTCGTCGTCGAGGCGCACCGCATTGCAGGCGCCGGCTATTTGTCCTGCGGGCGACGCCTCGTCAAGCAATGCCACAGTCGTGACCTTGTGCTGCATGGTGACGAGCGCCCCGCAAATGTTGGTCAGCTTGAATAGCGATCGCAGCAAGGCCGGATAGTGCGCCGCTTCGCAGCCCATCGGCACGACGATGGCATCGATGCCGGCTTGCTCGAAATAAGGGTTGTAGATCATCGGCGAGCGGAACCCATGGGTCGGAAAACCGATATGGGCGATGAGCCGGGTGGAGCCGCGGATCATGTCAGCTGTGCGAAAAAAGTGCGCGGCCCGGCATCGGCATGGGCGCGCGCAGCACGCTGCCGGTTGCCGATTCGGTGAGATACAGCCAGTTGCCGCCCGGGGCATAGGCCAGGTTGGTAAGCGTTGCGCCCGCCGGGCTTTTGACGATGTGCGTCACTTCGCCGCGCTGATTCAACACGAATGCGCATCCCAGGCTGGCATGCGCCACTACCAGGTTGTTGGCGGTGTCCAGCGCCATGCCGTCGGGCCCGCTGGCGCCGAAAAAAGTGCGGAAGGCGCCGACTTTCGACAAGTTGCCGTCGTCCATCAGCGGGCTGCGCCATACCTGGTTGGCGCGCGTGACGGCAACAAAAAGGGTGCGCTCCCCGGCATCGAGCGCGATGCCGTTCGGGCTCGGGGCATTCGACAGCAGGCAGGTGAGGCGCCCATCGGGATCGAGCCGATAGACGCGCCCGCTCGGATCGTGCAATCCGCTCTGGCCCTGGTCGGTGAAATAGAGCCGTCCCTGCGCATCGAAGGTCAGGTCGTTCAAACCCTTGAAGCTTTCGGAATTGCGGTGTGCCAGGACTGGCGTGATCGCACCGTTGACCGGGTCCATGGCCAACAGGCCGCGCCGGTAGTCGGCGATGACGAGGCGTCCATCGCTATGGATCGCCAGGCCGTTGGGCCAGCCGTCATACTGCGCGACCAGCTGCCATGCGCCGGCAGGCGAGATGCGAAAGATGCGGCCAAACGGAATATCGGTCACATACAGGTTGCCCTGGCGGTCGAACGAGGGCCCTTCAAGAAACGAGGCGACCGCGCCACCGAACCTGTTGGCATCCGCCCAGTCGCTTGCGCGCGGCTGCCCGAACTCGGCCGGCAAGCTGCTCCAGACTTCGGTTTCGATGATTGCGGGCGCGGTGTTGTCGAGGTTCCACATGGTGCGAGTCCGGGGCGATCGGTTGGGGCCGCCATTCTGACAGCCGGCGAGTTTTCCGGCTGGACCGCTACAGCTTCTGTGAACTCTCCTCCAGCCAGGGTCCGGCCTCATTAAGCTGCTCTCGAGTCCGTCGGCATTCCGTGCATTGCGACTCGCCGCTGCGTGTAGCGCGTGTACGTGCGGGGTGGTGCAAGGGCAATGCGGTGAGCGGGGTGATTGTGCGGTCCTGTCCGCATGTAATTTTTTGGACGCGCTGGTGATGCGATAACATCAACGCAACATGTCGCGCGCAACGCTGTGCATGGCGTGGCACCCAAGCATCCGCACCAGCGTTGGACCAACCCCCCATCGCTCAACTCGTGCGGTCCCGAATCAATACATTTCCCTTCATCAACGAAAGAGACCATGGCCATCTACCAATTAGGCGACCACGCGCCGACCGTTCCCTCATCCGCCTGGGTCGCCAACGAAGCCACCGTCATCGGCCGCGTCACCCTGGGCGAGGGCGCAAGCGTCTGGCCCGGCGCCTCGATTCGCGGCGACAACGAGCCGATCACCTTGGGCCGCGCGGTCAACATTCAGGAAGGCGCTGTGCTGCATGTGGACACCGGCTTTCCGCTGACCATCGGCGATGGCGCCTCGATCGGCCATCAGGCCATGCTGCATGGCTGCACGGTGGGCGAGAACAGCCTGATCGGCATTCAGGCGATCGTGATGAACGGCGCGGTGATCGGCCGTGACTGCCTGGTGGGCGCCGGTGCGGTGGTGACCGAAGGCAAGGTGTTTCCCGAGCGCTCATTGATCGTCGGCGCGCCGGCGCGGGTGGTGCGTGAACTGACCGATGAGCAGGTGGCGATGCTCAAATTCAACTCGGCGCACTATGTGGGCAAGCAGAACGAATACAAGACGCAGTTGAAGCGGCTGGATTGAACCGAATCGCCTGTCCTCGTGCCGGCTGTGGCACGTCGAATGTGAGCGGATTGCGACAACCGCGTGCACCAGAAATGCGATTGCCGATGTGCGACTAGTCAGGCTCGCCTGGACTCGCTGAATGCTTTTGGAGGGGCGCTATGCTTCGCGATGCGGCCGCTCGATGCGGGATAGTTGGGTAGTCCCATGAGGCGGCTATTGTCAAGGGTGGTCCGACACCGGCCCGGCGCATAAGACGGTCGTGCGCGAGACACCGAACTGAGGGCAGGTGCTGGACAAGCCTTGACACTTCCAGCCACTCAAGCCCGTTCTCCAATTCACCGCAAGGCGGCCGCTGGCAGTCGGCCTCGGGTTATCGGTCAGCGTGCTGGCGGCGGGAGCGCTAGTCGCGCTTGCGCAGCGGGATGCCCTGCACCGCGAGTACGGTGCCTGACGCGCCCGCTACTTTGCCGGCGTGAGCCGCGGCTGTCCCTTGTCGATCACCAACGTATGCACCGTGCGCGCCGGCACGTTGCTGGCGTTGCGAATCTCGTGAATCACACCGCGGTCGTTGTGGTAGACCTCGCCCGCCGCGACCCGGCGCACCTCGCGCCCTTCGGCATGCACCTCCACGCTACCCTCGACTACCGTGCCGTAGCAGTCGCCAGGATGGGTGTGGCGCCCGCTGGTGCCGCCCGGCGCGATGGAGACTCCCATCATCACGGTTTCCTTCTTGTCGTCATCGGACAGAAAGGTCTGCAGGATCGGCTTGGACTGGAAGCCGCTGGGTTGCCCGCCGACGGGCGCTGGGTGCAATGTGGCGACAGCAAGGATCGCCATCCCGGCAAGCGAAATGGCGGACTGCAAGCGAATCATCGATGGTCTCCTGTGATTGAGATGGCGGCCGATGGCCGACGCCAATTGATGGATTAGCGCCGCGGCGCGTGCGGCGTTTGACCTGCGTCAATGTCCGCCTCGGCGAGCGGGCGTCGGCCGGCTGGATGGGACGATGCGCGACTTTGCCACGCAACGCACGACGACTGGTCTTCATGAGCATCGGCTGGTATCCCGGACACATGGCCGCCGCCCGCAAGAAGTTGGCCGAGTCGATGGCTGAGATCGACGTCGTTGTCGAGGTGCTCGATGCACGCCTGCCGGTAGCCAAGTACCGGATCACCGACGACGGCTTGCCCCTGCACAGTTTCCGGACCCTGCGCAAAGACTTGGACACCTTGGCCTATAACGTCATCCACACCGGCGCCGGCCCAAGACACCGAAATCGTCGTGACTACGCGACCCCCACCGCTCCAGACCAAGGCCTTCCAACTACTCGATCTGAATCCCGCTTGTACCCGGTAGAACCATCACCCGCGGACCAAGAGATCAAGCGGGTCAGCACCTTACCTCTCCGCAGCGCCCAAGGTTTAGTTTGGTCTACGCCGGACCGGCGGGATTGAAGGCGCGCGCTCGTCCGGGTTGGGTGCTGTGTAAAGCTTTACATAGCGCCCCCAAGTGCGCCGGTCGCAACATGAATCAGGCGGTCGGCTTTCACGTCAACCCGCCAACGGATGGGAAAGTCGCCCGTCATTGGGTGCGAGCAATCCGAGCGGGGGGAGGTTTTCCGCAAAACTTGTGCAATCAACCATTCGCCGGGCACGGGCCATGGTTGCCGCAAGCGAAACTTTGGGCCGGAAATTCCTGAACACCGTGTTGCGCCCGCTCTGCGACCGTAGCATACTGGCTGTGTGACACACCCGGCGGCGGCATACGTGGCGCGGCCCGTGTGTCGATGACGGCACGGTACAGTGATGCACCGATCACGACTGACGTAAAAACCCATGAAGGAAAACCGATGTCATTTTACAAAGGCATGACCTGCGAGATCGTCACCATCAACGGCGACCAGGGAACCCCGATTCCCGCCTACGTAGCCAAGCCGGCCGGTGCGGGCCCGTTTCCGGGCGTGGTGCTGATTCACCATCTGCCGGGCTGGAGCGAGCTCTACATCGAGACCACGCGCCGCTTCGCGCATCACGGCTATATGGCGATCTGCGCCAACCTCTATGAGCGCGAAGGCCAGGGCAACCCGGACGACGTCGCCGCCAAGGTGCGTGCCGAGGGCGGGATCGCCGATGCGCAAATGGTGGGTGATACCGCGGCCGCCGTAAAGTGGATGCGCGCGCAGTCCAATCACAACGGTCGTGTCGGCCTGCTCGGTTCGTGTTCGGGTGGCCGGCATGCCGTCATCTATGCCAGCCAGAGGAAGGATGTGGATGCCTGCGTCGATCTCTGGGGCGGTCGCGTGGTGATGGGCAAGGAGGAACTCAATGCCAAGACGCCGGTCGCGCCGATCGACATGACCAAGGATCTCGCCTGCCCGCTGTTGGGCCTGTTCGGCAATGACGACCGCGCGCCAAGCCCCGAGCAGGTGAACCAGCACGAAGCCGAACTCAAGAAGCACGGCAAGGCGCACGAGTTCCATCGCTACGACGGCGCCGGCCACGGTTTCTTCTATTGGCACCGTCCACTGTACCGGCCCGAACAGGCGATGGATGGCTGGGGCAAGGTATTCGCCTTCTTCGGCACGCATCTGGCGAAGTAGGAGGCGCGACCATGTGCACCTCCATCATCGAGATCGTGCGCGCCGAGGGCATGGCCAAGCGCGGTGACGAATGGTTCCCGCTGTCGCAGGCGGTGGTGGCCTATGACCACGCGCGCCATGCGCCGCTGGGCGATGTCATCACGCTCGACTTCATCAACACCGGCCTTGGTGCCGGCGCGAGGGCCGGTGTCGAGCTGACGCTGGCTGCGGCCAAGGAACTGCGTGCCGCGCTCGACCGGGCAATCGCGGCCGCCGACTTCGAAGAGGCGGAAGTGAGAGGCAAAGGTGTCGAGCCCAGCCTGCGTCGGGCGGGGGGGGGGGCGCCCGGCGGGGGGGGCGAACGGACAAGGAGGGGGGAAAAAAAGCGCCACCGCACAAAGAAACAGACACC
>JBEIFV010000028.1:0-45313 GCA_040382235.1 Burkholderiales bacterium
ATATCACTGGTGGATGGTGGTGGGGTCGGCCCAGAATTCGGCCTTGATGCGAAAGTCCTTGTACGAATTCTTGGTGACCAGGAAGCCGCCCTTGCCGGAGTCGGCGACGATCGCGCCGTCTTGCGCGCGCCAGTTGGCGTCGCCCAAGCGGTTGAAATTGTCGAGGCCGGTATTGCCGTCGATCAGGGTGGTCCATTCACTGCCGGCGCCGGTCATCTGGGCGCAGCCGGTCAAGGTCGATACAACGAGCACAAGCAAAGCGGTGATGGCGGACAAGCGTGACATGCGGTTTCCTCCTGGGGTTGATTCGAGACGGGCTACGGGTGCCGCATCGTCGGGCACCGCAGCGTGCTTTTGTTGAAGGCCGCATCATAAACCGCAAGCCCCAGGTCTGCGCTAGGCCGCGCCGGCGCCAACCGCGCGAGGCGCACTGCGCAGGGCGCACCGCGCAGGGTGCGTTCGTGCCTGCGATTGGCGCAGCTTTTGCTTGATTGTTGGTTGGGCAATCCTGGCGGAGAGGCCGTCAGGTGGTTCCCGCAACCGCAGTCAAAACGAGCGATTCGCAGACCCGCCATGTCCAGCCGACCATTGCCTGATCTTGCCTTGCAGTTGATGCCCGTTCCCTCATCCGCTCCGGGCGGGCACGCGCCGCCCGCTGGCGGCCAACGCTTCGAGGTGGTTTTCGCGTCGTTCTTCCGCCAGGGGCATTCCCTGACTTTTCCGTGCAGCCAGTCCGGCGAGGTGGATATCGATCGACTGCCGCCTGCCGCGCGTCGCAACTATGCGGATGTGTGCGCCAGGGTTGGCAAGGACTACGCGTTGCCGCTGGTGCGCCCGGCAGTCAGGTTCACGCACTGAGTTGGTGAATGTGTGGCGCGCAATGCGTGCGCCGGTATCAGCAAGTGCGGAACCAGTCCAGGTCAGCCCTGGACCATCCACGGCTCGAGCCAAGTCATGTTTGCTGGCGACTCTTGCCTTGTGCTTTCCACAGGAATCTATATAAAATGGAATTCCTGTAGAACGATCCCGAGTTAGGCCACATGCAGGCATCCCGCAGCAACCCGGTGACCCGCCCCGACCCGGCCGCCCGGCGTGGCCAGGTGCTCACATCGGCCACCCTCAAGGCCGCCGAAGTACTCGGCATCACCCAGGCGCATCTGGCGCAAATCATCGGTGTCTCCGCCCCCACGGTCTCACGCATGAAAAGCGGCGACTACACGCTCTCGGAGGAGCGCAAGGAATGGTCGCTGGCGGCCCTGCTGGTACGCCTGTACCGCTCGCTCGATTCCATCGTCGGCGGGCGCCAGGAAGATGCGCGCGCCTGGCTGGGCAGCCCCAATCGCGCCTTCGATAACGCGGTGCCGGCACAACTGCTGGCCGATGTGCAGGGCCTGGTGCATGTAGTGGACTATCTGGATGCCGCCCGCGGCCCGGTCTGACCCGGCGGTCGCGGTCGATGCCCGCGTGTGGCGGGCGGTGGAGTCGCAACATGTGATCTCCACCATGCGCCTGGTCGGCAACAACCCGGCCGACCAGAAGCTCCTGGAAGAGATTCTCGAGGCCGCCAAGCCGCCGGTGCCGGTGGCGGCGCGCCATCTACACTGGCTGTTGGCGACGCCATTTCGTTATGCGCCGCGCATCGGCGGCAGCCGCTTTCGTGCGCGCGGTGAGCCGGGTGTTTTCTATGCCGCCGCGCTACCGCGTACCGCCTGCGCCGAAGCGGGCTTCTGGAAATGGCGTTTCGTGCGCGATAGTGCTGGCCTGCGTGGACTCGATGCGCATTCGATGACCTTGTTTCCGGCGCGCATCCGGGCGCGCGGCTGGGACCTGACGCGCGCGCCCTGGGCCGCGCGCCGGGCGCAGTGGGTGCGTGCCAACGACTACGCACCTACCCAGGCACTGGCCGCGCAGGCGCGTGCGAGCGACATTCCGGTGATTGTTTACGAATCGGTGCGTGACCCGCAGCGTGGCACTTGCGTGGCCGCGCTCGATCCCGCGGCCCTGGTCAACAGCGACCCGCTGACGCGCGCGCAATCCTGGTTTCTCACCGTGCGCGAGCATTCGGTGATCTGGCATCGCGAAGGGTCGAGCCTGTTCGAATTCGGTTTCGCGGCGTTTGCAGACGGGCTCTAGCGCCGGCGCTACCTGCGCGAGTGACAAGCCCGGCTGCAGGCGCCCGTCGCGGTTCGCGCAAGCCTTAAGCCGCCCTTCAGGCCGCCACCAGGCCTTCTTGCAGCGCCTTGATCTGCAAGGCCAGCACCTTCGAGTAAATGCGGCATTGCGCGAAGCTGCCGGCGATGAACCAAAGGCCCGGCTGGCCGGTGGGTGTCCACATGTTGCACAGCTCCTGCTTCTGCCAATCGATGCCCCACACCTGGCCCACGCGCGCGGCGACCTCGTCGCCGAACAATTGCCCAAGCGCATGATGCTGGCCCTTGTAGCCGGTGGCCAGCACCAGCAGCTCTGCGTTCGCCAGCTCGCCGTTTTTCATGCGCGCCCCGTTCGCTTCGAAGGCTTCGATATCGGCGAATTGCCGGATGGCGATCTTGCCTTCTGCGATCAGGTTGGAGCAGCCGACGTTGAAGTAGTAGCCGCCGCCGCGCGTCAGGTACATGAACTGCCAGCCGGTCTGGTCTTCCTCGTTGATGCGAAAGCCGGCGCGGCGCAAGTCGTCAAGCAGCGGCGCGTCGAGTGCACGCGCTTCATCGGCCAGCAAGCGGTGCGATTGTTCAAACAAGGCCAGCGGCGTGGACGCGGCGACCAGGTCGCACTCGTCCAGTGAGCGACCTTCGTTGTAGAGGGTGTAGGGCAACTGCGCCGTCGGTTCGACGTTGATCACCAGCGTCGGGCTGCGTTGCACCAGGGTCACGATCGCGCCGTTGGAATGCAGGTCCTGCGCAATATCGTGCCCGCTGGTGCCGGTGCCGATCACCATCACCTTGCGGCCCGCCCATTGCGCGGCATCGTCATACTGGCTGGCGTGGATGCATCGGCCCTTGAAGTTGGCAAGGCTTTCGACCTGCGGCAGATTCGGAATCGCGCTGGCACCGGCGGCCATCACGATATGCCGCGGATGCAGGGTGCGGGTGCCGTCGGCACGCCGCAGTTGTGCCGTCCAGCGGCCGGCTGCGGCATCGAAGCTGGCGCCCAACAGTTCGGTGCCGGTCCAGAAGTTGATTTCCATCGCCTCCGCGTAGGACTCGAACCAGTTGGCCAGCTTGTCTTTCGGTATATAGGTCGGGAAGTTGGGCGGGAAATGCATGTAGGGCAGGTGGTTCACCTGCACCTGGTTGTGCAGGGTCAGCGCGTGATAGCGCAGGCGCCAGTTGTCGCCCACCCGTGCACCACGATCCACCACCAGGGTGTCGACCCCGAGTTGCCGCAGGCGTGCGCCGATGGACAAGCCCGCCTGGCCGCCGCCCACCACCAGCACCTCGGGATCATGGTTGTCGTAGGCCGCCGCGGCAACGCGCCTGTCCTGCCAGTTCGGGCCCTTGAAATCACGCGAATAGGATTCGCCGCGCGGCCGGCGGCTGCCGACGTTCTCTTCATGGCCCTTGATCTCGTCGACCGCGGTAAACAGCGTCCAGGCGCGCGGCAGCTTGCCAGCGGCGGCCTGCGGGTCCAGTCGCAACACACCCTGGGCGCGGGTGGCGGCGGTTTCGAAGCGGAAGAACGCTTCGATGGTGGGCGTACCTGCGCGCATCACCACCCCCGGTGCGGTGCGGGCAGGGTCGATGCGAAAATTGCCGGCAGCCTTGTCACCGGCATGCCGCTTCAAGCTTGACGCGATCGCAGGCGCACCGCTGACCGTGGATACGCCCCAGGTAAAGGACAGCAGGTCGCGCCAATGCGACAGCGGCAGGAACAGGGCTTCAAGTGCCGCAGCATCGCCGGCCGCCAGCGCCTGCTCGAATTCGGCCAGCCAGCGTGCCACGGCGACCGATACGCTTTCATGCATCACATCGAGTGTTTCCATGTTTCCCATTGGATTCCTCTTCCCCAACTCATTCGACCTTGATGCCGGCCGCCTTGACTACCGCAGCCCAGCGTTCCATGTCCTTCTTGACAAAGGCGGTGAATTCTTCGGCCGTGCCGCCCATTGGCAGCAGCCCGGCCTTCTCCATCCCGGCCTGGATGTCGGGCATGCGCATCACCTCACGCAGCGCAGTCTGCAGGCGTAGCTGTATATCCCGTGGCGTGGCGCTGGGTGCGAACAGGCCATACCAGTAGTCCATCAGGTATTCCGGTACACCGGTCTCGACGAAGGTCGGTACTTCCGGCAGGGTCGGTACCCGCTGCGCGCTGGCCACCGCGATCGGCTTGAGTCGGCCACCCTTCACCAGGCCGATCACCGAGGGCACCGTGGTGAACACCAGTTGCACCTGGCCGCCGGCCAGATCAGCCACCGCCGCGCCGGTGCCCTTGTAGGGCACATGCGCGATATCGACTTTGGTGACGAAGCGGAACAGCTCCGCACCCATGTGCGCGCCGCTGCCGGTGCCGGCCGAGCCATAGTTGATCTGCCCGGGCCGCGCGTTGGCCAGTGCGATCAGCTCGCGCGGCGTGGCCGCCGGCACCGCCGGATGCGCCACCAGGATCATCGGTGTCACCGCCATCGGCGCCAGGGCCACGAAGTCGCGCCACACGTCGTAGCCGATCTTCGGCGTGACACTCGGGTTGATGCCGATTTCCGAAATCGAACCGATCATCAGGGTCAGGCCGTCCGGTGCGGCCTGCGCGGTGTAGCGCGCGCCGATCGCGCCACCGGCGCCGGCACGGTTTTCCACCAGCACCGGCTGGCCCAGGCGCTCGGACAGGCGTGGCGCGATGATGCGCGCCAGGATATCGGTGCCGCCGCCGGTGGCGAACGGCACCTGCAGCCTGACGGCCTTGTCCTGCGCGTGCAGGGTGCTGCCGCCGAACGCGGCAAGTGAGGTGGCGAGCAGGAGCAGCAGGCGGCGCATGTTCATGCCGCACGCTCGGCGGCCAACGTGGGCACAGAGGGCATTTCGCGCAACAGCCGGCCGAAACCCGGCACGGTGGTATGGCCACCGATGATCCGCAGCACCGCCCACAGCGCCATGTTGTTGGTGGTCAACACCGGCTTGGCCGTAGCGGCCTCCAGGCGCTCGACAATCGACGCCGTCCACCAGTTGCCGCAAGCCAGGAACACCGCGTCGGCCTCCTTGCGGTCCGCCTGCAAGCCATGGTCGAACGCGGTTCGCGGGGTCAGGCGCCCGATGTCGTTGTTGCGCACCACCCCCATCGCCACCTGGCTCACCACCTCGATGCCATGTGCCGCAAGGAAGGCGGCCACCACCGTGTTGGTCTGGGCGGCCCAGGGCGCGGCCAGCGCCACGCGGCGGATATTCATGGCGGCGAAGGCCTCGAGCATGGCGGTGGCGGCGGTGGTCGCGGGCTTTCCGGTGGCGTCCCTGATGCGCTTGATCAGTTGCGTGTCATAGCCACGGCCCATGCGGGTCGATGGCGCCGTGGCGGCCAGCACGATCACGTCGACATCTGCATCGGCCAGCTTCTTCGACTCCTTCTCCAGCTCGGCCACGACATTGAGCGTCGAGTCCGGATCGACGCTGGCCAGCGACAGGCGGGTCACATGCAGCGATACCGAGGCCGGCAGCATCGCCGTGAACTCGGGCTCCTGGGTGGAGTTGGACGATGGCACCAGGAGGCCTGCGCGTTGCGTCTTTTCGATTCCGTTCATGTGGGGCTCTCCTGTAGTTTGCTGATGCCCGATGGCAGGGCCGGGGTTTGCGATTCGCTGTGACGCTTGCATACGCCATCCGCAGCCGCGCAGCGAAGAGGAGCTACTCTACCCCAGCATTGGGCGGAAGGCGTGGCGCGCTGAGAAACATGCTTTGAACGGAGCAGCCCGCACCCGTGCGCAACGCACTCGCGGCGGACTGGCACTGATATTGCGACCGATGGTGACAGTCAATCAAGGAGGGGTGCGTCATGATTCATCCAACGATGTGGATTCGCGGCGGGGAAGTGCTGGTGGATGCCGACGCAGCCGGCGCGGTGGCAGCCGATATATGGGTCGCGGATGAGCGCATCGTGGCGGTGTTGCCGCCGGACTATCCGGTACCGCCGGCCTGGCGCGGACCGCAGCTTCGCAGCGTGGAAGCGGCAGGCTGCCTGGCGATCCCGGGGCTCATCAACGCCCATTGCCATTCCTATGCCGCGATGCTGCATGGCACCGTGCCGGGCGCGCCGCTGGACTTGTTTGTGCTGGAGGCGATGGCGCGGCGCGCGCCGCGCAACGCCCGCGCCCACCATGTGAGTGCCACCCTGCATGCGCTTGAACTGCTCAAGCACGGCATCACAGCACATGTCGACCATTTTCGCGATGGCGCGGTGCCGGCGCTTGCGGCGGTAGACGCCGCGTTTGGCGCCTATCGCGACATCGGCATCCGCGCGGTGATCGCGCCGATGTATGAAGATCGTGTCTATCTCGACTCGCTGCCGATCGCGCGCGCCGAACTGCGCGCGGAGGTGCGCGAACGCTGGGAGGCGATGCGCAAACCTGCGCCTGCGGCCTACTTCGAACTGATGGATGCGCTTTTGCACTGGCGCGGCCACGCCGGCCGGCTCGATCTCATGCTGGGGGTGGACGGCCCGCAGCGCTGCAGCGAGAAGCTTTTGCAAGACACCGGCGAGTATTCGCAGCGCCACGGCATCGGCCTGCATACCCACCTTTTGGAAGCCAAAACCCAGCGCATGGTCGCGCCGGCCGCAACCGGCGGCAGCCTCGCCGCCTTGCTCGAGCGCCATGCGCTGCTGGGACCGGCGGCTTCGCTGGCGCATTTTGTGTGGTGCGGCGAACGTGACATGGAAATCGTCGCCGCGAGCGGGGCCAATGTGGTGCACAACCCCTTGTCGAACCTCCACCTGGGCAGCGGCCTGCAGCCGACCGCTCGCCTGTTGGGCATGGGAATCCACCTGGCGCTCGGCACCGACAGCGCCAGCTGCGCCGCGCCCAGTCTCCTGGAGCAGGCGCGTCTGATGGCACTGCTGAGCCGGGTTCAAGGCGATGACGAGTCGCGCTGGATTCGCGAGCGGGCAGCGTTTCGCGCGGCCACCGTCGGCGGCGCGCGCGTGCTTGGCCAGGAAGACGAACTGGGCAGGCTGGCACCGGGCTACCGCGCCGACATCGCACTGATCGACACGCGCGGATGCGACTGGCGTCCGCGCGGCGATGTGTTTGCGCACCTGGTGATGTACGAGTCGGGCGCCAATGTGCGGCATGTGCTGGTGAACGGTGCGCTCGTCATGCACGATGGCCGTGTGCAGAACGTCAACCAGGCGGACCTGCTGGCCGAGGCCGAGGAACTGGTGCGCGCAGACACCGCGGCCAACGCGCAGTCGATCGCGCTGGCCGCGCATGAGCGACCGGCATTCGCCGCGTTGCTGTCGCAAGCTTTGCGCCAGCCGCTGCCCGAGGAGCGCTTCGCGCGCCTGCGCTGAGCGTCGGTAATCCGTTTCGATTGCGCGCGGCAGGCCATTGTGGAATGGTCCCGCCGGCCCCAAGCCGCATGCCCGCAGTCTTGATCAGTCGCCGCCGCTGTTGAAGCCGACTTCGCAACCGCCAAGCCCGATCACCGACCCGCGTACCCGGCACCCCGCCGGCGCGAACAGCATGCCGGTGCATGATCCGGTGGTGACGATCTGGCCCTGGCGCAGACCCAGGCCGCGGCTGGCGCAGTGGTTGGCCAGCCACACCAGCACGCGCCCGAGATCCTGTGCCGGGTTGCCGCCGAGGCTGTCGGCCACCTGCTTGTCATCAAACCATTGCTGCGCTGCCAGCTGTCGGGTGGCCAGCAGCCCTGGCTGAAACGGCATCGCCGCGCCGGTCACCAGGGCGCCATGCGCCCCCAGGTCGGCCAGCATCGCAAGCGGCGCGGCCTTGGGGAATTCGAGCAGACGGGTTTCCACCACCTCGATGGTCGGCAGCACCGCGCCAATGGCGGCCAGCACTTCGTCAAGCGTATATGGCGCCTCGCGTTCGGGCAGGTCGGTATCGATGCGCAGCGCCAGTTCGGTCTCGATGCCGCGCGCGCGCCATGCGCCGTCGGGCAGTGTGGCGGGGCTTGCCAGAATTCCGGCGGCGGGCAAGGGGGCGCAAGTCGGTTCGCGGTCGGGCCCCTTGGCGCCGGCCTTCCAGCCGCCGATCGGGCCCAGGCTCTGGATCAACAGGTCCTGCACCGCGTAGGCGTGCGCCGCTTCGGTCAGCGCCAGGTCATCCAGTGAAATGCGGGTGCGGGTGCGGCGGGCATCGAGCAGGCGTCGCGCGGCGGTGGCGATGCGTTCTTCCAGCGCTGGGTGCAGGGTCACGGTGTTGGGCATGATGGCTACGCTTTGGGGTGGAAAAGACTGAGCTTGGGCACGCTGCTTGCAGGTCGCGGTGTTGTCGGCGGCGCAGTTCTGATAAATGGATCGCGGCGAGTTCCAGGGGGTGTGGCGAGTCCTGCGTCCGCGGTCTCGTGCCGGATCATCGAGCCTGCGCGCCGCGTGCGTGCGCGCTGCGACTCACGCGGCCGCCGCCTTCCTGACGCCGCGCATGATGCGCGGGCGCGTCGCCGGGCCCTTGAACTCCAGCGTGTTGCCATCGACATCGTTGAAGTAGATCGAGGGCCCGTAACCGCCCGACCCGTAGCGATCCTTGATCTCGCCAGGCACGATGCCGAAGGGTTTGAGACGGCGTGCCAGCATGTCGCCATCGAGCAGGGCCACGCGTACCGCGAAGTGATCCATGTTGTGCTCGGCGTCGGCGCTGCGCTTGCGGCCCGGTACCAGGTCGACCAGTGAATCGCCGATGCGCATTTGAATGATGCGCGGTGTTTTCAGTTGGCGCTCGATGCGCGCGCCCATCACGGCGCGGTAGAAGGCCACGCTCTTTTCCAGGCTGCGCACACGCAGCACAACGTGATCGAGGCCGAGAACCTGGTTGCGGACTGTCATGGGTTCGGTTCCTTGCAGTAATTGGGATCAATACAGCGTCTTGAGGCACTTCGCGCCTGACTCGAAGGCTCGCCGCTGCCCATGCAAGAGTATCAGTCTTGGGCAGATCCCAAGGTGCGGGCGGGAAGGCCGCCGAGTCGGCCTGCGAAGAGGTGTGGCGAGTCGCATCCCAAGTGGCAAGTCAAATGCGGCTTCGCCACATTGCTAAGCTATATTGCGTTTCGCGCAATCAAACAACCATCAACAGGAGCATCAGCAATGAAATTCGTGACCTACAAATCCGGCGGCGAAGAACGCCTGGGCCTTCTGGACGACGCACGCGGCGTGCTCGACGTGGTCAAGGCCGGCCGCGCCATCGTCGGGCGCGACCTGCCCGGCAACATGCTTTCCTTCATCGCCGCTGGCGACTCCGCCCTGGCCGATGCGCGCCGGCTGCTGGAAGCCGAAAGCGGCTGGATGCCGCTGGCCTCGGTGAAACTGATGGCGCCGATTCCGCACTACAAGAAAAACGTGTTCTGCGTCGGCCGCAACTACAAGTTGCACATCGAGGAGGGCGCGCGCGCGCGCGGCGTGCCGGTCGCTTTCCCGCCGGTGCCGGAGTTTTTTTCCAAGCCGCCCACCACCGTGATCGGCTCTGGCGACGACATCCAGTGGGACAGCCGCTGCACCCAGCAACTGGATTACGAAATCGAGCTGGGCATCGTGATGGGGCGCAAGACGTCCAACCTGAGCGAAGGCAATGCCCTGTCCGCGGTGTTCGGCTACACCATCGTCAATGATGTCTCGGCACGCGAGGTGCAGAAGGCGCACGGTCAGTGGTTCAAGGGCAAGAGCTTCGATACCTTCGCACCGATCGGGCCGTGCATCGTCACCGCCGACGAATTCGGCGACCCCAGCGGCCACCAGCTGGTGCTCAAGGTCAATGGCGAAGTACGCCAGGATTCTAACACCTCCGACATGCTGTTCAACTGCCAGCAGATCGTCGCCAGCCTGTCGGCCGGCCTGACCCTGGAGCCGGGCGACACCATCGCCACCGGCACGCCGTCGGGCGTGGCGCTGGGCATGGAACCGCCGGCCTGGTTGAAGGATGGTGATACGGTGGAGCTGACCATCACCGGCATCGGCACCTTGACCAACAAGGTGCGCAAGATCGGTTGAGCATGGCCGGCGTGAGCGCCTGCTTGTTTGTCGGCAAGCACCGACATTCAAGCCGCTCTCGTTTCCCCAACCACGGCTTTCAAGAACGCCGGGCAAGCGCTGGTGACAACGGGACGCCGGGCGTTTGTGCTTGGCCAACGACGCGGCGCGCAGCCCGATTTGCCATTGGTTGGCATGAAGGGAGTCCGCGCCCGGATACCATATGCGCGGTACGTCGTCGTCGCCCTGACGGGCGATGTGTGGCGTCGTGATTTCGGTAAACACTCGCCATTGCAGCGTTTCCCCCTTCCCGAGTACGCCGGGCCTCCTTAGCGAATGCAAAGGCGGCTCAGCGCCTGGGCTTCGCGCCTGCGGCCAGGTGCGCCTGCGCCTGCCCGGCATCAATCAATGGATGCAGTTCGAAAGTCGCCGGAATCAGCTCCGCCCAGTCGTTGAGGAGGCGGTGCAGGTGCTCATGGCTTTCCACAACGAAGAGCGCAACCGCGCCGCGCCCGGGGAGCGCATAACACCATCGGGCGACACCGGCCTCCAGTAACGGGTTGATCCATTTCCAGAATTTCTTGCGCGACGCCGCCACGCTTGACGGCTTTTCAGGCCTGGGCGTGCTGATGACCATGAACAACATGTGCATTCTTTCGCTTTGATCGACGGCTGGAAAATCTTTCAGGCCTTGTGTTGCGCCAAAACCTTGGCGACCGCCGGCCGTGCCTGCATGCGCTGGAAATGCGCATGGACCTTCGGGAAACCCGCGATATCCACCGCGTCGCCTTCGAGCCAGCGCGCGACGGTGAAAAGGTAAGCGTCGCAGATGCTGTAGTCCGCGCCCATGACCCAGGGCCCGGTCAACATGTCAGTTTCGATCATGGTGAAGCAGTCGGCCATGTTCTGCGTGACCTTTTTCTTCAGGGCTTCAATTGCTGCCGGATCGTCGGTCCAGCGCGCGCCGCGCCCCTTGTGGGCATGCGCCACGTGCACCGTGGAACACAGGTAGCTGTTGATGGCCTGGGCGCGGGCGAAGGCGAATGGCTCGGTCGGCGCGAGTCTGGCCGCCGGGAAGCTTTGCGCGATATAGGCCAGGATCGCCGGGGTTTCGGTGAGCACGCCCTGATCGGTGACCAATGCCGGCACGCGGCCCTTGGGGTTGACGCCCAGGTAATCCGCGCTTTTCTGGTCGTTTTTGGCGAAATCCAGGCGTACCGTCTCGTAGGGAGCGCCCGACTCTTCGAGCGCGATGTGGGACGCCAGGGCGCAGGTACCGGCGGCGAAATAGAGCTTGTGCATGGGAGTTTCCTGTTCGGTTGAGGGATTTGGGTGCGAGCCACACCAAGGTCGGAAAGCATAGCCTGAATCTGTTTTTCCGGTCGCCAGCGGCCTCGCCTTGTTGACGATGGTTGAACAAGCTTTGACGATGGCCAATTTGCCGTTAGCATTGGGTGCTGTGGCCCCGCGACCGACGACCGACGACGATGGTGCGCGTGGTCCGAACCGGGTTTTTTGTGCCCATTTTCATCTTCGAGCCCTGCCTCCGAAACTATCGCGATGTCCTCTACCCCTGTCAACCAGCCGCTCCCCAAGGGGTTTGTGCTGGACCAGTACCGCATAGAGCGCAAGATCTCGCAGGGGGGGTTTTCGATCGTCTACCTGGCTTATGACAAGGCCGGTGCGCCGTTGGCGATCAAGGAATATCTGCCCAACGGCGTCGCAGAACGTTTTGGCGAAAGCCCGGTGCCGGTGGTGCCGGAGGCCAAGCGCCCGGCTTTCAACCAGGGCATGAAGAGCTTTTTCGAGGAAGGTCGCCTGCTCGCGCTCATCAGCCATCCCAACGTGGTGCATGTGTCCGGGATCTTTCGCGCCAACGGAACGGCCTACCTGGTGATGCCCTACGAAACCGGGCACAGCCTGCAGGAGCATGTGCGAGCGCTGGTGGCCAAGGGAGAGGCGATCAAGGAGGACTTCCTGCGCGATGTATTCGTGCGCCTGCTATCGGGCCTGCGCGAAGTGCATACGCAGAAGCTGTTGCATCTGGACATCAAGCCGGCCAACATCTACCTGAAGCGCGACGGCCAGCCCATCCTGCTCGATTTTGGCGCGACCAGGCTGGGCCTGGGCGAGGCGACAAGCTCCCTGATGGCAGTGCACACGCCGGATTTCGCCGCGCCCGAGCAGGAAGGCTCAGGCGAGGCGCAGGGCCCCTGGACCGACATCTATGCCATCGGCGCCACGCTCTATTACTGCCTGGCTGGTGCGCCGCCGCAAGCCGCGGCCGCGCGCATGAAAAGCGATCAACTGCAGTCCGCGCAAACGCGCTGGCGCAATCGCTACTCGGTGCAGTTGCTGGAACTGATCGACTGGTGCCTGACCCTGCGCGCCGAGGCACGCCCGCAAAGCGTGTTCGCCCTGCAGAAAGTGCTCAGTGGCGACCTGCTCGACCTGGTCGATCCGAACTGGTTTCAGGCACCGGCGGCGCCGAAGTAGGCGCGCTTGGCGCGGCGGACTCGATGCGTGGTGCGTCAGGCTGGCACGCCTGGCCGGGCGACGCGGCGGCGCACCAATCCCAACAAACCCAGCCCAGCGGCGAACATGGCGAATGCGCCCGGTTCCGGCACGGCGGCCACCGTGCTCAAGCTGATGTTGTCGAGGATCGGGCCATGCCTGTTATCGAGGTTCGTCAGGGAAGTGAAGCTCAGGAACACGCCATTCTCGGCAGTCTGCGGCGTATAGCTTGCACTTAGAGCAGCCCCGGCTACCGGAGCTGTAAGTGTGGCGGAGAAGCTGCCCAGGCTAACCGTGAAGTCGATGGGACTAACAACGCCTTGTGCCTTTGCGCCCAGCGCGATGGTGTAGGTCTGGTTGGCAACTAAATTGAAGACGCTGTTCGACCGGATACTGACAGTCTTGTCGATGAGTAACCTAACATCGCCTATCAGGTCGAGGCAATTGCCAAGCGTATTGTTGCCGCAACCGAAAGAAGATCCGGACGCCGGCGGACCGCCTATTTCAACATTACCGGCGGTAACAAAAAAGCCTGTGTTCAGTATTGGGCCAACGACGTAGGTGCCTGCCCCGCTGGCCTCAGCTTGGGAAAAATTTTCCGAGAAAATTTTGGTCGCCGAAGCATTGCCAGTCGCGCAAACCATCGCACACGCCAAGCTTGCCGCGCGCACCGAAAACAAGCGAAGAAAAGTAGACATTCAAACCCCTGTATGTTTCGGGAAAATGCAAAAGCTATGCGGCGTCGGCCGTGTCTTGTCTCGCCCGCCATGCGCCGCCCCATCGACGCTCAATGGCATTACGGCCAGCTTTTTTTCATAGTCCTCGAAGCATACCCGATTCGTCGGTTCGGTCGCGCACGGACTTGTTGCACAATGCGACAGGTTGCCAAAGTGAAGGTGCCAACCGATCCACGAAAGCCTCGAACATGACCCGACCATTCAAGGTATTGCGCTGGAGCCTTGGCGCGATGGTCCTGCTGGCAGGCGCGCTGGCGCTGTGGCTGTGGCTGCAGCCGCCCGCCATGTTGCGCGTGGCTACCGGCTATGCCGCCAAGATTGTCTGCTCCGGGGTGTTCGTGGCCGGGCGCGACGCGACCGAAGTTCTGCGCGTCGATGTGCAGGCGCCGGGGCATCTGCTCTTGACCTTCGTCACCGTTTCGGTGGACCGGGAAGCGCGGGTGGCGCGCGCCGGGCTGCTTGGTTTCGCTGGCCGCGGCCTGGCCGTGGCGCGCGACGGCACTGGCTGTGCGAGCGTGCCCGACGGTGACTTGCGGGCGGCCGCGGTGCACCGGGCAGCGCCTGCGCCGGCGCCCGCCGAATCGCAGGTCGCCTGGCCGCGAGGCGACGTGGCCGGCCTCCCCGCCCCGGCCATGCAGGCCTTGCTGCGCGACCCTGCGCTGACCGGTCCCGGCATGCGCGCGGTGCTGGTGTTGCGTGACGGGCGCATCGCCGCGGAGACCTACGCCGAGGGCTTTTCGTCGCACACACCGCTGGCAGGCTGGTCGATGACCAAAACGGTCACCGCGGCATTGGTCGGTACCTTGATGCGCGAAGGCCGGCTCGGATTTGGCGACACCCGCCTGTTTCCCGAATGGGCCGATGACGCGCGTGCCGGCATCTCGCTTTCCGACCTGATGGCCATGTCGAGCGGCCTGGCCTTCAACGAAGCCTATGGCAGCGTCAGTGACGTCACCCGCATGCTGTACCTGGAGCCGGACATGGCGCGTTTCGCGGCCGGGCAACCGCAGCACCATGCCGCTGGCGCAAAGTTCAGCTATGCCAGCGGCAGCACGGTGCTGCTGTCACGCCTGTGGCAAGACGCCCTGGCCGATCCGGCGCAGGCGCTGGCCTATCCGCGGACGGCGCTGTTCGGGCCGCTCGGCATGCGCACGGCGGTGATGGAGGCCGATGCGCGCGGCACCTTTGTCGGCTCCTCCTACATGCATGCCAGCGCGCGCGACTGGGCGCGCTTCGCGCAACTGCTGCTCGACGACGGCATGTGGGCCGGGCAGCGCCTGTTGCCGCCCGGTTTCGTCAGCACACTGCGCCTGCCGGCGCCGGCCGCTGAGGGACGCTACGGTCGTGGCCAGGCATGGTTGCGCGGTCCGCGCGGAGCGCTTCCCCCCGACCAGGATGCTGACACCGGTTTCAAGCTGCCGTCCGATACGTTCTGGATGCTGGGCCATGACGGCCAGTCGATCGCGCTGGTGCCGTCACGCAATCTGGCGGTGGTGCGCCTGGGTGTGACACCATCGCGGCTCGGATATCGACCGCAGGCGCTGTTGCAGGCCGTGCTTGCCGTACCGCGCTGAAGCGGGCACCAATTGCGAGGCGCAGCAGGGCACGCAAGCCACACCGGGGTTTGGCAGGCCCGGCCGGATCGGGCGGTCGGCGCCGGCTCATGTCATCATTGCGCTCCGGCACGCATAAACGCGGCCGCTTCCAACCCCTTGTAACCCCTTTTTGAAGAGCAATCCGTTCATGGACGTCGAATCGAATTACGCGCGTTTTGGCAGTGGCCAATCGGTGGACCGCCTGGAAGACCGGGCGTTGGTGACAGGTGTGGGCCGTTACACCGATGACGTAACGCTTGCAGGCCAGGCGCATCTGGTGTTCCTGCGTTCCCCCTACGCGCATGCGCGCATCCTGGCGATCGATACCGCCGCCGCCGCCGCCATGCCGGGCGTGCTGCAGGTGATCACCGGCGCGGCGCTGGTGGCTGCGGGCGTCAAGCCGATCCCCGGCAACCCGATGATGAAACGCGCCGATGGCAGCCCCTGCGCCTCGGCACCGCGCCGCGCCCTGGCGCACGAGGTCGCGCGCTTTGTAGGCGAGGCGGTCGCCGCGGTGGTGGCGCAAAGCGCGGCCCAGGGCCGTGCCGCGCTCGAGGCCATCGTGGTCGACTATGAGGAACTGCCGTCGGTGGTCGAACCGGTCGCCGCCATGCGACCGGGGGCGCCGCTCTTGTGCGAGGCCGCGCCCGACAACATTGCCGCGGAAATGCGCCATGGCAGTGCCGAGGCCACTGACAAGGCCTTCGCCGCTGCCGCACACGTGGTGGGCCTGGCGGTGACCAACCAACGGGTGGTCGCAGTCACCATGGAGCCGCGCAGCGTGCTGGCAGGCTTTGATGCCGCCAGCGAACGCCTGACCATTCGCATGAGCACGCAAATGCCTTCCGGCACGCGCAATACCTTGTGCAACGACATTCTCGGCATTCCGGCGGCGCGGGTGCGGGTGGTGGTGGGTGATGTCGGCGGCGGCTTTGGCATGAAGACCGGCATCTATCCGGAGGACGTGGTCGTTGCCTGGAGCGCCCTGACCCTGAAACGCTCGGTCAAATGGGTAGCCGAGCGCGGCGAGGAGTTCCTCTCGACCGTGCACGGGCGCGACCTGCATACCCGTTCGCAATTGGCGCTGGATGCCAACGGACGCATCCTGGCGCTGCGTATCACGTCACAGGCCAACATCGGTGCCTACGCCACCGCGGCCGGGGTGGCGATCCAACTGATGATCGGGCCCTGGGTGCAGACCAGCGTCTACGATATCCAGACCATCGCCTTTCACATGCAGGCGGTGCTCACCAATATCGCCCCGACCGGCCCATACCGCGGCGCGGGTCGCCCGGAGGCGATCTACAACATGGAACGCCTGATGGACGAGGCGGCGCGCCAGACCGGCATCGATCCGGTCGAATTGCGCCGGCGCAACATGATCCAGCCGGCGCAGATGCCCTACAAGAATCCGATGGGCCAGACCTACGATACCGGCAAGTTCGAAGCGGTGATGGATCAGGCGCTTCTATTGGGCGACTGGAACGGCTTCGCGGCGCGCGCCGCGCAGTCGCAGGCGCGCGGCAAGCTGCGCGGCCGCGGCATCGCGACCTTCCTCGAATGGACCGGCGGCAACGCACTTGAAGAGCGGGTGACGGTGGCGGTCAAGGCCGATGGCAACATCGAGATTTTCTCGGCAGTACAACAAATGGGCCAGGGCATCATGACCACCCTGGCGCAGCTGGCGATGGATGTATTCGGCGTGCCGCGCGAGAACATCAACATCATTCTGGGCGACACCGATCGCGGCGAAGGCTTCGGCAGCGCCGGTTCCCGCTCGGCCTTCACCGGCGGCACCGCGGTCAAGGTGGCCGGCGACCGCACCATCGAGCGCGCGCGTGAGCTTGCCGCCGAGGAACTCGAAGCCGCGCCCGCCGACATCGAGTATTCAGCCGGAGTGCTCAAGGTCGCCGGCACCGATCTCAAGATCGGCCTGTTCGACCTGGCCGCACGCCAGCCTGACCGGCAGATCTGGATCGAGGCTTCCAACACGGTGGCCGGCCCGACCTGGCCCAACGGCTGCCATTTGTGCGAAGTCGAGGTCGACCCCGATACCGGTGGCGTTGCGATCGTGGCCTACAGCTCGGTCAACGATGTCGGCCGCGTGATCAACCCGACGATTGTGCGCGGCCAGCTCGATGGCGGTGCGGTGCAGGGCATTGGCCAGGCGCTCTCCGAGGCGATGGTGTACGAAGCCGGCTCCGGCCAGGCCCTGTCCGGCAGCCTGATGGACTACACCGTGCCGCATGCGGGCATCGTTGCGCATTTCGAGACGCGCATGGACGAATCGTCGCCCTGCAAGAACAATCTGCTGGGCGTCAAGGGCGTGGGCGAGCTGGGCACCATCGGTGCCACCCCGGCGGTGGTCAGCGCGGTGGCCGATGCATTGGCCCGCAACGGCATGGCCGATCGCACCGCACGGCTGCAGATGCCGCTTACTTCGGCACGCATGTGGCAACTGATGCGCGCGGCCTGAGGCCCGGCCACCGAGCCAAAGCGGCAAGCGCACCGACCACGGGACAACGACGCCGAACGGCGAGGAGGCTGACATGCAACTGACCCCGGCACAGCGCGAGGCCTACGCGCGCGATGGATTCCTGCTGTTTCCCGACCTGGTCACGCCGGAGGAAGTCGCGCTTCTGCGCACCGAAGTCGAACGCCTGTGGGATGTCGAGGCTGAAGGCACGGTGCGTGAAGGCGCAAGTCGTGCGCCGAAATCGATGTTCCGCCTGCATGAGGCCGACGGCGCCACGGCGTCGCCGCCGTTTCGCGCCCTGGCGCGCTCGCCGCGCATGCTGGGCGTAGCCCAACAGTTGCTGGGTGACAGCGACCTGTACCTGCACCACTCCAAGGTCAACGTCAAGGCGGCGATCGAAGGGTCGGTATGGCCCTGGCACCAGGATTTCGGTGCGTGGAACTTAGACGGCATTGAACGCCCCGACATGGCCACCGCGATGGTCATGCTGGACGATGCGACCGAAATGAGCGGCTGCCTGTACCTGTTGCCGGGCAGCCATCGCTGGGGCCGCACCGAGGCTTACCTGGATACCAGCACCGCCTACCGCCTTTGGTCGGTGACGCCGGAAGACATGAAGCGGCGCATGGCGCAATCGCCGGCACCGGTGGCCATCACCGGCCGCGCCGGCGGTTGCGCGATCTTCCATTGCAACCTGATGCACGCCAGCGGCCACAACCTCTCGCACCATGATCGCTGGCAGGCTTATTTCTGCTTCAACACCTGCGCCAATCGCCCGCATGACGTGGAAAAGCCGCGCCCCGACTATGTGCGATCACGCAACTGGGCGCCAATGCAGTCGATGCCTGACAGTGCACTGCTGGCGTCCGCCGGCGCCGCTGTTGCGGCCTGAGAACCACGGAGCAGTCATGGATACCCTGTTGCCACTGGCCGCCCGCGTTGCCGAGTTGCTGAAAAGCCGCAAGCAAACCATTGCAGTCGCCGAATCCTCCGCCGGCGGCCTGCTCGCCGCCAGTCTGCTGGCGGTGCCGGGCGCCTCCGCCTATTTTCTGGGCGGTGCGGTGGTCTATACCCTGAAGGCGCGCACCCTGCTGATGGGCATCAGCGACGCCGACATGCAAGGCATGCGCTCGTCTTCCGAGCCTTACGCGATGCTGCTGGCGCGCACCCAGCGCGAGCGCTTTGGCGCCACCTGGGGGCTGGCTGAAACCGGCGCCAGCGGGCCCACCGGAAACCGCTATGGCGATGCCGCCGGGCACACCTGCGTGGCGGTGTCGGGCCCGATCGAGCGGGTGCTGACACTGGAAACCGCCAGTGGCGACCGGGTCGCCAACATGCGTGCCTTCACACGAGCGGCGCTGGAATTGATGGAAAACAGCTTGACGGCCTGACAACCGCGCCCGCCGGCGCTCGCTCAGCAGGTAACCGGGAAACCGCTCGACATGCGCCACCGAAAGCTCACGGGGGTGGCGCTTGTCATGGAACCTGAGGGATCGTTTGATCCAGTCAACCTACGTGTCTTCGGTGCGCCGGGAATAATGCTTCACCCGAATACGCGCCCTGACAGAATCGATCAACCGCAAAGGCGGCGGCGTATCAGCAAAGAAATCGCCCGGTGCGGCAGAGTCAGCAGAAATGTCGCTTTTCGTGGAATTTTCGGTCGGCCCAATGACTGCAGCGTTTTTTTTCGAATGAAAAATCAGAGGTTTGCAAATGGCATGGTCGATTCGGCCGACAAATTGTCGCTTTTGATGGCACCAATTCGAGTGCCCACTTTAAGTTAACCGCCAGAGAACGTGACCAGATCGACCGCACTGCTTCTGTCCTTTGCCCTAACTGCTTGCTCGGCCGAACGGTACGCCCTGCAGGCGGAAGCTGGCTTCTTCTTCCATACGCCAGGTGCGTCACACACGTTTATCGTCCGGCCCAAGTGGTTCTCTGCTACGGAGATTGCGCTGATCAGTAAGGGGCAGTCCCTTCCTATGTCACTGGCGGAGCCATCAAGACCCTTCGAGTGGACCGTTGTTGCCACGGCGTATCGAGGTGACGCCATCGTTGAAGAAATGCAGCTTAAAGAAACGGCTCGGTGGTGGCAGGACGGTGGAGCGCAATTTGCAAAGTCAGTTTCTCTGGGAGCATTCAAATCTTTAAGCCTAGGCGTCCCATTGGAAACAAAGATCGTCGTGAAGGTTATCTCTATCGATCCGCACTTTTCATTACCGGATCCATCTCTCAGTGTTGCAGTGCGTGCGAGCCCAATCCCATAAGACAACTGCCGCCTAACCCGCCGCTCCAGAGGGACGCTTCGCCGGCAAGCCGGCTTCGCGCCCCTGGGCTAGCACGTTGGGCGTCAACATCCGGAATGCGCGACAATTGAGTGATCCCCCATCGCGAGGTGTCACCGTGGAGCTCACCGCCGTTCTTACTCCCGCCGAAGAAGGCGGCTATATCGCGCTTAACCCCGAGACGGGCACTACCACTCAGGGCGAAACGGTCGAGGAGGCAGTTGCCAATCTGAAAGAGGCAACGGCACTTTACCTGTCCGAGTTTCCGCTCTCCGCGCCCGGGCATCCCGTAGTCACCATGTTCAGCCTGCCAGCGCATGCCCAAGCTGCCGCGCACCTCCGGGGCGGCAATCGTCAAAGCCCTTGAGCATCTCGGCTTCGCAAAGATTCGTCAGTCTGGCAGCCACGTCATCATGCGGCGTGGCCCCAACGGTTGTGTGGTGCCGATGCTCGGCGAGGTGAAGGTTGGTACGCTCGCGGGCATCTTGCGTCAGGCGGATGTTTCTCCCGACGAGTTTACCGAGGCACTATGAAGACGCCCAACCAGGCATCCCAGCGGACGCGCCGAAAGCGGCGGGCCGTTCAATTTTGACGTTCGGCGGCACGTTGCCAGCAGCGTCAGTATCAGCGTCCCGAAGATGCATTATTGTTGTAGCTCACCGAAGCCAACACTGATGACTCCTTGCGGACCCGGGCGGTGGTGTGGTGCAAAAGCTTTTTCGCAGGCCTGTCAGGAAGCTCGGCGAGGCTGAGACCCGCAAGTAAATTGGAGAACGATCGATGTTCGGCCAAATCAACTTGGCCTATTTCGCCCTTCAAGTGCGCGATCTTGCCCGCTGGCGCCAGTTCGCCGCTGACATGCTGGGCCTGCCGGCGCCCGGCACGAATAGCGACGGAACGCTGGCCTTTCGGCTGGATGATCGCGCCCATCGGTTCATTTTGCGCCAGGGCGCGGCCGACGACATTGATGCGCTGGGCTGGGAAGTCGCTGAGCAACAGGAGTTCGATGCCATGGTTGCGCGCGCTCAGAAAGCCGGCGCGATTCCGGCGGCAGGCGATGCGGCTTTATGCCGCGCGCGTCATGTTTAGCGCCTGGTTCATTTCACCGGGCCCGATGGCGTACGCAACGAATTGGTGATGGGTCTCGGACAGGCCGGCACGGCATTCGCCTCGACGCTGATGCCTGGCGGCTTCCGTACCGGCGCGATGGGATTGGGGCACGCGGTGCTTTCGAGTCCCGATATGCAAGGTGCCGCTTCCTTCTATCGCGACGTGCTGGGCATGCGCCTGAGCCAGGAGCTTCAATTCAGCATCGGCCCCATCCACATCGGCGGCGTTTTCCTGCATTGCAATCCGCACCATCACTCGCTGGCGTTGTTCGAGATGCCGACCAAGGGGCGCATGCATCACGTCATGATCGAGGCCAACGACATACGCGATGTCGGCGGCGCCTGGGAGCGGGCACAGAAACTGAAAGTGCCGATTATTCTGACGCTGGGCCAGCACCCGGAGCCCGATGGCATGGTCTCCTTTTACGGCATGACGCCGTCAGGCTTCGACTTCGAGATTGGCGCCGCCGGCCAATTGATCGACCCGGGCAATTTCGAACCGACCACCATCCACGCCCCCAGCGATTGGGGCCACCACCCTGCCGTGCGCGCCAAATGGAACTTGATCTCGGCCGCCATCGTCAACAAGTTCAGGTAATCGAAAGACCGCTCTTGGCCGTTTGCAACCGCGCGAGACATTGAGGTTCGGGTACACGCGCGTGGCGCGCGAACGCCTGACCGGCATTGACGATGCGGCGATGCACGGCCTGCGCTCGTCCTCCGAGCCCTATGCCATGCTGTTGGCGCGTAACTCGTGGGAACGTTTCGGCGCCACCTGGGGCCTGGCCGAAACCGGCGCCAGCGGGCCTTCCGGCAATCGTTATGGGGATGCAGCCGGCCACACCTGCGTGGCGGTCAGCGGTCCGCAGGAACGGGTCTTGACCCTCGAAACCGGCAGCGGCGATCGGGTTGCCAACAGGCGCACCTTCACGCGCGCCGCGCTCGAACTGATCGAAGCCGAACTGGCCCGCGGCCAGCGCTCTTAAGCTCGGAAAGCGCTTGCATGCTAGCGCGCCGCGTTGCGCGCCTCATAAGCGCGGTCGAGCCGTTTCTGCGCCGCGTCGACCGCTTCCTGCAATTCGCTCTGGCGCTCCAGATAGGCGTCACGCGCCCGTCCCAAACCCGAACGTACCGTGCCGACGCGTTCGCCTTCCTGGGGTTCGGCGCCCGCAGCCTGCTGCGCCCTTGCGTCCGCCAGAGCCTGCAGCGCCGCAGTGACTTCGGCATCGGCCGCGGCTAACGCCGCCAGGCGTTTATTGCTGGATTGCGTGACCGCATCCTTCTCGTTTTGCAGGCGCGACTGCCGCGCCGCGTCGACTGGTTGCGCCGGCAAGGGCTCGCGCACGGTGCCCAGCAGTTTGGCATTGGGCAGCTTGTCGCTGGTATAGACAATACGGCCGTCAGGCATCTGGTACTTGTAGACTGGTTGCGCATGCGCGTTGGCTACGCACAGGGTGAATGCGAATACGGCGATCGAAATGCGCGACATGATGACGTGACTCTCCATCAGCTTTTGATCCCTGTGCGACCAGAAGGTTGCAGTGACATGCTCGGCGGCGTGATTTGGGGCTGCAACATTGTCACGCTGCTTGATCTTCATGGCTTGCCCGTGACTGTCGGCGACCAGCCGCCGCCGAGTGCCTTCATCAGGTCGACGCTGTAAACCAGCCTGACCTGGCGATTGCGCACCATGGCAAGTTCGGCGTCGTTCGCGCTGCGCTGGGCATCGAGCACTTCCAGAAACCCCGAATAACCGGCCGCGTGCCGCGTTTGCGCGATTTCCAGGGCGCGGCGCGCGGCGACCAGGCGCTGTTGCAGGCTGGCTTCGCTGCTGCCGGTCAGTTCCAGATTGCCCAGCGCATCTGCAACCTCGCGAAAGCCTGCCTCCACCGCCCTTTGATAGGTTGCCACTGCCTGGCGCTGGCGTGCCTCGGCCTGTTCGATGCGGGCGTCGGCACGGCCGGCATCGAACAGCGGCAGCGCCAGCCCGAATCCCAGTGACCAGATGCGCGCGCCACCGAGCAAGAGGTCGGCGAATGCAGCGCTTTGCCCGCCATAGCTGCCGGTCAGCGAAATGGTCGGGAACAGCGCCGCTTTCGCCACCCCGATGCGCGCGTTGGCGGCGATCAGGGTCTGCTCGGCTGAACGCACATCGGGGCGCCGTTCCAGCAGCGCCGAGGGCAGGCCGGCCGGCGGCAGCGGCACCGCCGGCAGGCTTTCGAGAGCGCCGCTGCCGATCTTGCGGCCGGACTGGCCGCTCAATTGTGCAAGCTGATGCTCGATCAGCTTGCGCTGGCGCGTCAGTTCGTCGAGCTGCACGGCGGCGTCGGCGCGCGCGACCTCGGCCTGGCGTTCCTCGAGTTCGGAGGCGATGCCGCCGGCGGCACGATGGCGCACCAGTTGCAGCGACTCGCTGCGCGAGGCCAGCGTGCCGCGCGTCAGGGTGATTTGCGAATCCAGCGAACGCAAGGCGAAATAGGATTGCGCCACCGCACCGGCTAAGGTGAGGCCGACAGTATCGCGGCCGTAGCGGCTGGCCAGCGCCTGCGCGCGGGCCGCCTCGACACCGCGCCGAAGCCGGCCCCAGAAGTCGAGTTCGAATGCGGTCGAGGCCGCCAGGCGACGCTCCAGGCGGATGCGCGGCTGCGGGTTGGGCAATGCCGTCAGGCCACTGACGCGCGATTGCGAATTGGCGAACGCCAGGTCCACCTGCGGATAGAAGGCGGAGTCGACTTCGCGCAAGGCCGCCTCGGCTTCCTCGAGCTGCGCCGCGGCCAGCCGCAGGTCGGCGTTCTTGGCACGGGCATTGGCGATCAGATCATCGAGCAGGGGGTCGCCGAAGAGTTTCCACCAGTCGGCACCAATGCCTGGAGCCTGACCGGCTGCGCTTTCCGGATAATCGGCCGGAAGATCGAGTGCGGGGCGCTGGTAGTTGGGGCCCATCGGGGCACAGGCGCTCATAAGAAAGAGGCCTGACAGGGTCGCGCAAAGCAGGCGTTTCATGGTGCGCCCTCGCTGCCGGAGGCGGCCGGCAGACCCTGTGCCGATGGCGGCACGGCACTGGTTTCCTCGACGCGTGCCGCGCGGCGCCGTGCTGTGAGCGTGAAAAACAGCGGCACGAATATGGTGGCGATGAAGGTGGCCGCCAGCATGCCGCCGAACACGCCGGTGCCCATCGAGCGCCGCGCGGCGGCGCCGGCGCCGGTGGAAAACACCAGTGGCGCCACGCCCAGAACGAAGGCCAGCGAGGTCATGACGATGGGACGGAAGCGCAGGCGCGCCGCCTTCAAGGCAGCGTCGATCGGCGTCATGCCTTCGAGAAAGCCCTGTTGCGCGAACTCGACGATCAGGATCGCGTTCTTCGCCGCCAGGCCGATCAGCACCACCAGCCCGATCTGGAAGTAGATATCGTTTTCCATGCCGCGCAGCATCACGAAGGTGAGCGCACCACCGATGGCGAAAGGCACCGACAACAGCACCGCCCAGGGCAGCATCCAGCGCTCGTAAAGCGCGGCCAAGATCAGGAACACCATCACCAGCGCCAGGCTGAAGGCCAGCGCCGAGGCGCTGCCGGTGCGCTTTTCCTGGAAGGCCTGGCCGGTCCAGGCGATCTGGTAGCCCTGCGGCAGGGTCTTCGTGGCAATCTCCTCGACTGCGCGAATTGCTTCGCCCGAGGAAACGCCGGGCCTGCCTGCCGCCAGCACCCGCGCCGCCAGATAGCCATTGAAGCGTTCGAGTTGTTCGGGGCCGGTGATGCTGGTGGTGCGCAACAGTGCCTTGAGGGGAATCATTTCGCCGCTGACGGTGGCGCGTACAAACACGTTGCCCAGGTCCTCGGGTTTGGCGCGATAGGCGGCATCGGCCTGCAGCTGCACCCGGTAGGTGCGGCCGAACTTGTTGAAGTCGTTGACGTAGAGGGCGCCCATGGTGGCCTGCAGCGCATCGAACACCTCGCCGATCGGCACACCCAGAGCCAGGGTTTTTTCGCGATCGACCTCCACCCGCAACTGCGGTGTGGTGGGGCGGTAGAACGAATTGACGCCCGTGAGTTGCGGATGGGCGCGCAGGGCCGTGAGGAAATCCTGGGTCACGGTGAACAGCGCTTTTGGGTCGGCATTGGTGCGCCCCTGCACGTAGACCTCCAGCCCGCCCGCGGTTCCCAGGCCGCGGATCGCCGGCGGCGGAAATGCCAGCACCAGGCCGTCGCGAAAGCCGGAACCTTTGCGGATGATGTCGGCCGCCACCTGCTGCGCGGTGGACTCGCGCGCGTCCCAGTCGACCAGCGGCACGAACATGGTCGCCGCATTGGTCTTGTTGCCGCCGCCGATCAGGTCGAAGCCCACGATGCCCAGCACATACAGCACCGCGGGATTGGCCGACACCATTTTTTGCGCCTGGTCGGTCAGGCGCCCGGTGCGCTCAAGTGTGGCGCCGTCCGGCAGTTGTACAGAAGTGAAGACATAGCCCTGGTCTTCCGGTGGCACGAAGCTGCCCGGTATGTTGAGAAACATGGTGACCGTGCCGCCTATCACCCCGAGAAACAACAAGAGCGAGATGAAACTGTGGCGGATCGCGGCGCCCACGAAGAACATGAACCAGCGGGTCAGCCAGGCGAAGGCCAAGTTGAACGGGTGGAAAATGCGCGATTCGTGGTGGCCGCCGGCCTTCATCATGATGGCGCACAGGGCCGGCGTAAGGGTCAGGGCGGTGAAGCCCGAGATCAGCACCGCGATCGCCACGGTGACTGCGAATTGCCGGTACAACTGGCCGGCGATGCCGCCCAGGAAGGCTACCGGCACGAACACCGCGCACAGTACCAGCACGATGGCCACCACCGCGCCCGATACCTCGCGCATGGCGGCTAACGAGGCTTCGAACGGGCCCATGCCGTCCTCGCGCATCAGGCGCTCGACGTTTTCCAGCACCACGATGGCGTCGTCGACGACGATGCCGATTGCCAGCACCATCGCGAACAGGGTCAGGGTGTTGATTGAAAAGCCGACGATCCACAGGCCGGCGAAGGTGCCGATCAGGGATACCGGTACCGCGATCATCGGGATGATGGTGGCGCGCACGGTCTGCAGGAACACGAACACCACCAGCACCACCAGGATGGCCGCCTCGAAAATGGTCTTCACCACTTCCTTGATGGAGGCATCGACAAAGCGCGTGGTGTCGAACGGAATGGCGTAATCGACGTCTTCCGGAAATGCCAGCTTCAGCTCCGCCATGCGCTTTTTCACCAGCCGCGCCACCTCCAGCGCATTGGCGCCGGGTTGCAGGAAGGTCGCCATGCCGATGGTCGGTTTGCCGTCCAGGGTATTGAAGGTGTCGTAGTTGGCCGCGCCCAGCTCGATGCGCGCGATGTCCTTGAGCCGCAGTGCGCCACCGGGTCCGTCGCCGCGTATCACGATGTCGCCGAACTGCTCCGGTTCGATCAGGCGGCCGGAGGCGGTCACGGTGTAGACCAGCGCCTGCCCGGGCGGCGCCGGCTCGGCGCCGATCTTGCCGGCGGCGAACTGGGCGTTCTGCGCGCGCAAGGCGACGGCTACATCGGTGGTGGTGATGCCAAGCATGGCCATGCGATCGGGCTTGAGCCAAACCCGCATCGAGTAGTCGCGCGCGCCGAACACGGTCACGTCCGATACGCCGGGCACGCGCTTCAGGTCGTCCACCACTGATAGCGATGCGTAGTTTGAGAGGTACAGCGTGTTGAACTTCGACTTCGGCGAGGTCAGCGACACCACCAGCAGGATGTCGATCGAGCGCTTCTGCACGATCACGCCGCTGCGTCGCACTTCGTCCGGCAGGCGCGGCAGCGCCAACTGCACCCGGTTGTTGACCGTGAATACCGCCTGATCGACATTGGTGCCGGGCTCGAAGGTGGTGGTGATGGTGACCGTGCCGTTGGACGACGAATTGGAGCTGAAGAACGACAGGCGCTCGATCCCGGAGAGCTGCTCCTCGATCGGCGCGGCCACCGTGCGCGCCAGTGTCTCGGCGGAGGCGCCCGGATAGTTGGTGGTGATGGTTACTGTCGGTGGCGCGATCTCCGGATACTGCGAGACCGGCAGGACGAACGCCGCCACCAGCCCGGCGACGACGATCAGGATCGCGATGACGCCGGCGAACACCGGGCGGTAGATGAAGAAGCGTGACATGCGGCTCAGCCCGGCTTTCTGGCGTCGGGCGCCACGGGTGGCGGCGCCGCAGCCGGCGCGGCGGGTGTGCTTGGTGATGGTGTCGCGCTCGTTGCCGGTGACCTGGCCGGTCCCGGCGCCTGGTTGGCAGCGCCCGGCGCGCGAGCGTCCGCTCCCTTTCCTGCGGCCTGCAACTGCACGGTCACGCCGGGCCGCAGGCGCAACAGGTTGTCGACGATCAGCTTGTCGCCGGCCTTGAGCCCACTGCGGATGATCCAGTCCGAGCCCAGCCAGGCGCCGGTCTCGACCGGTCGCTGCAACGCCTTGTTCTCGGGCCCCAGTATCCACATGAAGCGTCCCTGGTCGTTCTGCAGCACCGCGCTTTGCGGCACCACAAAGGCCTCCTGGGTGCCGGCCACCACCGCTACACGCACGAACTGACCCGGCAGCAGGCGCAGGTCCGGGTTGGCGAATTCGGAGCGCAGTTGAACCGTGCCCAGGCGCGCATCGACAGTGGAGCCGGCGAAGTTGAGGCGCCCGGCCACCGGATGGGTCTTGCCGTCGGGCAGCAACAGCCGCACCTCGTTGCCGCGCCCACTCAGGCGCCCGGCCCGCACCACCTGCAACTCGGCTTCCGACAAGGCGAAGCGGACCCACAGTGGATCGGTTTGCGACAGTGTGGTCAAAAGGCTGGCATCGCTGGCAGGCCCCACCAGGCTGCCCTGCGAGCGCTGCGTGCGGCCGCTGACGCCGGCAATCGGCGCGGTGACACTGGTGTAGGAAAGGTTGAGTTCGGCCTCGCGCACACGGGCAAGCGCCGCCTGCAGTGCGCCGCTCGCGGTCTTGAAGCTCGATGCGGCGTCGTCCGCTTCGCGCTGGCTGATGGCGCGCTTGGCGACCAGGTCCTTGAGGCGTTCGGCTTCGCGCTGGGTTTGTTCGTTGCGCGAGCGCTCCTGCGCCAGTGCCGCCTGCGCCTGCGCCAGCGCGATCTCGTAGGGCGCGCGGTCGATCTGGAACAACGGTGCGCCGGCGCGTACCGGGCTGCCTTCGGTGTACAGCACGCGCTGCAGGATGCCGGCCACCCGTGCCCGCACTTCAACTTCCTTCGACCCTTCGGTGCGACCAACCGCCTCGATCAGTATCGGCACTTCGCGCGACGCCGCGCTGATCACCGTAACCGCAGGCGGCGGCGGTGCGGGTGGCGGTGGCGCACTCTTGCCACAGGCCGCAACCAGCGCGCACAGTGCAAGCGCGATGGGCAATGCCGGCTTGATCGAATGAAGTATTCGCATGGTGTGAGGATCCGTGGTTGCGCCAGTCATCAGGCACTGGTGTGGCAGGGCGGGTGGGCGGCAGGCGGTGCGGATTTGCTTAGGTGGCGCTGCAGGGCCGATGTCATGCCAGGCCAAGGAAGCCACACTTTACCGCACCGGGCCGCGGCGCCCTCGGCCGCGAACGCGGTCTGTGGCAACGGCAGACGCGGCACAGGCGGGTTCGAGCGGCTTTACAATGCACGTCATGCGCGCCGGCGTCGCCGTGCCGCGCTGCCATCGTTCCGGCGTTTCCCCACGCCTGCAGTCTCACCCGAAAGGAGCGCCATGCAAGCCGTCGCCACCATCCATCCGCTGCCGGTTGCCGATGCGGCCTGTTTTGTCGATCTCGAATTGCCCGACCCGCTTCCACGCGAGCGCGACCTGATCGTCGCCGTCGAGGCCATTTCTGTCAACCCGGTCGATTGCAAGCAGCGCATGGCCAAGCCCCGGGTTGCCGGGGCGCCACGCGTTCTGGGCTATGACGCGGCGGGTGTGGTGCGCTCGGTAGGCAGCGGGGTGACGCTCTTCAAGCCCGGCGACCGCGTGTTCTACGCCGGCGACGTGTCGCGCCCGGGCACCAATAGCCGGCTGCACGCGGTCGACGAACGCATCGTCGGGCACATGCCGGCCTCGCTTGATTTCGCCTCGGCCGCAGCCTTGCCATTGACCGCGATCACCGCCTGGGAGGCATTGTTCGACCGCCTCAAGGTGAGCGCACCGCCGCATGCGCAGCCGCGCAAGTCGCTGCTGGTGATCGGCGGGGCCGGCGGGGTGGGCTCGATCGCCATCCAGCTGGCCGCCAAGGTTGCGGGACTCACGGTGATCGCGACCGCGTCGAGGCCTGAATCGGCAGATTGGTGCCGCGCGCTGGGCGCCGCTGCGATCGCCGATCATGCAGGCGATCTGGTGGCCGCGGTGCGCGCCGGCGGGCATCAGCAGGTGGACTACGTGCTGCTGTTGAACGATGCCGAGCGCAATTTTGCGCCGGCGGCCGAACTGCTGGCGCCGCAAGGCGGCATCTGTTCGGTGCTGCGGGTGAACGGTCTGCTCGATGTGGCACCGCTGATGGGCAAGAGTTGCAATTTGTCCTGGGAATTCATGTTCACGCGGCCCTCGAGGGCCACCGCGGACATGATCGAGCAGCACTATCTGTTGAACGAGGTGGCGCGCCTCATCGACCAGGGGGTGATCCGGACCACCGCGGGGCGCGTATTGGCGCCGATCAACGCCGCCAATCTGCGGGAAGCGCATGCATTGGTGGAAGGCGGGCGCAGCATCGGCAAGGTGGTGCTGCAAGGTTGGGCTTAAGCCGATGTCACGCATGTTTGACCGAGGTCAAGCGCCCGCGCACACTTGCGGGCAAGATGGTTGACGTTGCTGTGCGGCAGCGATCGAAGGCCATTTGGCGCTCGTAACCTGCGGTCGTGTGCCCCTGGCGCGGGTGTGCGGATGCGTTTTTTGAAAGGTCAAATCATGAACCCGGCGAATGCGGCAAGCGGGCGCGAGAACAGGACGTTCGATGTGGAGCGGGTCAACCGCCTGGTCGCCGACCTTGCGGCCGAGGTGGAGCGTGCGCCAGCCGATGCGCCGGGCATCCAGGACCTGCGCGAAGAAATCGAAACCCTGCGCGCGGTGCTCAACTCACCGCGCACGCGCCACCACTGGATCGACGAGGGCCTGCACGCAGTGCGCGACGCGGCTCACGCGGTGCGTGGCGAACTGGTGCGCGACAGCGTCTATGTGACGGAGATCGGTCGCATCCTCGGCTTGTAGGCGAGCCTGCGCCGCCGCTTGCCTGCGGCCGCATGAGAGACGACTGTCTTTCACCGATGCCGGACCGGCTGCTCGAAGCGCCAGCGGCCTGGTCAGATCAGGGCTGCATTGGCAGCCCAGGCATCAGTGGTCTCGGGCGCGTCCAGAATGTCTGCGAGGAACATCAACTCGCTCATCACATCCGGGTCGAAGCCGGCGCGGTCGCTGCGATCGCTGACGATCAGTTTCCTCAGATAGTCCTGGCCCTCCTTGGAGCGCCACGTGACTGACAGCTTCTGCAGGATTTTTGGAAATTGATTTTCCAGATCGCTGCGTATCGGCCGCTGGGATACCACACGGACCGTTGGCTTGGGGGCATGCCTGGCGTAGGCATCCTCGATCAGGCCGGGATTGATGTCGACCAGCGGACCGAGATTGGGGGCCCGCGTCAAGGCGATTTCGGCGGCGGCCGCTGCGGCGACCTGACCGTCAAGGCAGGCGAAGGCCGCTGTGATGCCCAGGTTCATGTAGCCGGTCGGGGGCGCCACGGACGAAACGGCGCCGGCTTGAGCACCGAGCGCGGAAAGTTTCTGTGTCTTGGCGAAATGCTCGGCCGCAGGCAGAAGTGGATCGCCGCCGAGGACGCGCGCCAACGCTTCCTCAAGTGCTGCCACCCGCGCTTCGAGCACGGCAACGCGATCGCCTGCCGGCTGGTCATTGTCAAGTTCCATGGCGAACATCGTGAGTCTCCCGGGCCTCTTTGCTCTCTGTCGCTGTTTAACGGCTGGGTGCCTCGAAACTTGAAGGCCCGCTGCGGGAACGGCAGAGCGCAGGGTGTGGCGATCCGGGCCGGTGCAAGTCAATCTGATTGGTGCATTGCGGCACGCGACTTGCAAAGCGTGGTACTGTAAAGACCGCGCAAATCAGTGTTTCCACGCACGCCATGCCGACTTCAGACATTTCAGACTCGCCGCACGAGCCGCCCACTGACCCCAAGGCGATTGCGCCTGGGCAGCGCATTCAGGAGCCCTACCTCAACAATCTGCGCAAATTGCGCAAGGTGGTGGTGATCTATCTGGTCAATGGCGTCAAGCTTGCCGGTCGCGTGACCTCGTTCGATCAGCATACGGTGGCCCTGGATGGCAACGAACGCCAGGTCATCAACAAGCATGCGATCGCCACCATCATGCCGGCGCCACCGCGGCCCGCGGTGCGCAAGCCACGCGACCCGGGCATCGTGCGGCGTAACCATCTGGGCTTGCCGATCAAGGAAGCCGGCGTACCTACGGTATCGATCCGGCCGCAACGGCGCTACGTGCCGGCAGATTGACCAGCGCAATGCCGGTGCCCACCAGCAGCGCTGCTGCAATGAACGCGGTGCTCACCTGGTCGCCCAGGACCCATACGCCGAAGGCCACGCCGAATAGCGGCGTCAGGAAAGAAAATACCGAAAGCTGGGCGGCCCAGTAGCGGGTCAGCAACCAGAACCAGGTCAGGTAGCTGGCGAAGGCTACCAGCACACCCTGGTACAGGATCGAGGCCAGCACCACCGGCGCCAGATGGGTGATTCCGCTTTCGCCGAGCGCGATCGAGACCGCCGGCAGGGTGGCGCCCGCAATCCCCAGCTGGTACAACAGGGTTTTCGCCGGCCGCGCGTTCGATAGCGAAGTGGTGCGAACTACAATGGTAGTGAGTGCCCACAATACGGCGCCGATGACGCCCATCAAGTCGCCCTTCCATGCATTGCCGCCGGTCGCGGTGAAGCCCTCACTGAAGGCGGTTGCGATGCCGGCGAAGGCAATCAGGATGCCCGCCCACTGCCCCGGCCGAAGGCGCTCGCCGGGAATCAAAAGTGCCAGGCCGAGGGCGGTCAAGACCGGCGCCATGAAGACGAAAACCACCATGCGGGCCGCGCTGGTATGGTTGAGCCCGGCGTGGATGAATGCGAATTCCGCAGCGAACAGTACCCCCGCAACCAGGCCCGGGAGCAGAGTGCCATCGCGCTCGAAAAGCGGAATGCCGCGCAGGCGGGCATACAACAACAGCAAGAACGCGGCGATGGTCGAGCGCAGGCAGGCCTGCATCACCAGCGAAATGCCCGGCGCTGCCAGCTTGATGGCGACCTGGTTGAAGCCCCACATGGCCGACAGCAGCAGCATCAGCAGGATCGCCTGGGTATCGGCGGGTTTGCGGTCGGGCGGGATGGGCAAAAGGGCTTTCTGGAAATTCGCAGGTGAGGCCGGGCGGGCTGCCAGGTTCAAGGGGGCGCAAGGGCACGAAAGAAGGTTCATGCCCTCGTTGCCTGGCTTATGTCATCCAATCGATGATCGACAGGGTATCGCGATCCAATACCAGCATGATCAGGCCATAGCGGCAATCGAGCGGAACGAAGACTAATTCGCGCGCCGGATGTAGCGCGCGCACCCGCGCCAGTTCGGCGGCGATCGCAGGGTCGCCGCGCGCCATTTCGTCGATGTTGGCGGCTTCGCGCGCGATGCGTTCGAAGTTGAGGCGGTCGAACTTGCGATACAGCGCGCCGTAGTGGGTGATGGCCGGGCCGCCCGCCGCCATCGCGGCGAACAGTCGTGCGCGCTCCTGGCGGTCGGACGGCAGTTCCGCTACTACCGGCACCGGCCCGCGCGCGCTGGCCGCCAGAGCGGCCGGCACAGCGAGGTCGGGTGTGGCGCGTGCGATGTCGCGCCAGCTGACCGAGTAAAAGCTGTGCTCGGCATAGACCAAGAAGGCCGGACGGTGCGCATGCATGATCCAGGCGCCGTAGGCGAAAGCGGCAATCTGCAGCAGCACGATGAGCCCCAAGTCGCGCCTGAGTTCCTTCTTGGCGCGGTCAAATACGATGAGCGTGAGGAGCGGCCCCAGCACCACGTCGACCAGAATGATCAGGCGCAGCACCTGCCAGCCGCCATCGAACATGAAAAACGGCGGTGGATACCACCACAGGAACATCAGCGTTGCCAATAGACCCACCGCGCACGCGCTCAGGCCCAGATGTATGGCGGCGGCCAGTGCCTTGCCGGAGGACAACAATCGCGTGATTCGCGCGCGCATTGAAAGTCGGCGTCAGGCGTGGTGGGCGGCTCGCGTCAGCTGCCGTGGCCGTGATAAAGGGTGATGCGCTCGACTTCGTTCTTCGACCCGATCACCAGGCCCACGCGCTGGTGCAGCGCGCTGGGCAGAAGATCGAGAATGCGCCCGCGGCCATCGCTGGCGGCGCCACCGGCCTGCTCGACGATGAAGGCCATCGGATTGGCCTCATACATCAGGCGCAGGCGGCCGTTGGCATGCTTGGCGTCGCGCGGATACATGAACACGCCACCGCGGGTGAGTATGCGGAAGACATCGGCCACCATCGAGGCGACCCAGCGCATGTTGAAATCCTTGCCGCGCGGGCCGGTCGCGCCGGCCAGGCATTCGTCGATGTAGCGCCTGACCGGTGCTTCCCAGTTGCGCATGTTCGACATGTTGATGGCGAATTCCGCCGTGTCAGCGGGAATGGTCAGGTTGTCCTGGGTCAGGATGAAGCTGCCCATTTCACGGTCCAGGGTGAACACCGCGACCCCGTGGCCCAGTGTCAGCACCAACAGGGTCGAGGGGCCGTAGACGGCGAAGCCGGCCGCTACCTGCTTCGAGCCCGGCTGCAGAAAGGCGGCGATATCGGGTTCGCCCAGCGTGCCGTCGGGTCCCTCCGGGCAGCGCAACACCGAGAAAATGGTGCCTACCGAAACGTTGACATCGATGTTCGACGAACCGTCGAGCGGGTCGAACAGCAGCAGGTACTCGCCCTTGGGGAAACGGTGCGGAATCTGGTGCGGGCCTTCCATTTCCTCCGACGCCATGGCCGCCAGATGCCCGCCCCATTCGTTGGCTTCGAGAAAAATCTCGTTGGAGATGACGTCGAGCTTTTTTTGCACTTCGCCCTGCACGTTTTCGGCGCCGGCGCTGCCCAGCGAATCGGACAACGCGCCCTTGGAAATGGCGATAGAAATCGACTTGCAGGCGCGCGCCACCACTTCGATCAGGAGGCGCAGGTCGCCTTCGATCCAGTGCTTTTCGCGTTGCTCTTCAATCAGGTAGCGGGACAGTGAAATGCGGCGCATGGTGTGTGCAGCGGGTGCCTTGCTCGATGACGGGACCGCGATTATGCATGAGAGCAAGATGCCTGATCGCGCGAAAAGGCGCCTATCCAGGCGCTTGGCAGTCGCCACCTGCGGCGCGGCGCAGGCCAGTCCAGTCTTTACCAAATCAGGCCTCGGCAACACCAGGACCGCCTCGGGACGCATCTGGAACTGTCCGGGAATTTGCGTCATGGTATAAAAAGTATGTACTTATAAGTATGTATACTGACGAAGTACATCCCAATTCACGTCGACGTCGGAAAGATCCAAACCTCATGCAAGCCACCGTTGCCGAGCGCGGCCAGATCACCCTGCCCAAGGCGGTACGCGATGCCCTTGGGCTGAAGAAAGGTACGCAACTGAAAGTCGAGCTCGAGGGCAGCCGGATTGTGCTGCGCAAGAGCGTGGATGATGCGATTTCGCGCGCGCGCGGGCGCTTCAAGCTGGATGGCTTCGCCTCGACCGACGAAGCGCTGCGTTCGGTCCGCGGGCGCGCTCCGGGCGATCCGCTCGACCAGTAGCCGTGATCGCGATCGACTCGTCGGTATTGATCGACTTGCTGGGCGAGGGCCACATGGCTGACGCCGCGGAAGTGGCGTTGCGCGATGCGCTGGGTCGCGGACCGGTGGCGGTATGCGATGTGGTGGTGGCGGAGATCTGCAGCAGCTTTGGCAATGGCGCGGATGTGATCCAGGTGATCGAGGATATGGGAGTCAGTTACAGCCCGGTGAACCAGCAGGCAGCGGTGCGCGCCGGCGAATTGCAGAAGAAATATCGTGAGCGCGGCGGTCGCCGGCAACGCAGCGTCCCGGATTTCCTGGTTGGTGCGCATGCGATGTTGCAATGCACGGCGCTGATCACGCGCGACGACGGTTTCTTCCGCGACTATTTCAAGGGTTTGAAAATTATCGTTCCCAAGGCAGCCTGAGCCCGATTCCCTTCATTCCCCCGGAGGAAGAACCATGACCCGCACATTGGCCGCAACATGAGCTCGGTTCGCTTGAATCCCCTCGACGCCGCCTGGTTGTTCACCGAGTCGCGCGCCACGCCCAATCACGTCGGCGGCTTGCTGCAATTCCGCCTGCCCGCAGGTGCGCCGCAGGACTTCATGCGGCGCCTGATGACCGAGTTTCGCGGCCATCGCGAGTTTGTCGCCCCCTGGAATCGACGCCTCAAGTACGCCTTCAACAAGAACCCGGTGCCGGTCTGGATCGAGGACGATGACATCGATCTTGAGCACCATGTGCGGCATGCGGCGCTGCCCTGGCCGGGCGGCGAGCGCGAGCTCGGTGAACTGGTGGCGCGGCTGCAAAGCACGCCGCTCGATTTGAGCCGGCCGCCGTGGGAGTGCACCATCATCGAGGGGCTGGAAGGTGAGCGTTTCGCCTTGTTCATCAAGATGCATCATTCGCTGATCGACGGCGTCTCCGGGATGAAGCTGTTGCAGCGCGCCATGGCCACCGACCTCGGCAAGAGTCTCAAGCTGCCGCCGTTCTGGGCGTCGGGATTGCCGGGCGCCGCGCGCGCGGCGCGCGAAGCCCTGCTGCCGACGGCGGCCAACGCGGCGGCGGCGGCGCTTGAAGCGCTGCGCGGCCAGGCGCAGACGGTGCCGCAACTGATCGCCGCCTTTGCCAAGATGCTCAGGCGCGTGCGTAACCCGGAAGAGGGCATGGTCGTGCCGTTCACCTCGCCGCGCTCGATTCTCAACGGCCGGGTGCGCGAGAAACGCCGCTTCGCCACCCAGCAGTTCCCGATGGAGCGCATGCGCACCCTCGCCACAGCCGCGCAATGCACGCTCAACGACGTGGTGCTGGCGATCTGCGGCGGTGCCCTGCGGCGCTTCCTTGCGGAAAGCGACCATCTGCCCGACCAGTCCCTGACCGCCGGCATTCCCGTATCGGTGCGGCCCAAGGACGATGAAGGCAGCGGCAACGCGATCACTTTCATCATCGCCACGCTGGGCACCGACATCGAAGACGCGAAGGAGCGCCTGCAGGCGATCAGCGAGTCGGTGCGCCATGCCAAGGAGCATGTGCAGAGCCTGCCCAGGCAGGCGATGCTGCAGTACACGATGTTGCTGATGGCGCCTACCATCATCACGTTGTTGACCGGCATCGGCGGGCGCACCCGGCCGATGTTCAACATAACCATTTCCAACGTGCCCGGCCCGGACAAGCCCCTGTACTTCCGCGGTGCCGAACTCGTGGCCACCTATCCGGCCTCGATCGTGACGCATGGCCAGGCGCTCAACATCACCTGTCAGAGCTATGCCGGGGCGATGAATTTCGGTTTCACCGGATGCCACTCTTCGCTGCCCAGCATGCAACGGCTGGCGGTCTTTGCGGCAGATGCGCTCGCGGAACTCGAGAGTGCGATCCTGCCGCGGCCGAAGAGGGCTCCCCGCGCAACTTCGCGTACACGTCCGGCCAGCAAGGCATCCGGGAAGAAAGCGCGGGCGAAGGTGCCTTGATCACTGAGCGCGCGCCTTCAGCTTGGTGTGTGGCTTTGCCGCGGCGCGCAGTCACCTGATCAAACGAAAGCCTCGTTGCGCGCAGCGCGGTCGCGCAACAGTTGCGGCACATTGAAGCGCTCGCCGAACTTCGCGGCCAGTGCATCGGCGCGGCTGACGAATGCGGCGAGCCCTTCGCTGTTGATGTACTGCAGTGCGCCGCCGGTCCAGGTGGGGAAACCGATGCCGAAGATCGAGCCGATGTTGGCATCATGCACGGTCGTCAGAACGCCTTCCTCAAGACAGCGGGCGGTCTCGATCGCCTGCCGATACAGGAAACGCTGCTTGAGCTCTTCCAGATCCCACGTCACCCCGTCCCTGGCGAATTGCTTGAGGCCAGGCCACAGGGACTTCTTGCCGCCCGCGGGGTAGTCGTAAAAGCCGCCGCCGCCGGCGCGCCCGGGACGCTTGAGCTCACCCACCATGCGTTCGAACAAGGCTTCGCCGGGCTGGGGCACGTAGGCCTTTCCCTCGGCTGCGAGGTCGGCGCGGGTCTGGTTCATCACATGCACCGACAAGCTCATCGAGGTTTCGTCGATCACCGCCAGCGGGCCCACCGGCATGCCGGCGGCACGCGCCGCGTTCTCGATCACCGCTGCGGGGATGCCTTCTTCGAGCATGCAGGCGCCTTCGCGCACGAAGGTGCCGAAAGTGCGGCTGGTGTAGAAGCCGCGGCTGTCGTTGACCACGATCGGCGTCTTGCCGATCTGCTGCACATAGTCGTAGGCGCGTGCCAGGGTTTCAGCATCGGTCTTTTCGCCCTTGATGATTTCGACCAGCGCCATCTTGTCGACCGGCGAGAAGAAGTGCAGGCCGATGAATTTCTCCGGTCGCGCCGAGGCTTGCGCCAGGCCGCTGATCGGCAGGGTCGAGGTGTTGGAGGCGAAAAAGCCGCCGGGGCCAAGTTTCGGTTCGGCTTCCCGGGTGACCTGGGCCTTCAAGTCGCGCTTTTCGAACACCGCTTCGATGATCAGGTCGCAGCCCGCCAGGTCGTCATTGGAAGCGGTGGCGGTGATCAGCGACAGAACCTGGCCGGCGCGGGTTGAGTCCGAGCGGCCGCGCTGGATCTGCTTGTCGAGCAGCTTGGCGCTGTAGCTCTTGCCTTTGTCGGCGGCCTCCTGCGACACGTCCTTCAACACGCATGCGATGCCGCGGCTGGCGTTGGCCCAGGCGATGCCCGAGCCCATCATGCCGGCGCCGAGGATGCCGACCCTGGTGGCTTTCCATTTCGGCACGTCCTTGGGCCGTGAGGCGCCGCTTCGGATCGCGGTCTGGTTGAAAAACAGCGTGATCAGGTTCTTGGCGACCTGGCCGATGGCGAGCTTGATCAGGTAGCGGCTTTCGATGCGCGCCGCGGTATCGAAATCGACCCGCGCGCCTTCAACCGCGCAAGCCATGATGGCTTCCGGCGCCGGCAGCAGGCCGCGGGTTTTCTCGATGGTGATGGCAGGCGCGATCGACAGCATCTGCGCGATCTTGGGACTGTCCGGGCTGCCGCCGGGCATCCGGTAGCCTTTCACGTCCCAAGGCTGCTGCGCACCCGGGTTGGCGCGGATCCAGGCGCGTGCGCGGGCGAACATGTCTTCCGGCGATTCCGCCAATTCCTGTACCAGCCCCAGCTCATGCATCTGGCGCGGGTTGAAGGTCTTGCCTTCCATCAGGATCGGCAACGCCGCCTCCAGCCCCAGCAGGCGCACCAGCTTGGTCACTCCGCACGCGCCCGGCAACAGTCCCAGCGTCACTTCGGGCAGGCCCAGCGTGATGCGGGCCTCGTCCAATGCGATGCGGCAATGGGCCGACAAGGCCAGTTCCCAGCCGCCCCCCAGGGCCGCCCCGGCCACCGCGGCCACCACCGGCCGGCCGCAGGTTTCCAGGCGCCGGAAGTCGCGCTTGGTCTGCTCGATTTCCTTGTACCAGCGCGGACCCTCGGCCGCGGTCAGCTTCAGCACATCCTTCAATTCGGCACCGGCGAAAAAGGTCTTCTTGGCCGAGGCCAGGATCACGCCGGTGATTTTGTCTTTCTCGGCTACGATGCGGTCGACCGCCGCGGTCATGGCGTCGGTCCAGGCTTGCGTCATGGTGTTGACGGGCGCGCCCGGGGCGTCGAAGGTCAGGGTGACGATGCCTTCGGCATCGGTGTCGTAGCGGATCGGATTCATGGTCGGGCTTTTGGATGTGGGTAAAGTGGCCGGCGGCAATGTCGCCGTAGGCGTCGGATTATCGCTGTCAAGCGGTAACCGCAGGGGTCGGGCCTGTCTGACGCGGCGCGAAAACACGCCGCATGGTGGCGGCGAAGGGGCGCACTTCGGCCCCGTCGAGGATGCCGTGCTCCTTGAGCTTCTCGTGCAGCGCCGGCAAATGGTAATGCGGCACAGCCGGGTACAGGTGGTGCTCAAGGTGATAGTTGACATGATGCGGAAACAGCGCCACCTGCGCCCACAGCGGCAAATCGATGTTGGTACGCGCCGCCCCCAGCGGCGTGCCGGTGTCGGAGGGCGCGCCATGCTCGGCGACCGCACGCAGGCGCAGGATCACCGCTTGCACCGTGATGGCCGGCAGGATCCACAGCACCAGGTATTCGAGACCGGTGCCGAAGGCAAACATCACAAACGGCATGCACAAATGAAACGCGACCACCACCCAACGGTCGGCCAGCGCCATGTCGCGCAGGCGGTCGGTGGTGTCGTCGAGCGGCTTCTGCGTCTGGCCGGTGCTGGCGTTCATCGCGGGTGCGCCGAAAAAATACAGGTAGTTGCGCCAGGCGGTAAGACCGGCGGCATCCTTCGCCAGTTTCTTCACCAGATACATTTTGCCGCGCGGATAGCCGGCCATCAGTGCCAGATCGGGGTCGATTGCTTCATACAGGTTGTTGTGATGAACCCGATGCACGATGCGATAAGAGTAGGTCGATACACCGATCAGCATGCCGGCGATGCGCCCGGCCGCGTCGTTGGCGCTACGGTTGGCGAACAGGCGGTAGTGCGTAGATTCATGCGAAATGATCGCCAGCGCATGTTGCCAGCAGCCCATCAGCAAGATCGCAAGCACAGTCATGGCGAGACCAAGCCACGCTTCTACGCCTGATGCCGTGCGCAACAGGTGCAAGCCGTATCCGCCCAGAGCAGTGGTGACCGCAACCAGGCTCACGGTCTGCGACAACGCTTTCAGGCTTTTCCAGTTCGACAGCCGGGTCAGCGGCGCCAACTCGTCAGCCGGCAGGCGGCGCCGCACGTTGCGGTCGCGAAACTCTTCGCCCTGGTGGACTGGAGTTTCCAGCGCCGTGGTGGCCAGCACCTGTTGGCTCACGATGTCAGGCAGCCAATGCCTGCGCCACGAAATCGAGGCGGTCCTGGCCGAAGTGCATGGCGTCGCCCACGAACATGGTGGGCGCACCGAACGCGCCGCGTGCCACCGCCTCTTCGGTGTTGGCGATCAGCCCCTGCTTGACCGCCGGGTCGCCGATCAGCGCTTCAAAGCCGGCGGCGTCGAGGCCGGCGGCGGTCAACACGCCTGCCACCACCGCTGGGTCACCCATGGCGAGGCCGCGGCCGAAGATGGCCTGGAAGATGGCGCTCACATAGCGGTCGAAATCGGCCGGCTGGCGCATCTGCATGCCAACCGCGCCGCGCATCAACGGCAGGGTATTGACGGGGAAGTTGGCCGGGAACTTGAGCGGCACGCCGTAGCGCGTGGCGAAGCGCGCCAGGTCGGCCATCATCCACTTGCCCTTGGCGGCCACTGAAATCGGGCTGGCGTTGCCGGCGGACTTGAACACACCGCCCAAAAGCATCGGCCGCCAGACGATTGTCGCGCCGGCGGCGGCGGCGATTTTCGGTAACTGGGTCCAGGCCAGGTACGCCGCGGGGCTGCCGAAATCGAAAAAGAACTCCACTTGTTTGCTCATGCAAGTCTCCGTGTCAGTGGTTGGTCTTGGTTCACGCTAGGCGCCAGCGCCCGGTGCAATCGGGTGGGTATGGTCGCAAGTGCAGGCGTGTACCGACAACTCGGATTCATGGTCGCATGCCGAATGACGACACCCCGGTCGCGCGCAGCGGCGCGGCCAGATTGGCGAATTCGGTCAGCAGGGTGCGCGTGGATCGCGGATCGACGATCTCCTCGACCATGAACTGCTCGGCGGTACGAAAAGGTGAGGTGAATTGCTTGAGCCGGGTCTCGATTTCCGCCAGCCGTGCCTGCGGGTCGGGCGCGGCCGCCAGATCGGCCTTGTAGGCGGCCTCGAGCCCGCCGGCGATCGGCAGCGAGCCCCATTCGCCCGAGGGCCAGGCATAACGCACGTTGAAGCGCCCGGTGCTCTGGTGGGCGGCCCCTGCCACGCCAAAGGCGCGCCGCACCAGGATCGAACACCACGGTACGGTCGCCTGGTAGACCGCCGCCATCGCGCGCGAACCGACACGGATGGTGGCTTCTTCCTCGGCCTGAACGCCGATGCGAAAGCCGGGAATGTCGACCAGGTGCACCACCGGCAGATGAAAGGTTTGCGCCAGGTCGATGAAACGCACCAGTTTCTCGGACGCATGCGCGGTCCAGGCGCCGCCGTAGTGGTAGGGGTCGCTGGCGATCATCGCGACCGGCCAGCCGTCGAGGCGTGCGAAGCCGGTGATGATCGATTTGCCCCAGGCGCGGCCGATCTCGAAAAACGAGTCGTGGTCGACCAGGGCTTCAACGATCGGCCGCATCTTGTAGACCTTGCGCGGATCACGCGGCACCGCGCCAATCAGCCATTCCGCGCGGCGCTGCGGGTCGTCCGTGGGCGCGCGGCGCTGCGGCAACTCATGCACCGACGACGGCAGGTAGGACAGAAAACGACGGGTGCGCGCGAACGCTTCGGCTTCGCTCGCCACCACGTCGTCCACCGTGCCGTTCCTGCCGTGGATCGCGGTGCCGCCGAGTTGATCCTTGGTCACGGTTTCACCGGTGCGCGCCACTACCGGTGGGCCGGCGGCGAAAATCTGCGAAATGCCATCGACCATCAGCGAATAATGGCTGGTGACAACGCGCGCGGCGCCCAGGCCCGCCACTGAACCCAAGGCGAGTCCGACCACCGGCACCGTGGCCAGGTTCATCACCGCATATTCCCAGCCCGGCACTGCGGGCACATAGGTGCGGCCGATGGTTTCGATGGTCTTGACCGAGCCGCCGCCACCGGTGCCGTCAACCAAGCGCACCAGCGGTATGCGCAGTTCCAGGGCCATGCGTTCGGCGTAGACCAGCTTTTCCAGCACGCCGCCGTCGTTGGCGCCGCCGCGCACGGTGAAATCGTCGCCGGAAATGGCGACGCTGCGCCCGTCGATGCGGCCGCGCCCCATGATCTGGTTGGTTGGCGTGAAACTTTCGAGCTGGTTGTGGGCGTCGTAGTGGGCGAAGCCCGAGGCCGAGCCGATTTCGCGGAAGCTGTCGGCATCAAGCAGCGCGGCGATGCGCTGGCGTACGGTGAGCTTGCCGTTGCCGGTGTGGCGCGCCACCTTTTCAGGCCCGCCCAGTGCGAGAGCGGCAGTTTGCCGCTGTTTGAGCTGATCCAGCTCGGGTAGCCAACTCACGTGGATCTTCCTCCAGTGGAAATGCCGATACTGCGCGGCGGCGCAATCCTAGCAGCAAGCCGGCCGGCGATCGGCCCTTTCGAACGATGCGGGGCGCTGCGTCGCGCTGCTGCTACAGGGTTTGTACAGGATTGACGGCGCGCCTGGGCGCAGGTAGTCTTCGGCGGCCTCGAAAAAACAGAGTAAACCCGGCGAGCTTGCGGCGGCACGGAGACAAATCGGTTGGCAACCCTACTTCAACTGGCTTTGAGCGGCATCGCCATCGGCTGCGTGTATGCCCTGGTGGCGTTGGGCTTCGTCCTCATCTACAAGGCTACCGAAACGGTCAACTTCGCCCAGGGCGAGTTGATGATGCTGGGCGGCTTTTTCGCCTATACCGCGACCGCGCTGATGGGTTGGCCCTATTGGGCGGCGATCGTGTTCGCGGTGCTGGTGATGGCGATCTTTGGTATGGGCGTCGAGCGCATCGTGCTGCGGCCGGTGCTTGGCCAAGCCCAGTTCACAGTCGTGATGGTGACCATCGGCGTGGGGTATGTCATGCGCGGCGTGGTGTCGATGGTGCCTGGCTGGGGCACCGATACCTACAAGATCGCCAATCCCTTCGCCGACAAAGTCATCAACCTGGGCGGTGCGGCGATTTCGCTCGAACAACTGATGATCATCGTCATGACCGCGGCGCTATGCGCGGTGCTGTTCCTGTTTTTCCGTTTCACCCGCATCGGCATCGCGATGCAGGCAAGCTCGCAAAACCAGTTGGCCGCCTATTACATGGGCATCCCGGTGCGGCGCATCAACACCCTGATCTGGGGCCTGTCGGCGGCGGTGGCGACCTTCGCCGGCATCCTGCTGGCGCCGCTTACCTTTGTGCATGCCAACATGGGCTTCATCGGGCTCAAGGCCTTTCCGGCGGCGGTGGTCGGCGGTTTCGGCAGCATTCCGGGGGCGATTGTCGGTGGCCTGGTGATCGGCCTGGTGGAGTCATTCGCCGGCTATTACCTGCCCGAGGGTTTCAAGGACATCGCGGCCTATATCGTGGTGCTGCTGGTGCTGATCATCAAGCCATCGGGCCTGTTCGGCGACAAGCTCAGGAAGAAAGTCTAGGTCTCAAAAGCAAATGCGCTTCCTGTTCAAAACTGAGTACGACCAGGATGTTCGGCTGTTCAAGGACGGCCAGCAGAAGTTCTGGTACGGCGCGCTGGCAATATTCCTGCTGGGGCTGCCGCTGGCATTGCCCGAGTATCTCGTGGGTCAGATGGTGTTCATCCTGATCTACAGCATCATCGGCCTGGGCATGATGCTCTTGATCGGTTTTACCGGGCAGATTTCGCTGGGTCACGCGGCCTTTCTGGCCGTCGGCGCCTATACCGAGGCCTGGCTGCAGGCCAGGGGCACGCCTTTCGCCCTTTCGCTGGCCGCCGCGGCCTTGCTGTCAGGTGTGGCCGGCGTGATCATCGGCCTGCCCGCGCTGCGCCTGAAGGGCATTTACCTGGCGATCGCGACCATGGCCTTCGGCTTCATCGTCGAAGAGGCGGTCACCCGCTGGGAATCGGTGACCGGTGGCAATTCCGGCATGCAGTTGAAGCGGATCGATTTTTTCGGTGCGCCGATCGACAACGATGTGCGCTTTTATTATCTGTGCCTGGGGCTGGTGTTCATCATCATGCTGGGCATGATCAACCTGATGCGCAGTTCCACCGGGCGCGCCTTCGTGGCGATCCGCGATTCCGAAATCTCGGCGCAAAGCATGGGCATCCACCTGGCGCGCTACAAGACCATCGCCTTCGCCATTTCCGCGGCCCTGACGGGCATGGCGGGCGCCTTGTATGCGCACAAGCTGCAATTCATCTCGCCGGAGCAGTTCAACCTGCTGGTATCGATCGAAATGGCGACGCTGGTCTTCATCGGCGGCCTGGGTTCGTTTCACGGCGCGATTTTCGGCGCGATTTTCATCATCACCCTGCCGCAAGTGATCGTTTTCATGAAGGACTACCTGCCGGCTGCGGTGGCGCAGCAAACCGGATTGCAGCCCACGATTTTCGGCTTGATCCTGATTGGCTTCCTGCTGTTCGAACCGTTGGGAATCTACGGTCGCTGGGTCAAGATCCGCACTTATTTCTCGCTGTTTCCGTTTTACCGGCGCGGCATGTTCCGGCGCCAGAAGACGTACATGAAATCGGACCGGCTCAAATGAGCTTCACGTTGGGCTATTCGGTCGGGCTATCCCCCCCTGGCCCCCTTTGGAAGGGGGGGGAATAAATGAGCTTCTTTAGAGCGGAGAACATTTCGATCCAGTTCGGTGGCGTCAAGGCGGTCACCAATGTCTCGTTCGAAGTCGAAGAGGGCGAGGTGTTCACCATCATCGGGCCCAACGGCGCGGGCAAGACCACGATCTTCAACCTGATCAGCCTGATTTACCCGCCGACCTCGGGGCGCATCATTTTCAAGGGCGAGGAAATCACCGGCATGGCGCCGCACCGCGTCGCCAATCTCGGCATCGCACGCACTTTCCAGAACATCGAGTTGTTCGAGCACGCCACGGTGCTGCAGAACCTCTTGATTGGGCGCCACAATCATCGCAGCACCTCGTTTTGGGAAGAGTTGCTGTTTCTGCCGGCGGCGCGGCGCGCGGAGATCGCGCATCGCGAGGCGGCCGAGAAAGTGGTTGATTTTCTTGATTTACAGCATTATCGCGACAGCTTCGTCGCCGGTCTGCCCTATGGTGTGCGCAAGGTGGTCGAACTGGGACGCGCCCTGTGTATCGGGCCGAAACTGCTGTTGTTGGACGAGCCTTCCTCCGGCCTCAATCCGGAAGAAACCGACGGCATGGCTTTCTGGATCGAGGACATCAAGAAGGACTTGGGCGTCACCGTGCTGATGGTCGAGCACGACATGAGCCTGGTCTCGCGCGTGTCCGACCGGGTGCTGGCCTTGAGCCAGGGCGAGCTGCTGTCGCTGGGCACCTCGCGCGAGGTGCAGAGCGACCCCAAGGTGATCGAAGCCTATCTCGGGAAGCCGGAATGAGCACGCCCGTCCTGACCTTGTCGAACATCGAGTCCAGCTACGGGCCGGTGCA
>JBEIFV010000029.1:0-45120 GCA_040382235.1 Burkholderiales bacterium
TGATTGCCGAAGTCATGCGCGAGCCATTCGCAGGTGTTGGAAAGCCCGAACCACTCAAGCATGCGCTTTCCGGATATTGGTCGCGCCGCATCAATGACGAACACCGGATGGTCTACAGGATTGAAGGGGGTTCTCTGCTACTCGCGCAGCTTCGATATCACTATTGAGACGCGCCACCGGCCACAGTATCGGAATATCCGCCACGCTCGCAAGCAAGTGCGCATGAGCTTGGGCTGCCAACAAGTCGCGGGTCAGGATATCGGTGGCGCCTCCGGGCGGAAACGGCACCACCACCTTGATCGGCCGGTTCGGATACGCCTCCTGCGACTGCGCCAACCAGTGAGCGATCGAAACCAGCGTGGCAACGGCAAGGCCGAACAGGCGGTTGGGCGGCATCATGGAATCGCATGCTTGATCGAGTGCTTCGACCAAAGCGGGTTTGATGCCGGGTACCGCCCGGGAGTTGCCTTACGCGACGAGCTCTTCCGGCTCCGCGGCCACCAGCGCGATGTCGAGCGCGTCCTCGACCTGCTCCAGCCAAATGAAGCGGATCTTCTCGCGCGCCTCGGCCGGAATGTCCTCGAACTCACGCTTGTTGCGCGCCGGCAGCATCACCGTGGTGATGCCAGCCCGCAGGGCCGCCAGCACCTTCTCCTTGACGCCACCGATGGGCAGCACCAGGCCGCGCAGGCTGATTTCGCCGGTCATCGCGACTTCCGGCCTAACCGCCCGGCCAGTCAGAAGCGAGGCCAGCGCCGTGTACATGGCCACCCCTGCGCTCGGCCCGTCCTTGGGCGTGGCGCCGGCCGGCACATGCACGTGGATGTCCGATTTGCGGAACGCCTCCGGCGCGATGCCCAATGTCGACGCGCGCGCCTTCACCAGCGAGAGCGCCGCCTGCGCGCTTTCCTTCATCACATCGCCCAGTTGCCCGGTGAGGATCAGGCGGCCGTTGCCGGCCATGCGGCTGGCCTCGATGAAGAGGATGTCGCCGCCCACCGGCGTCCACGCGAGCCCGGTGGCTACGCCGGGCTGGCTGGCGCGCATGGCCACATCGGCTTCATAGCGCTGCGCACCCAAGAGCCCCGCCAGCTCGCCGGGCAGCACCCGCACCGCCGTCGCACTGCCCTCGGCGATGCGCACCGCGACATTGCGAAACACCTTGCCGATCTCGCGCTCCAGGTTGCGTACCCCGGCCTCGCGGGTGTAGTCCTCGATGATGGCCAGGAGGGTGTCGTCGCCCATGGCGCATTGCTCCGCCGTCAGGCCGTTGGATTCGAGCTGGCGCGCCACCAGGTAGCGGCGCGCAATCTGCAGCTTTTCCTGGGCGGTGTAGCCGGAAAGCTGGATGATCTCCATGCGGTCGCGCAGCGGGCCCGGCATGGTGTCGAGCACGTTGGCGGTGCACACGAACATCACACCCGAGAGGTCGAACGGCACGCCCAGGTAGTTGTCGCGGAAGGTCGCGTTCTGTTCCGGATCCAGCACCTCCAGCAGGGCCGAGGCGGGGTCGCCATGGAATCCGCCGGCGCCCAGCTTGTCGATCTCGTCCAACATCATCACGCAGTTGCGCGTACCCGCCTTGCGCAGGTTCTGGATGATGGTGCCGGGCAAGGCCCCCACATAGGTGCGGCGATGGCCGCGCATTTCCGCCTCGTCGTGCACGCCGCCCAAGCTGACACGCACGAACTTGCGCCCGGTGGCCCGGGCGATGCTCTGGCCAAGCGAGGTCTTGCCCACGCCGGGCGGGCCCACGAAGCACAGGATCGGGCTCTTGCCCGCCGGGTTCAACTTCCTGACGGCGAGGAATTCGAGGATGCGCTTCTTGATCTTGTCCAGGCCGTAGTGATCGGCATCGAGGATGCGGCGCGCCTCGGCGATGTCGATGCCGCCGGCCGGCTCGGCGGCCCACGGCAGTTCGATCAACCAGTCGAGATAGGTGCGGATCATCGAATGCTCGCTGGAGCTGTCGGGCATGCGCGACAGGCGCTTCAATTCCTTGCGTGCCTGCTTTTCCACCTCCTCGGGCATCTTCGCGGTATCGATGGCCTTTTCGAGTTCGGCGATTTCCGCCGTGCCGTCGTCACCATCGCCCAGTTCCTTCTGGATGGCGCGCATCTGTTCGCGCAGCAGGTGCTCGCGATTGCGCCCATCGATGGACTCGCGGGTGCGGGTATCGATATCACGCGACACCTTGAGCACTTCAATCCGGTGCGACAGCAATTCAAGCAAGCGGTCCAGCCGCGCCTTGAGGTCGAAGGTTTCCAGCAGTTTCTGCTTCTCGCCGACGGTGATGTCCATCAGGCCGGTGATGTAGTCGGCCAGGCGCGCCGCACCTTCCACTCCCTGCAGCGCGGACACGATTTCTCCGGGCACCTGCGGCAACAACTGCAGGATCTCGACGGCGCGCTGCTTCAGGTTGAAAGCACGCCCCTCGATGTCGGGGTCGGCCGTCTCGGCTTGCGGGATGTATTCGACCTTCGCCACCGTAAACGGATAGCCTTCAAGAAACTGCAGCACACGGAAGCGCTGTACGCCCTGGCACACCACATGGTGCGTGCCATCCGGGGCGGTGAGGTAGCGCAACACGTTGGCGCTGGTGCCGATCCAGTGCATGTCATCGGGATTGGGCAGGTCAACTTCGGGCTTGCTCTGCAGCAGCACACCCAGAGGACGCTGCAGGCGCGCCGCTTCCAGCGCGGCTGCACGCGAGCGTTCACGGCCGATGCGCAGCGGCATCACCGCGCCCGGAAACAGCACCACCTCCCGCACCGGCAGGATGATGAGCGCGTCCTCCGGCAACGGCCGCGTCGCGCCGGCCTGCGTGGGCTCGCTTGGCGAGGCAAAGGTCCCGACAGCGACGCCGGCATCGGCACCCAGGGGTTCGGCCGGGGGGATCATGTTTTCGGTCATAAGTGCTCCGCCTTGTTCAGTCGTACAAACAGACAACCATCCACCAGTTCACGCGCAATCGTGGAATAGGGCCCTGGCGGCAAGCCGATGCGTCGCTCGAACCGCCCGTAAGGGATTTCCAGCTGTCGCACCGATCGATGCGCATCCGGAATTGACAAACGGCGCTGCGCCCGCACGAGCAGCCCGCCCGGCACCAGCGCAAGCTCGATACGCTGCTGCGGCACACCGGGAAGCGCAATCACAACCAGAACGCCCGCTTCATCCTCGAACACATCGGCGGGTGGTTCCCAGACCGCCTGCGCCTCACCCGGAGCGGTCAGATGGAAGTACTGGCGATGCATGCGCCCGGCCTGCTCCAGTACCTCGCAGGCCTGTGCCCACATCAGGGCAGTCGAATTTCGGTTTCTCATGGGTTTCCAGTGGGTGTGCCATCAAGCGTGCCGGGACGAACCTGCCCTTGCCGGCTTCCAGTTTCCAAAAGCCGTAGCGTGACCGCGTCGATGACGGGCCGGCGGCCGGTATCGCTCTTGCTTCAACTTCCATGGCCACTGAAGCTAACTGTGGGCGAAGTTCGCGGATTCAACCCACGCAAAGGAAGTCATCTCCAGACCCCGTATGCCGATGTCGACCCTGAAGGTCCTGGGCATGGGTGCCCGCCTGCTGCTGGAGCGGAGCAGTTGGTCGCAGGGTGGAGCGCCAGCCTCGCACTGCCCACAACGCTTGGCCCGGAGCGCGGCCACGGGAAGGCCTACAAGCCGCTTGTGGCAAACTGGACACAGCGCTTGCAGGCAAGACCCGCTTTTGCGCAGGCTCGTAAACCCGGCACACGTCAGCCGGGACCCGTTTGTTGACCCGACACCGCATACAACATGACCCGAAAAATCATCGACCTTTCCATCTACCTCGAAAACGACGTCATCTCGGATCCGCCGGCGTTTGCGCCGAAGATCGAGTATTTCAGTCATGAAAATTCGTTTCACCAAATGGAGCCGTTCTTCCCCGGCTTGAAGCAGTCCGACCTGCCGGATTCAGCGGTGTGGGCGGTCGAGCAGATCGCGCTATCAACCCACAACGGCACACACCTGGATGCGCCATACCACTTTCACCCGACCATGAACAAGGGGGAGCGCTCGATCACCATCGACGAGGTCGACCTCAATTGGTGCTTCCAGCCCGGCGTCAAGCTCGATTTCCGCCACTTCGCCGACGGCTATGTGGTGACCGCGGCGGACGTGGAAGCGGAGTTGAAGCGCATCGGCCACACACTCAAGCCGCTGGAGATCGTGGTCATCAACACCCGCGCCGGCTCACGTTATGGCAACAACGATTACGTCAGCGCCGGCTGCGGCATGGGTTATGAGGCCACCATGTACCTGCTGGAGCGCGGCGTGCGCCTGACCGGCACCGATGCCTGGAGCTGGGACGCGCCGTTCGTCTACACCGCGCAGAAGTACGCGGCCACCCATGATGCCTCGCTGATCTGGGAAGGGCACAAGGCCGGGCGCGACATCGGTTATTGCCATATCGAGAAACTGCACAATCTCGAAGCATTGCCGGATGACGGCTTCATCATTTCCTGTTTCCCGCACAAGATTCGCGGCGCCTCGGCCGGCTGGACACGCGCGGTGGCGATCGTCGATCCGCGCATGCAGGTGTTGTTCGCCTGAGTGTTGTTGCACCCCGGAACAGTGGCGTTCGTGCCGCCGTTCGGTCAGCAGCGGCCGCTGCAGCGACCCGGGATGAGCCCCGCAATCGCGCCGTGTCGCGCTACCAGTGGGGCATGCTGCTAAAGACAGGCCTCATCAGCGGATGCGGCAATGGCTCTCGTGCGCATACTGTTCCCATCGCGCCCGAGTTTCAGTGCGCCTGCGCAGGCGGCGCCACGCCGTGGAACGTTTGTCTACGGAACCCCTGTTTCCGCGCCCGCGATTGCCGAAAGCGCGGTGGCCCCCTGGCGGCGATGCGGGAAATTCCGCTTTATGTGTGCCACCGAACAGAGCGGCGGACGCGATTACGCTAGCGGTGCATTGCGGGTAGCATGTGCTCGGGCATCAACCTGGCCCCGCCGTCGGCGGGGCCATACGGGAGCACGACGACGTGAACGGCATGCGGTATCGCGGCCTTTGGTTTAGCAACTTTCCCCTGCAAAAGCAAGGGCTTGCGATCATGCTCGCGCTGGCTCTCGGCCTTTTCCTGCTGAGTACCGAGCTGCGCGCCGAGCTGTATTTTCGCGGCGTGGAGCAGGTCAATGGCCAGCAGCGCTGGTCGGCGATCAAGCGCTACGGCAGCCCGGCGGATACCGCCACCCCGCGGCTGCAGCCAGGCGGGGCGGAGGAGGTGCGGGTCTTTCTCTCCGGCACGATCACCCGCGACGACCTCGATGGCGCTGCCGTGTTGATGAACCTGCTCAAGGGCGGCAAGCAGAAAATCACCGGCAATACGGTGTGGCTGGCCAGCAATGGCGGCGACATCGATACCGGCATGGAGCTCGGGCGGCTGCTGCGCAAGGCCGGCATCTACACCTTCGTGGGCAAGAACGACCAGTGCATGAGTGCCTGCGTCTTCGCGTTCATGGGCGGTGAACGGCGCGGCGTCGCCGGCAGGCTCGGCATTCATCGTCCGTTTTTTCCATTCACGCAGGAGTCGCCGGATCGGCCTGCGCGGTTTCGCCATCTGCAGAAGACGTTAAAGGACTACGTCGAGGAAATGGATTTTCCCGCGTCGCTGTACGAAGCGATCATGGTGGTACCGCCGGAAACGATGCAAATCCTGACCGCTGCGGATTTGAAGCGGTTTTACCTGGAAGGGATCAGCCCATCCTCCGAAGACCTGGCCGACGCCGCGGCGGCCAGGCGGCTGGAGTTGTCGATGGGCCAATATCTTAAGCACAAGGCGAAGTTGCCGGCGTGCACGTTCGCCGTTACCGGCTGCGACGGTAGAGTGCAGGACACGACCGCGAGCGGCAGTGCGCCCGACGCGCCTTCACAGTTGGATAGGACCGAATCCGCGGCGGTGGACCGTGGGGCCGGGCTCGACGCGGGCGGATCGCAAGGCGCGGGAACCGGGCGCGGCAAGGTGCGCGGCGGCCCTGCGAAGAGGCCGAGTGGATTGACCCCGGGCTGAAGGCGCCTCATGGCGTTGCGCCCGGCGTTCCTGTTCCTGATTGCGCTTGCCGTCTGCCCCATCGATTGACGGACTCTTTCTGGTGCGCATTGGTGTCACCCCAAGGCGCGTCAGTTCAAGGCATCGACAGCTGACTTGATCGCCCACACTGGGCCTGACCGAAGCAATCGCGCGCGCCCCATCGTTGGGCATGACCGACGCAATCGCCCTTCTTCTTCTCACCGTCAGCAATGACCATCGCAATTTCGAGGAATCACCATGTTCGAAGCCTGGCACAAACATGCAAGACAACTGAAGATCGCGGGCGCTGTCCTCGCGCTGCTCGGCTCGCTGGCCCTGGTCTGGTTCACCATCCAGGCACCCGAGCGCGGCAGGAACGCGCTGGTCACCGGCATGGAAAACGATACTGCCCTGTTTTTCGCGACCGAGCGCGACTTAAGCGCGCTGGCGCGCGATGCGAAGTCCGGTGCTGCCAGGAGCATCGGGCTGTCGCCCGAATATGCGTTGGTCGGCCTTGACAACGGCAGCCGTTACTACGTCCGCATCGACACCCAGCGTGCGCTGGTGACCGAGCTCCTGAAGGAGCGCATGGCGGCCACTTCGCCGGAGGTGTTTTCACTGGGTGATATCCAGCCGCCGGTCGGGCCGCTACAGGCGTTTTCGCGCCAGTTCAATTCCAGCTACCTGTCGCTGCTCGGGCCGCTTTTGATCATCTACCTGATCGTAATGATGAACCCCGGCCGTGGTGCCGGCGGCATGTTCAGGGGCGCGGCCCGACCGGACACGAAATTCGGAGACGTGATCGGTGTGCAGGAAGCCAAGGAGGCATTGCAGGACATCGTCGCCTACCTGAAGAAGCCCGAGAGGTTTTCCGGGCTGGGCGCGCGGCCGCCGCGCGGTGTCATCCTGGAAGGGCACTTCGGGTCCGGCAAGACGCTCTTGGCCCGCGCGGTCGCCGGTGAGGCCGGCGTGCCCTGCTTTTCGCTCTCCGGCAGTGATTTCAGCGACATGTTCCTGGGGGTCGGGGTGCGCCGCGTGAAGAAACTGTTTGCGCAGGCCAGGAAGCATGCGCCCTGCGTGGTCTTCATCGACGAAATCGACGGGCTGGGTCGGCGTTCAGCGGGCAGCTCGGCGGGGGAAACCGAAAACAATCGCATCATCAACGCGCTCCTGGTCGAACTCGATGGCTTCTCGCCCTCGACCGGAATCGTGGTCCTGGGCGCGACCAATAATGTGGACAATCTCGACCCCGCCCTGGTCCGCCCCGGCCGCTTCGACCGTACCTGCCATCTTGGCCTGCCTGACGTCGCCGAACGCGAAGCCCTGTTTGCCCATTACGCAACCACTCTGCGTACCGCCGGTGACGGCGATTTCCGGCAACTCGCGCGTGTCTCCAGCGGACTCTCGCCGGCATCCATCGCCAACGTCGTGAACCTGGCGGCGATGCTCGCGGCCAAGGAAGATGCCGCCGCGGTCACCCACCAGCACTTCGCGCAGGTTCTGGAACAGCACCGCATGGGCGGCGCCGCCACGCCGGGCCAGACTGCCCTGGGTGGCGAAGATCGTCGCCGCATCGCCGTGCACGAGGCCGGCCATGCCGTCGTCGCCCGCCTGCTCGAAGTCGGGATTGTCGAGAAAGTCAGCATCCTGCAGCGCGGCCGGGCCCTGGGCGTGACCCTGGTGACCAACGAGCAGGATCGCATGCTGCAGAGCGAACCCGAGGTGCGGGCGCGCATGAGCATGCTGCTCGGCGGGCGATGTGCAGAATTGCTGATCCTGAAGACACTCTCGACCGGCGCCGCGAACGACCTCGAACATGTGTCGGGCATGGCCTATCGGATGGTCACCGAGTTCGGTTTCAGCACGGACATCGGACCATTCAGCTATGCCGGGCTGCCGGAGCGGGAACGCCAGGCCGGCCGGTTTCCGGAGGCCGTCGCGGAGGCGCGCGAGATCGTCAAGCAGATCGAAGTGCACTGCGCCGCGCTGCTGGCCACGCATCGCGCCGGGCTGGAGCGCCTGACCGCGCGCCTGCTCGAGCGCGAAACGGTCAGCGGCGCCGAGGTCGATGCCTGCCTTGCGCTTCCCGATCCTGCGGAACGGCTCGCTGCATAGCGAATCGCAACAGCAAGCGTCGGGGCGCGCCGAGATACTGCGCGCAGCCAACCGATTCCCCGGAAGCGATGAAATACCTCTTGGACAGCCATCCGGCATGCACGGTCAGGCCTCCTGAGTTCCGCGCGCCGTACTGCGCACCGGCCTGTTGCGGGCTCCGCGGTGTTGGCTGGCGCACAGACGTCGGCCTTCCGGTTCTGCAATGCTTTTCGCCCGCACCGAAACCCGCACCCATCGAACCAGGGACCACCAATGCCCACCATCGTCACAGGCCACTTTCAGCAACAGGCCGCTGCCCGCACGGCGCTCGATACCCTCACTGCTGCGGGCTTCCCGGTCGACCAGCTCGCGAGCTTCTTTGTCAATCCCGCGGGCCAGCATGACTTGACGCCGGTCGGCGGCGATGAAAAAGCCTCTTTGGGCCTGGAGAATGCCGGCAACGGCGCGGCCGCGGGAGCGGCCATCGGTGGCGCTATCGGCATTGCGGCCGGATTGGCCGCCATGGAAGCGCTCGGGCCTGGCGCGGCGTTTGCCGCAGCTGGCGCCGGTGCCTATGTCGGCTCACTGATCGGCGCGGTCGGCAACATGTCGGACCAAGCGCAAGATGCGCCGGCACAGGCGGATTCGCACCGCCAATCGGGCATGCAGGTCGCAGCGGCGGCGCCAAGCGTGGCGCAGCAAGAGGCTGCCATCCGCATCCTGCGCCAATGCGGCGCCATCGACATCGAGCAACCCGAGGGCACCATCGTCGCTGGCGACTGGAGCGACTTCGACCCGCTGTCGACCTTGCAGCGGGTGCGAGCCTAGAATCGGCAGGCGTTCTTGCTGGTGTGGGTAAACCGCAGCGGAAGCAAGTACACGATGGTGCAGGTGTGTAGCAGGTCAATCCAGGCGCGAGCCGTTGTTCAAGCAGATCGGCCACGTCTTGAAGCCGCCGGGAATGGTGGTCGTCAACACCCGGGCCGGCTCACGCTACCGCAATAACGACTACCACAGCGCCGGCCGCAGCATGGGCAAGGCGGCCATCATGTACCTGCCGGAACGCGACGTGCGCCGAACCGACACTGACGCCACGAGCAGGGATGCGCCCCTCATCCCCCGGCGTGAACGGCAGCATGTATTGATACTTGAGATCTTTTGGAGCGTCAAAAAGTCGGGATCCGTGCGGCCGGACTCGACCTGCATCAACCCACTCTGCGCCCCGCTTTCCAGTCGGCCAGGGCTTCCTCGAGCATGAGCGCATCCCCGAGGTGCTCGAATTCTTTCCCGGGGGGCGCGAGCGCCGGCATTCGCAAGCCTCTGCGCTGTCCGGCGGCGAGCAAAAGCGGCTGGAAATCGGCCGTGCCCTGTTGTTGCGCCCGAAGGTGCTGTTGATCGACGAGCCCTCGATCGGCCTGTCGCCGATCGTGGTTCAGGATGTGTTCAGACTGCTGCGACGACTGGTCGAGAATGGCACCACGGTGCTGATGGTGGAGCAGAATGTGAAAAGCGCATTGAAGGTGTCGGACGACGCGATCGCGCTCGAATCCTGGCGCCTGGTGTTGCACAAGCCGGCCGGCGAACTGCTCGCCGACCCGAATATCGAGCGGCTGTTTCTGGGTGGCGCCATGGCGCCAGTGGCAAGCTGATTTCAAGCCAGGAGTGAACATGATTTTCGATCTGCGTACCTATACCCTGCATCCGGGCCGCCTGCCGGCCTGGCTCAAGATGTACGAGCAATATGGCCACCCGACCCAGGTCAGGCACTGCGGCGAACCGGTGTTCTATGCCACCACCGAAGTGGGTACCTTGAACCAGGTGGTGCATGTGTGGCAATACAAGAGCCAGGCCGACCGCGAGAAGCGGCGCAATGCCCTGATGAAGGATCCGCAGTTCCAGGACTACCTGCGGCGCAGCGCCGAAATGGGCGCGCACCTGACGCAGGAGTCGCGTATTCTCAAATCGACGTCTTTCTCGCCGCTGTAGTGCCTGTTGCGCCGCCTGCTTGCACGCAAGGCCGCGAAGCGCTACTGTTGCGCACGCCCATCCAGGAAACCTTGAACCCATGACAAGCAACACAACGCTTGCGGTATTTGCCAAGCGTGATTGCCCCACCTGTGACCTGGTGGCGCCGATCATGCACACCCTGGCCGCGCGCGACCCGCAGTTCAAGGTCTACTCGCAGGACGACCCCGGCTTTCCCGATGCGCTCGAAGGCGTGATCGATGATCGCGAACTGGCTGCCGCGTTTCGCCACCGAATCGAGATCGTGCCGACCCTGATCCGCTTCGAGAATGGCGCCGAGGTCGCGCGCACCGAAGGCTGGGATGTCAAGGAATGGCGGCGCATCACCGGCATCGCCGACCTGGGCAATGGCCTGCCGGCACTGCGCCCGGGATGCGGCTCGAAGTCGGTCGAACCGGGCCTGGCCGAATACCTGCAGGTCAGGTTTGGTGATAGCGGCATTCGTTCGCGCAAGATCGAATACGGCGACTACGACGATGAGGTGGAGGTCTGTTTCGAACGCGGCTGGAGCGACGGCCTGCCGCTGGTGCCGCCGACCGACGTGCGGGTGCTGCGCATGCTGGCAGGCACCACCCGCAAGCCCGACGAGGTGGTCGGCCTGATCCCGCCCAACCTCGCCGAATGCACCGTCGAGAAGGTCGCGATCAACGCGGTGATGGCCGGCTGCAAGCCGGAGTACATGCCGGTGGTGCTGGCTTCCATCGAAGCGGCGCTGGAGCCGGTGTTCACCCTGCACGGCCTGCTGGCGACGACCTATTTCTCGTCGCCGATCATTATCGTCAACGGCCCGATCGCCAAACGCATCGGCATGAACTGCGGTCTCAACGCCTTGGGCCAGGGCAACCGCGCCAACGCCACCATCGGCCGCGCCTTGCAATTGATCGTGCGCAACGTCGGCGGTGGTCGCCCCGGCGAAGCCGATCGTGCCACCCTGGGCGGGCCGGGCAAATACACCTTCTGCTTCGCCGAAGACCAGTCCGACGCCGGCTGGGAGCCGCTGTCGGTGTCGCGCGGCTTCGCTCCCGGCACATCGACCGTGACCCTGTTTCAGGGTGAGGGCGTGCAGGGCTTCGTCGACCAGAAGTCGCGCAAACCGGAAGACCTGGCGCGCTCGCTGGCGATGGGCTTGAATGCGATCGGGCATCCGAAGATGGCGTTGTCGCAGCGTGCCGTCCTGGTGCTTTCGCCCGAGCACTACGCGATCTTCGCCGAGGCCGGCTGGGGCCGCAAACGCATTGAGGAAGCCATTTACGCGGCCACCGTGCGCCCGGGCGCTGACCTGATCGCCGGCGCGCATGGCGTCGGCGAAGGCATGCCGGCTTCGATGGCCAACCAGCCGGTGCCGAAATTCAATCCCGGCGCGCTCTTGGTCGTGCGTGCCGGCGGCCCAGCGGGCCTCTTTTCCGCAATCCTGCCGGGCTGGATCGCCGGCCGCAATCATCTCGAACTGCAACCCGTCACCAAGGAGATCAAGCCATGAGCAGCATGCAATGGATGCGTGACCCCACGCCCGAAACCTCACCCTTGAAGCGCGCCCGCCTGGCGCCGCCGGCCTCGCTCGACGGCCTCACGGTCGGCCTGTTCGACATCGGCAAGACGCGCACCAAGGAGTTTCTCGACCGCGTCGAGTTGCGCCTGCATGAGCGCCGCATCCGCACCATCCGTTGCGGCAAGCCGACCAATGCCAAGATCGCCACGCCGGAGAACCTGCAGAACATCGCCGAGGAAGCCGATGTGGTGCTGATCGCGCTCTCCGACTGAGGCTCTTGCACGTCGTGCAGTCTGCACGACTTGATGAACCTCGATTCGCGCGGGATTCCCGGGGTGTCGGTGGTCACCACCGGCTTCACCGATGCGGTGGCGGCCCAATCACAGGCGCTCGGTTTCGAACCGGCAATCGTCTATGTGCCGCATCCGATCCAGAACCGCACGGCCGATGAGCTCGATCAGATCGCCGACCGCGCGATTGAATCGGCGCTGGCGCTGCTCACGACCGCGCACTGACGGGGGCCTTGCTGGTGCGGTCCTGCTTCAAGGTCGGCTCGTGGCGACCACAGGTTGTCTGCGCGTAGCTCCTTTGAGGCTGCGAGCTGCCCGCGGGCGACCGTATTGCCCAGTAGCATCGCCCGCCACCAGAGGGTGATCGGCTTGCTATGTGGCGCGGACCTTACTGCAAATCGCGATGCAAGCTTGCCCAGCATCGGCGATTGACGGCTGCACCCGGCGTCCGCCATACTTACCCGAGCCCATCGGATTTCCTGTCCTTTGCGCAATGCCGGAGGGAAATCGATGAAACATTTGTTTATCGCAGCCTGTGCAGCGCTCGTCCTTGCCGCCTGCGTGACGGCGGATGCACCAGCCCCGCCGCCGGCGCCCGCGATGCCGCCAGTACCAGTACCCGCGGACAATCCGCAGACACCTGACAAGATCGCGCTCGGCAAACAGCTGTTCTTCGATCCGCGACTGTCGGGCGACGGCAAGTCGTCGTGCGAAGCCTGTCATTACCGCCATCTCGGCTGGACCGATGCGGAGCGCCTTTCGCGCCGCGTCGATGGCGCGCTCAATACGCGCCACACGCCGACGCTCTACAACATCGCCTACCTCTCCAGCTGGTATTGGGACGGGCGTGCGACCACGCTCGACGGCCAGATTCTCGCAGCGTGGCGCAACCAGATGAGCGGCGATCCGGCCAGGGCTGCCGCCATGCTCAACGCCGTGCCGGAGTACGCCGCGAGCTTCCAGCGCGTTTTCGGCGCGCCCGCCAGCGGCGAGACCATCGTCAAGGCCCTTGCTTCCTACCTGCGCACGCTGGTCAGCGGCGAGTCGCCCTGGGATCGCTACGAGCGCGGGGACAAGGCCGCAGTGTCGGCTGACGCGGTGCGCGGCCATGCGCTTTTCACAGGCAAGGGGCTTTGCATCGCCTGTCATACGCCGCCGACATATACCAACGGCGCGTTCTACAACATCGGCCTGGAGCACGGCAAGCCCAAGCCGGACCCGGGCCGCGGCGCCATTTCCAGGGACGCGCGCGACACGTCGGCCTTCAAGGTTCCTACCCTGCGCTCGGTGGCGATCTCGGGCCCGTACTTCCATGACGGCAGCGTGGCCTCGCTTGAAGAAGCCGTGCGCTACATGGCAAGCGGTGGCCGGCCTGATCCGAACAAAAGCGAGCTGATGATGCAAACCGGCCTCACCGATGCCGAGATCGGTCAGGTGGTCGCGTTTCTGCGCACGCTCACCAGTGTCGAGCGGCTGGTCAAGCCGCGCGTTCCCTGAGCGCGGCGGAGGTTCGAGTTCCATCGGGGCGATGCCCCATATGTGCGCCAAACCATTCATCGCAACGCCGCCCTTGTGTGCCCAGGCGCGCGCGGCTGGCCGCTGCGCGCGCACCGGCAAGAGCCGCCGACACCTGGCCGCGGCATGCTGGAGAGGCCGTTGCAGCTTGGCGGATATAACCAGTCGGCATACCTGTTGTATGCGAATTGAGCGTGCGGCGCAGGGGGCAACCGCTATACTCGGCCCCGTATTTGTTTACCAGACAAAGGAGACACCATGAAAATCGCCACTCATCGCACCGTGCTGCGCGCCAGCCTGGCCGCCGCGGCGTTGCTTGCGGCGCTGCCGCTGGCCGCGCAAACCATCAAGATCGGCCTGATCAGCACCTACAGCGGCCCCGGCGCCGCGCAGGGCGACCAGATCGACAAGGGCGTCAAGCTCTACATGAAACTGAACGCCGACAAGCTGCCGCCCGGCGTCAAGATCGAGCTGGTGCAGCGCGACGATACCGGCGCCAACCCGGACGTGGCCAAGCGCATCGCCCAGGAGTTGATCGTGCGCGACAAGGTGCAGTTGATCACCGGCATCGTGTGGACGCCGAACCTGGCCGCCATCGCACCGCTTTCCACCGAGGCAAAAGTGCCGGTGATGAGCATGAATGCCGCGGGCGCCAAGGTGATGAACGCCGCGCCCTACATGGCCCGCATGTCCTTCACGCTGTGCCAGTCGTCCTATCCGGCCGGGCAGTGGGCTGCCAAGAAATACAAGAAGGCCTACACCGCCGTCAGCGATTTCGCGCCGGGTCATGAGGCCGAAGGCTGCTTCACGCGCGGCTTCAAGGAAGGCGGTGGCGAGATCATCGGTGCGGTGCGGATTCCGTTCGCCAACCCCGATTTCGTGCCCTTCATGCAGCGCATCAAGGACGCCAAGCCCGATGTCATTTTCGCTTTCAACCCGGCCGGCAAGCAGGCGGCAGGCATGATGAAGGCGTATGGTGACCTCGGCATGGACAAGGCCGGCATCAAATACCTGGGTACCGGCGACATCGTCACCGATGAAGAGCTGGCCGGCATGGGCGACATCGCGCTCGGCGTAACCACCGTGCATCACTATTCGGCCGCCGCCGAGCGCCCGGCCAACAAGGCTTTCGTGGCCGCGTACAAGAAGGAATACGGCGAAAACCTCAACCCCGGCTTCATGGTGGTGGGCGCCTGGGATGCGATGGACGCGATCTATGCCGCGATCCGGGCCCAGAAGGGCACGATCGATGCGCAGAAGACGGTGGATTTCTGGAAGACCTACAAGACCACGACCAGCCCGCGTGGCGCGTTCTCGATCGACCCCGACACACGCGACATCATCAACCCCGAATACCTGCGTGAAGTGCGCAAGGTCGGCGGCAAGCTCGCCAACGTGGAGATAGAAACCATCACGCCGGCGATCAAGGATCCGCTCAAGGAGTGGGACAAGACCGACAAGAAATGATCTGACCGAAATCCCTCGTGCAACGCAGGTCGGGCACGGGGGATTTTTTTGGCATGGAAGCCTTTCTCTCATCCCTAGTCAGCGTCGCCTTTCACGGCGTCGCCTTCGGGATGATTTTGTATGTGATCTCCGTCGGCCTGTCGGTGACGATGGGCTTGATGGGCTTCACCAACCTGGCGCACGGTGTGTTCGCGATGGCCGGCGGCTATGTGCTGGTCTCGGCGTTGGCGCGTTTCCAGATTCCGTTTCCGCTGGCGCTCCTGCTGTCGTTCGTGCTGGTGGCGGCGGTGAGCGTGGTGCTGGAAAAATTCCTCTATTCACGCCTGTACGGTGCCGCCGAACTCGAGCAGGTCCTGTTCACCATCGGCCTGATCTTCATGTCGGTGGCGGTGGCGCGATTGATCTACGGCACGCTGCAGCAGCCGGTATTGCTGCCGGCTTACCTGAAGGGGCAGTTTTCCCTGCTGGGGCGCGACTTTCCGGCCTACCGCGTGTTCTTGATCGTGTTCAGCGCGGCAATGATCGGCGCGCTGTGGTTCGGCATCGAGCGCACCATCTGGGGCGCGATGGTGCGTGCGGCGGTGGACAACCGCGCCATGGCGCAATCGATCGGCATCAACACCAAGCGGCTGTTCACGATCACCTTTGCCATCGGCAGTGGTCTCGCGGGCCTCGGCGGCGCGCTGGGTGCCGATATCGTGGCGATCCAGCCGACTTACCCGTTCGAGCAACTGGTCTACTTCCTGATCGTGGTGTCGGTCGGTGGCCTGGGAAGCTTGCGCGGGCCGTTTGTGGCGGCACTGTTGATCGGCATTACCGATACGGCCTGCAAATACTGGTTGCCGCAGTTCGGCGCGTTCTTCATCTATGTCGCGACGATTGGTTTGCTGCTGTGGCGACCTATGGGATTGTTCGGGAGGCGCGCATGAGCGCGGCTCATCAATCGCGCGGTCTCAATGCGGCGAGGCGCGCATGAATACGGCGCATCAATCGCGCAGTCTTGATGCGGATCGACGCGCATGAAGCATCCTGTTGGGTATAACGCCAATCCGCGCATCCGCTGGACCGAGTGGCTGCCGTGGATCCTGGCCGTGATCGTGTTTTTCGCGCTGCCCGACTATCTGTCGATGGGCGCGCGCGTGCTCACCTATATCCTGTTTGCGCTCTCGCTCGACCTGATCCTGGGCTATGCGGGCATCATCACGCTGGGCCACGCGGCATTTTTCGGCATGGGCGCTTATGTCACCGGCATCATTTCGGTCAAGCTCGGTGTCACCAACCCGTTTTTGCAAATCCTGGCCAGCGCGCTCGCGGCCGGCTTGCTCGGGCTTTTGACTGGCGCGGTCATCATGCGCATGCATGGCCTCACCCAACTGATGCTCACGCTCGCAGTGGCGGCCCTGTGTCTGGAGATCGCCAACAAGGCGACCCATCTGACCGGGGGTGCCGATGGCCTCGCGGGCGTGGTGGTCGCCCCGATCCTCGGCATGTTCAAGTTCGATCTCTACGGCAAGACTGCGTACTGGTGGTGTCTTGCGCTCCTGTTCGTATGCTGGTGGCTTGTGCGGCGCATGATTTACTCGCCGTTTGGCGCCAGCCTCGCCGGCATTCGCGAAAACCGTGTGCGCATGGAAGCCATCGGGGCGCCGGTCACCGCGCGTTTGGTGATTGTCTACACCGTGTCAGCGGTGATGGCGGGCATCGCCGGGGCGCTGCTCACGCAGACCAATCAGGTGGTCGGCCTCAACGTCCTGGGGTTCGAGCCTTCCGGTGAGTTGATGGTGATGCTCATTTTGGGCGGAGTGGGCCGTTTGTACGGCGCCTTCGTGGGCCCGATCGTGTTCCTGATTGCGCAGGATTTCCTGGCCAAGCAGTTTCCCGAATACTGGTTTTTCGGTATTGGCCTGCTGCTGGTCGTGGTGGTGCTGTTCGCGCGCGGCGGCATCCTGGGCATCATCGATGGATTGATCGCCAAAGTGCGGGGCAGGGCATGAGCGCGGTCCTGCAAACCATCGGGCTGTGCAAGAGCTTCGGTGCGCTCACCGTCGCGGCCGAGATCAACTTCGCGCTTGAACCGGGCGCGCGCCATGCGTTGATCGGTCCCAACGGCGCGGGCAAGACCACGTTCGTCAATTTGCTTACCGGTCGCCTCGAGCCCACATCTGGCAGCGTCATGCTCGGCGGCGAGGACGTATCGGCCTTGTCTTCGGCGGCACGCGTCAAGCGCGGCCTCGGGCGCACCTTCCAGATCAACACGCTGTTCGGCAACATGAGCGTGCTCGACAATGTGGCGCTGGGCGTGGCGGAGCGGCGCGGTGGCGCCAATCATTGGTGGAAGCCTGCGAGTGCTGACCAAGCCGTGCGCGACGAGGCGCTCGAACTGCTTGCTTCGCTCGGCATCGCGGACGACGCTGCGGTGCGTGTGCTCGACCTGCCCTATGGCAAACAGCGCTTAGTCGAGATCGCGATCGCGCTCGGCCTGCGCCCCAAGGTGCTGCTGCTGGACGAGCCGGCCGCAGGTGTGCCCAAGGTGGAGTCAGAACGCATCCTCGAAGCGCTCGGGCAATTGCCTGCCGAGATCGCCATCCTCATCATCGAGCATGACATGGACCTGGTGTTCCGTTTCGCCCGGCGCATCACGGTGCTGGTGCAGGGTGTGGTGCTGTGCGAAGGCACGCCACACGAAATTGAAAACGACTCGCGCGTGCGGGAGGTGTATCTGGGAGAGGCGCATGTCTGACGCCGGTGTCGTCAACCCGGCCGCCATGCCGGCCCTGAAAATCGACGCTCTTTACACCGGCTACGGACCTACCGTCGTGCTGGAAGACTTGAGCGTCACGCTGCCCGAGCGCGGTGCGCTGGCGGTGCTGGGCCGTAATGGTGTGGGCAAGACCACGCTCTTGGCCAGCATCATGGGCCACAGCACCTTTCATCGCGGCAGCATCGCGTTTCGCGGCAAGCCGATTCACGCCATGCCGGTCCATGAGCGCGCGCGCCTGGGGATCGGCTATGTGCCGCAGACGCGCGATGTCTTTCCCTCGCTCACGGTGGAAGAAAACTTGGCCGTCGCCGCACGCCCCGGGCGCTGGCCGATCGCGCGCGTGTATGAGTTGTTCCCGCGCCTGGCGGAACGGCGCAGCCACATGGGCAACCAGATTTCGGGTGGAGAGCAGCAAATGCTCTCGATCGGCCGCGCCCTGATGGGCGACCCCGCTCTGCTGCTGCTGGACGAGCCGCTCGAAGGCTTGGCGCCGCTCATCGTGCAGTCGCTGCTGCAGAGCATCGCGCGCCTGATCCGCGAAGACGCGCTGACCGTGATCCTGGTTGAGCAATCGGCCAAGTTGGCACTTGGCGTCACGCAAACCGCGCTGGTGCTCAATCGCGGGCGCGTCGCCTGGGCGGGCGAAAGCGCGGTGTTGCTGGCCGACCCCGACAGGCTCAGTGCGCTGGTGATGGCGGGTTGAGGGCGCGTCGCTGATGTGTCGGCGTGATGTGTGGAGCGCGCCACTTTAATGACAGCGCGGTGCAGTAGGCGCGGCTCAGCCCTCTAGCAGCCTGCCGGACTTGGGAAACGTCGGCTGCAAATCGGCCGCAGCGGTGCATTTTTCACCGTCTTCTTGGCCCATAGCTGGGCTATGAGCCTTCGAATCCCGCAAAAACTGTCCTCGCTGGGGCCAATTTTCGCTCTCGACGCCCTAAGTCCGACAGGCTGCTGGCACCGTGACACGAACAGAGATAGACATGCGTTTCAAGCAGATGATCAGTGCCGCGCTGGTCGCGTTGCTGGTCGGGAGCGCCTCGCAGGTCGCCGCGCAGGCGTGGCCCACCAAGCCGGCGCGCATGGTGGCGGACTACAGCCCGGCCGGCCCTGCAGTAGGTGGTCTCGGGCGATGCGCAGCTTTCATTTGGCAGCGCCCCTTCGGTATTGCCGCTGGGTCAGCAGGGCCTGGTGCGCATGATCGCCGTATCCATCGCACAGCGCTCGGCTGTGGCGCCCGAGCTGCCGACCATCGCCGAGTCCGGTCTGGCGGGCGCGATTTGCTCGATCGGATCGTGCAGGCCGGCGTGAAGGCCGAGTGACGCGCGAGCCATGTTTGGCCAGCGCGCTGCGCCGAATCGCTCAGGGCAGCAGCACAGGTGCGCCCGTGGTCTGCCGGCTTTCCAGTTCCACATGGGCACGGGCCACTTCTGCCAATGGGTAGCGGCGCCCGACCTCAGCCTTGACCGCACCGTTCTTGACGGCTGTGGCGAAGGTCGCGGCGGATTGCCGCAGCTCCGCGCTGGTGGCGATGAAGCTCTTCAACGTGGGCCGGCACACCGTCAGAGATTTCGCATGCAGGAGTTGCAGGTCGAGGCCTTCCACATCGCCCGAGGCGGTGCCGTAGCTTATGATCGTGCCGCGGTTGGCCAGGCAATCCAGAGAGGGGAAGAACACATCGCGGCCGACCGCGTCGTAGATGATGGAAACGCCCGCACCTTGTGTGACCTCGGCCACCCGGCGCACGAAATCCTCGCTTTTGTAGTTGATAACATGGTGGCAGCCATGCGCCAGCGCCGTCGCGCGCTTGTCGTCCGCGCCCACCGTGCCGATGACCTCGGCGCCCAGCGCGCGCGCCCACGCCGAGAGGATCAGTCCCATGCCGCCGGCCGCCGCATGCACCAGCACGCGCTCGCCGGCTTGCAATTTGTAAAGCCGGTGCAGCAGGTACTCGGCAGTCATGCCGCGCAAGAGCGTGGCGGCGGCGGTTTCCATGGTGAGGCCGGCAGGCATCGGCAGGGTGCGCTCCGCCGGCAACAGGCGCACCGCGGCATACGCGCCGGGGTGAACATAGGTGACCTCCTGCCCTACCTTGAGGTCCTGCACCGCAGAACCGACGGACTCGATCACGCCGGACCCCTGCGAACCCAGCACCACCGGAAATTGCGTGGTCTGGTGCGGCCCGTGTGCGCCGCGCCGCTGGTAGATGTCGGCGAAGTTGAGCCCGATCGCCTGCTGGCGAATGCGCACTTCCTGCGGGCCCGGGTCGGGCACGTCCATTTCGGTGAACTCAAGCACTTCCGGGCCGCCATTGCGGTGGATCAGGACTGCGGGGCTTTTGATGGTGGCCATGGATTTGGGCTATGCGGTGGCAGGAGGCAGCATGTTACCCAATGCCGCGACGGGCTACCTTTGGAGTCCCGGCCGATCGGTGCACTGACCACGGACCGTTACCGTTAGCCGGCGTCGAGATTGCGCTCGCACCGCTGCCATCGCTGGCAGGTGGTCCGCTCAGGAGGACTGCCACAGGTCGCCGGCGCCCAGCCCCCTGGGTGCGGCGAGGCGTTCGCGAGCAGCCGCATCGCCCTGCAGCGTCGCCCGCCACCAGTCGGTGGTGATGGCAGCTACCAGAGCGTGGTGGGCATCCTGCCGATCACGTGTCACCGCTTCGCGCGGCACGATCTCCACCGCTCTGCCGGTTTGCCCGGCAAACGTCATGTGGTCGGCATCTTGCAGCACCAGATGGCTCTTGCTGCCTTTGGGCAAGGCGGCAAACACGGCCATGCGCTTGTCGGGTGTGGCACCGGTGCCGGCGACGTCCTGGTCGCGGCTGCCGGTGATCGACAACAGCGGGCGCGTGATGCGCTCGAAGGCGCGTTGTGCATCGTCCACCATCGGCACGGTCGGTGAAAAAGCGATGAACGAGGCCAGGCGCGGTTCGTTGATGCCGGCAAAGCCGGGGTAGCGCTGGCCGGCCATGCCGAGCGTGGTGTGGGCGCCAAACGAATGGCCGCTCATGCCGATGGCGCTCGGGCGCACCATGGCCCAGCGCTCCAGCCGGGCCGTGTGACGGCGGCCGATCTCGTCCAACGCAAACGCCACATCGCCTAGGCGCGCGACCAGTTGCGCCGGGCTCGCCGCGCTGCGCAATCCCGCCCTGTTGGTGAATGCGCCAGCCGTTCCGCGTAGCGCCGCCAGGTCGCTGCCGGGGTGCTGCAGGTGCAGCACCACTAAACCCGCCTGCGCCCAGGCTGCGCCCCACACGGCGCCGCCTTCGCGCGTGCCGCCCAGACCGTGCGAGAACAACACGATCGGGCGTTCCCCCGGGTGCAGGCTTGGGTCTGGCCAGCGCAGCTTGACCGGCAATTCGCGGCTGCGCCGGCGATCGATCCAGGTTTCATCGGCTACCCCCGCGGCCGCGTTCGACTCCGCGTGCAGTGGGCCGAGCGTGATGGCGCCAAGCGTGCCGGCAAGCCAGTTGCGTCGGGTAAATGCCATTGTGGGCGCTCCAAGATCGGGAAAATCAGCGTGCTTATCCGTTGTCGGGCTGGCGTCAGGAAAGCATGCCGAGGGACTTGGCATCAAGCGGCATCGCGATTGGCATATATTATGATGTATCACACGAAGGAGAAATCCAGTGAGCCAAGTCGCGAAACTGTTTACCAATGGCCGCAGCCAGGCGGTGCGCCTGCCGGCTGCCTATCGCTTCGACACCAAGGAAGTGTTCATCCACAAAGACCCGGAAACCGGGAATGTAATCCTTTCCCGCAAGCCGGCGAACTGGGATGGGTTCTTTCTTGCGCTTCAAGGAGCCGATGTGCCGGCCGATTTTCTGGGCAAGGAAGAGCGAGCACAATCGACGGAAGAGCGTGATCCCTTCAAGGGCTGGCGTGAATGACGCGATACATGCTCGATACCAATACGGTAAGCAACCTGATCAGAAAACACCCGGTTCTTGCCGGCAGGTTGGTTGCCGCTCCGATGGCAACGCTTTGCATCTCGGCGATCACTGAAGGCGAACTGCTGGCAGGCCTTGCCAAACGCCCGGCGGCTCAGCGCCTGCACGTCGTGGTACGTGAATTTATGAGGCGTGTTGACGCTTTGCCTTGGGATCACGATGTGGCCGAACGCTACGGTGCATTGCGTGCCGAACTGGAACGCAAGGGCAAGACATTGTCGCCACTTGATTTGCAAATCGCCGCGCATGCTCTCTGCCTGGGTGCCGTTTTGGTGACCAACGATCGGGTATTTCGGCAGGTAGTCGGCTTGCAACTTGAAGATTGGACGAAATAGTCGCCGATCATGAGATTCATCGTCGGCGTCGGCGCCGCCGCCGATTTCAGGCGCCGATCGCTGATTTGGCCGAACTTGCGGCTTTGATCCCCTCCGCAATGGCATGCGTGAGCATGCCGCCATAGCCGGAACGCACCGCCCCGGCGGCATACAGTCCGGGCACGGCGGTCTGCAATCCGGCGTCAGTCACAAGAAAGCCCGCCGTGTCGCGCAGGATCGCGGGCGGTGCGAAGTCGCACGCAGGTTCGAGCCCGACATAGGCGAAAAAGCCGGCGCAGTCGATCTCGCGCGACCCGCCGTCGGCGCCCGCCGGGCGAACGCGCACGCCCTCCACGCCCTGCGATCCGCGGACAGCTTCGACCTGCATATTCAACAGTATGGAAATGTTGGCGTGGCCGGCGAGTTTGCCGACTAAGTCCGGGCGGGCGCGGAAGCGCGCGCCACGGTGCACCAGATGCACGTGGCGCGTATATCCGGCCAGCACCATCGCCTCCTGCAAGGCCGAGTCGCCGCCGCCTATCACCACCACATCCTTGTTCTTGTACATCGGGCCATCGCAATCCGCGCACTGCGACACGCCCAGGTCGATCAAATCGGCTTCGCCGGGGACACCGAGGCGTTTGAGGCGCGCACCCGAAGCGATGATCACGGCGCGCGCGCGATGTATGCCGTCATCGGCATGTACCGCCAAGAGTTCGCCTTCGCGCTCAATCGCGCTGGCTGCCGCATTGATGTTCGCCGCGCCCAGGTCGGAGACTTCCATCATCATGTTGGCGGCCACATCGCTGCCCGAGCCCTCGATCTCGCCGTCCAGGTGATTGACGTTGATCACCAGGCCGCCGAAGAAATGCGATTCGATGGTCGCGGTGGCCAGGCCCAGCTGGCAAGCCTGGCGCGCGGCGGCCAGGCCGGTGATGCCGGTGCCGATGACGATGAGGTCGTGGTGTTTTGACATGCGGGTCTCTTTTTCAGGGTGCCGGATTGGTCAACGTCGCCCCGGCATGCGCGGGTTGTGGGTGGCGGTGCGGGGCGCGGGTTTTGGCGGCGCCACGGCCGCGCGGGCGGCGGCAGCAGGCGCGAAGGTCGGCGCCTCGGCCGCACCGAGAATCGGTGCAAAGTCCTTGCGTACCACGCGCAGGTCGCCGATACGCTGGGTGATGCCGAAGCGATCGAGGCATTCGAGAATCTCGATGGCTCGGGTGCGGCCGATGTCGGTGCGGTCGCGCACCTGGGCGGCGCTGAACTTGCCTTCCCTGGCATCGCGAAACACACCGGCTACGATCGCGGCGAACTGCGCCACGGTGGCGCGCAGATAAAAGCGTTCGGGCGTCACCCGTATGACTTCGCCGGTCTTGGCCTTGCGATGCACGAAGTCGCGCAGGGCTACTTCCTTGACACCTGCGGCGGCGGCCAGTTCGGCGAGTGTCATGCTGTTGAAGCCGGCCGCTTCCAGCACCGGCTGTACCCGCTGCCACACGTTCTGGTCGGCCGGGTTGTCGGTGGCGACATGGCGCGGAATGCGTGCGATCGAGCCGGAGAGCTCGATCTGCTTGTCGTCCGCCAGAAGCCGCAGCACGAGCAGGAAGGTGGCAGCGGCCAGGTCCGGCGCGCAGGCCTTGCGCAATAGCGCGACCTCCTGGCCCTGCGCCTGCGGCGATTCGGCGTGAAAGCGCACCAGCGCCTCCTTGACCGCGGTCTTGACTGTATCGATCGTTTTGCGCGGAAGGCCGATGCGCGGTTCACGCCCCAATACCTGCAGAGAATTGGCTTCGACCAGGGCGGAGATACGTGCATCATCAAGGTTGAAGATGCGTGCGAACCAATTGAGGTCGATACCGGCCGGCATCGCCGGCTGCAAGGCGGCGAGCGCCGCTTGCGGGTCTGCATGCGTGAGCGCCGCCAGTTGCGCCGCGCGCTGCTCCGGCTTGCGCCGTTGTCGCGGTGCCCCGGGGTCCAAGATCAGGCCGCCGCCGATGGTGCGCATGGCCGACTGGTCGCGCACGATGAAGCGGTCGCCATGCTGTGCCGCAATCGGATGATCGACCACCAGTCGCGCCAGGGCCACCTCGCCGGGCTTGACTTCGGCGCCGCGCCGCAGGGCGACGCGCGCGGTGACATCGCGCGCGCCGTGGTGCAGGTGCACCGGCGTCCAGTGCTTGAGCGCCCGCGCTTCGGAAGGCAGCAGGCGCAATTGCACATCCAGGCGTTGCGTCGGTGCGTGCAATGCCGGTGCCACCACCCAGTCACCGCGTGCCGCATCGGTCAGCTCGATGCCCGACAGGTTCAAGCCGCAGCGCTCGCCGGCGGTGGCAGTGATTGCCGCCTTGCCGTCCTTGTGGATGCCGCGCACCCGCACCTCGATGCCGGCCGGGGTCAGCAGCAGGCGGTCGCCGCTTAAGACTGTGCCGTTGAACACCGTCCCGGTGGCCACCGTGCCGCTGCCGGCCACGCTGAATACACGGTCGATTGCGAAGCGCAGGCCGCGGCCGGCCTGGCGTTCGCGCTCCAGCGTGCGGGCGGCTTCGGTGAGCGTATGGCGCAGCGAATCGATACCGGTGCCCACGGTAGCGGCCACCGGCAGGATCTCGATGTTCGCCAACCCGGTGGGCGCCAGCAGCGCGCGCAACTCGGCCGCGACTTCCTCCACCCGCGGCGGCGCCACCCGATCGGTCTTGGTGATCACCGCGATGCCGCGCCGTACCGACAAGAGCTCGATGATGTTGAGGTGCTCGACAGTCTGCGGCATCACGCCGTCGTCGGCGGCGACGACAATGATCACGTAATCGATGCCGCACACGCCGGCCAGCATGTTGCGCACAAAACGTTCGTGGCCCGGCACGTCGACGAAACCGATGGTCAACTGGTCACCGGGCGTGCGCCAGTAGGCGAAACCCAGGTCGATGGAAATGCCGCGCGCCTTCTCCTCGGGCAGGCGATCGGTGTCGACCCCGGTCAGGGCCCTGACCAGGGTGGTCTTGCCGTGATCGATGTGGCCGGCGGTGGCGACAATCATGGCGCGCTTTTGGGCATACCCGGTCGCTCCAGCTGGCCGATAAACGCGGCTTCGTCTTCCAGGCAGCGCAGGTCAAGGATCAGCTCACCTTCGCGGATGTGGCCGATCACCGGGATCGGCAGGCTGCGAAACGCGGCGGCCAGCGCGTCAGCTGCGCCACTCTTGCGTTTGGCCGCGGGCAGGAGGGCGATGCCGGCGCTGGGCAGCGACGCCACCGGCAGGGCGCCGCTGCCGATCTGGCTTGCGCATTCGACCACACGCGCCGTGGCGCGACCGGCCACGGCGGCGCTCACGTGCGGCAGCATGCGCGCCGCCAGTGCGGCTAAGTCGGACGCGGTGCGGGTCAACAGGCGCAAGGTCGGCAACTCGCGCGCAAGCGCGTCCGGATTGGCATACAGGCGCAACACCGCCTCCAGCGCCGCGAGTCGCACCTTGTCCAGCCGAAGTGCTCGCTTCATCGGATTCTTGCGGATGCGGGCGATCAGGTCGCGCCGGCCGACGATCAGGCCGCATTGCGGGCCCCCCAGCAACTTGTCGCCGCTGAAGGTGACGATGTCGGCGCCGGCGGCGATCGCCTCGCGCGCGGTCGGTTCGTGCGGCAATCCGAAATCCTCGAGGTTCAACAGCATGCCGCAGCCGAGATCATTGATCAGCGGTACCCCGTGACTGCGGGCGATTGCTGCCAAGCCGGTCTCCGGCACGCTGGCGGTGAATCCCTGGATGGTGTAGTTGCTGGTGTGCACCTTCATCAGGGCGCCGGTGCTCTTGCCGAGAGCGCCTTCGAAGTCGCGCGCATGGGTGCGGTTGGTGGTGCCGACTTCACGCAGCTTGCAGCCGGCACTGGACATGATGTCGGGAATGCGGAACGAGCCGCCGATTTCCACCAGCTCGCCGCGCGACACGATCACTTCGCGGCGCCGGGCCAGGGTGTTAAGCGCCAGGTAGACCGCCGCCGCGTTGTTGTTGACCACGACCGCGGCTTCGGCGCCGGTCAGTCGGATCAGCCAGGACTCGACGTGGCTGTCGCGCTCGCCGCGCGCGGCGCCGTCGACGTCATACTCAAGATTGACCGGCCGCGCCATGGCGCCGACCGCCGCATCGATCGCCACCTGCGGATAGAGCGCGCGTCCCAGGTTGGTATGCAGCACTGTACCGGTCAGGTTGAATACCGGGCGCAGCGACGGTCGCAGCAATGCCTCGATGCGGGCTCTGCAATCGGCCAGCAGGCTTGAAGCGTCGGCGGCCTCGGTGCCGGGGGCGGCGGCCAGCAAGCGGCGTTGCTCATCGAGCACCGCCCGCAACTGTTCGACCACCAGCGCGTGGCCGTGGCGTTCTGTGAGGCGCGCGCCCGCTGTCGAATTGAGCAGGCGATCGACCGATGGCAACGCGGCGCGGTTGGTGGTTGTCGTTGTGGTGGTGGGCATCGGCGGATCCGGATTACGCAGCCGGATTGTGCCATGCCCCGAGTGGGGTAAAGCCAGCGCACCATGATTTAGACTACACGGCGCTCGCTCTGCACGATCACGTGGGAAAGTCAAACCAGGCATGAAGAAAATTCTCGACGGCATCGTCGTTCTGGACCTCACACGCTTCTTTTCCGGACCGCTATGCACCTTGTTGCGTGCGGGCATGGGCGCCGAGGTGATCAAGATCGACGATCCCAGGACCGGTGACCCGACCGCCTTCGCGCCCCCGTTCGACGGGCCGCAGGGCATCAGCTTCGAGCGGCGCTCCGACCAGGACATGGGGTTGGCCTATCTCAAGCGCGCACGCGGAAAGAAGTCGGTCACGCTCGACTTGAAGTCGGTAGAGGGACGGGCGGTCTTTCTGGCGATGGTGGCCAAGGCGGATGTCGTGGTCGAGAATTTTCGTGCCGGGGTGTCCGAACGCCTGGGCATCGATTATCCGCAACTGTGCAAGGCCAATCCGGCCATCATCTACTGCGCCCTGACCGGCTACGGCGCGACCGGCCCGGCGCGCGACGACAAGGCCTACGACCTGATGGTGCAGGCGGCCACTGGCCTCATGAGCCTGACAGGACAGCCGGGCGAACCACCGGTCAAGACCGCGACCGCGCTGTCGGACGCGATCTCCGGGGTGTTCGCCGCCAAGGGCGTGCTGGCCGCCTTGTTGCATCGCGAGCGCACCGGCTACGGCCAGGCCATCGATGTCGGCATGGCCGACTGCCTTTTTTCGTTGCTGTTCGACGAACCCATCGACTGCTATGCGGGTCTGGGCCTGGCGCCGCGCCAGGGCAACCGCATCATGCGGTTTTCACCTTTCAACGTGTTCCGCGCCAGCGACGGCTGGGTCGCCATCGGCACCGCCACCGACGAGGAATGGCAGGCCCTGCTGGGCGTGATGGGGCGCGCAGATTTGAAAAATGATGCGGACATGCAGAACGTCGGCTGGCGCATCGCCAACAACGAGGTGGTCGATGCGGTGGTGTCCGCCTGGACCGAATCCCTCACCAAGGACCAGATCACCGCCGCGCTCAATGCGGCCGGCGTTGCCGTAAGCCCGGTGCGCTCGATCGATGAGGTGATGCAGTGGCAGCAATTGCAGGAACGCAGAATGATCGTGCGGCTCACCAATCCGCTCACCGGTGCGCCTGCGGCCGCGCAGGCGCCGGGCTTCCCGATCAAGTTCAGCCGCACCCCGGCCGATCACGAGCGCGCGGCACCGGTGCCGGGTGCCGACAGCGAAGAGGTGTTCGCGCGCCTGGCCGGCTTGTCGGCGGCGCGGGTGGGCGAACTCAGGCGCGACGGCATCATATGAGACCATTGCGGGATTGCGGGGACATGATCAAACCATGAGCAACACAGAAGAATTCACCAGTGCCGTGGTCGAGGCAGCCGATGCCTTCGAGGCCAACGAGTTGTACCAGGCCAATGGCTGGACCGACGGCCTGCCGATCGTGCCGCCGACCGAGGCTGGGGTGGCGCGCTTTCTCGCCGCCGCCAGACTCAAGGCGGCTGATGTCATCGGCGTCGAGCCGGTGCGCAGGCGCCGCATCACCGCCGAAAAGGTGGCGATCGCCGCTCTGATGGCCGGCTGCCTGCCGGAATACATGCCGGTGGTGGTGGCGATTGTCAAGGCCATGTGCCAACCCGAATTCGGCCTGCACGGCGCCACCGCCAGCACCGGCGGCAGCGCGCCCTTCATCGTGGTCAATGGGCCGATTCGCACGAAGCTTTCCATGAACGCCACCCACAACGTGCTGGCCAACGGCAGCCGGGCCAATGCCACCATCGGCCGCAGCGTGCGCCTGTTCCTGCTCAACGTGCTGGGCGGCATTCCTGGTCAGCTGGACCGCTCGACGCTGGGCCATCCCGGCAAGTTCACTTTTTGCGTGGCCGAGGATGAAGAGGACAGCATCTGGCTGCCGCTGTCGGTCGAGCGCGGCGTGCCGGCCGGCACTTCGGCGGTGACGGTGATGGCGGTGGAGTCGCCGCACCAGATCATGAACGAGTGGACCCATGATCCGAAGGAAATTCTCGATTCCTACGCGGCGGCAATGCGCAGCAACATGCTGACCTATTCGATCTGGGCCGGCAATTACGCGATCGTGATCCCCAAGCAGCACCGCGAGATTTTCGGCGAGGCAGGCTGGGCCAAGCAACAGATTCGCGACTATGTGTTCGAGGCGGCGCGCGTGAAACGCAGCGAATGGCGCACTGTCGGCAAGGCGTCCGTGGCCGGCCGCCAGGATGAAGACCGCGTCTATTGCGCACTGCGTGCGCCGGAAGACCTGCTGGTAATCGCCGCCGGCGGTCCGGCCGGCGGCTTTGGCGCCGTCATTCCACCCTGGTATGGAAAGAAAGCGCTGGCCGTGACCTGTGCGATCGATGATTGATGATCTTTACATGAAGGAGGAAACCATGAGCTTGAGACTTCTGGACCCGCGCTTGGCCGCCGACGGGGAAGCGCTGCGCCTGGCGCCGGCGCTGCCGGCCTTGAGCGGCGCTACGGTCGGCATGATCGACAACGCCAAGATCGGCACCCAGCGCTTTTTCGATTTTGTCGAGCAAATTTTGAAGAGCCAGCATGGCGTGCGCGAATTCATTCGCCGTCGCAAGCCCGACTCATCACGCCCGGTGCCGCCGAAAATGCTGGCCGAGTTGAGCGGTGTCGATGCGATGCTTTCGGCCATTGGCGACTGAGGCAGTTGCTCGTCGTGCAGTCTGCACGACGCCATTGCAGCCGAACGCATGGGGATTCCGGCGGTGGCCGTGATCACCGATCGATTCGTGCGCAGCGCCGAAGTGGTGGGTGAAGTCAACGGCCTGCCCGGCTATCCTTTCGTTGTGATCGGGCATCCGGTGGCAAACGACGACGATGCCGCGCTTCTGGCAAAGGCACAGGCCGCGGTGAAGGAAATCGTCCCGCTTTTGATGGCGCGCAAAGCCTGATGTCGTCCGAGTGAAGGCAAGCCGGTGCGCGTCGGGCAGTTTCACCCGACGCGCGATCAAGCAATCCGGCAGCACCATCAACTTCAAGAGCAACACGTACAACATGTCCAAACCCGCTCCAAAAGCCTGTGTCATGGGCCATCCGGTAGCGCATTCGCGCTCACCGCTGATTCACAATCACTGGCTGAAAGCACTGGGCATCGCCGGCAGTTACGAGCTGATGGACCTGACGCCGGAGCAGTTTCCCGGCTTCATCGCAGGCTTCGGCAGCAACGGCTTTGTCGGCGGCAACGTGACCGTGCCGCACAAGGAGGCGGCGTTCGCCGCGGCGACACGGCGTGATGCCGCAGCCGAGGCGATCGGTGCGGTCAATACCTTGTGGCTGGAGGATGGTGTGCTGGTCGGCGGCAACTCCGATGCGCATGGCTTCATCGCCAACCTCGACGAGACCGCGCCCGGCTGGGATGTGGCCGATGGCCGCGCGGTGATCCTGGGTGCGGGTGGTTCGGCGCGCGCGGCGGCCTATGCGTTTGCCCATCGCGGCATCCATACGGCGCTGGTCAATCGCACCCGCGCCCGCGCCGATGAAATCGCCGCGCACTTCGGCGCCCTTGTCAGTGGTCACGGCCAGGAATCGCTGCCGGGTTTGCTGGCGACCGCCGATGTGCTGGTCAACTGCACCTCGTGCGGCATGGTCGGCAAGCCGCCCCTTGTGATCGACCTCGGCCCGCTGAAGAAAAGTGCTGTGGTCTACGACGTGGTCTATGTGCCGCTGGAAACCGAGTTGCTGGCGCAGGCCCGGCGGCGCGGCCACCGCACCGTCGATGGCCTGGGCATGCTGCTGCAGCAGGCAGGCTACGGATTTCAGAAATGGTTCGGTGCCAAGACCGGCGTGACGCCTGAACTGCGTGCGCTGATCGAGGCCGACATCGTCGCCAAGACCGCCAAATGAGCGGCATGTAAAGCCGCCCCTTGAACCGCGAGAGACCAAGTCAATGAAAACCATCCTCATACTCAACGGCCCCAACCTCAACCTCCTGGGCACGCGCGAGCCGGCGGTGTACGGCGCCACCACGCTGGCCGACGTCGAAGCCATGTGCCGCGAGGCTGGTGCTAGGCTCGGCTTCGCGATCGACTGTAGGCAGTCGAATCACGAAGGCATGCTGCTCGACGCCATCCACGAGGCCGGCCGCGCCTATGCCGCCGGCACCCACGCCGGGGTGATTCTGAACGCCGGTGCCTACACCCACACCTCGGTGGCGTTGCATGATGCGATCAAGGGGGCGGCGGTGCCGGTGATCGAACTGCACATCAGCAACGTCCACGCGCGCGAGGCGTTTCGCCACCATTCCTGGATTTCGCCGGCCGCCGCCGGCATCATCGTCGGCTTCGGGGTGGATGGCTATGTGCTGGCGATTGAGGCGATCGCGCGCCGCAAGTAGAGGCAGTGCAACGGCGGCGCGTCGAGCGCTCAAGCCTCGAAGAATTTCTCTTCAGACTGCGGTGCCGGTCCCGTCGTGCGAGGAAACCCTTGACTCGCACGGACGCGCCTACGCTCCGACGCGCGCGCCAATACCGAGCGACGTGTTCCTGCAAACCCGGCCCTCAGAACGCAAAAAACTTAACCGTGATGGCTGGGCCAAGTGCAACAATCATCACAACAGTTAGCCGGGATCGGCTGAGACCAACCAGCCCGCTCGCAACCCAGGGCGACTGGACCGGCGACAGTGAAGCCACCAACCACTGAGAAAAGCACAAGCAGCTTGACCAAGAGTCATTGCACTTAGTGCTATAACTTAACGTTCGAGAAGAGCGACCGGGACAACATTTCGGCAAAGGAATTGGCGCTTTATCAGCGGTTGGCGCGAGGCTTGCTGGAGATGACCGAAGTCCAGATCGCTACCGCGCTGGCCGAGCAGTTTTTAGTGGAGGTGACACGATGAGCCGGATGATTGATGAAGCCTTGGAGATGATGCGCGATCTGGAGCGGATAGGTGCGGTCACCAAGCAGACCCTGCGCGACTTCGAGGCGCAGGCCGTACCGCCACCAACCTATACGGCGGAGGCCATCCGTCGCCTGCGTGAGCATCTGCACGTCAGTCAGGCCGTATTCGCGGCCTACCTCAACGCCAGCGTTTCTACCGTGCAGAAGTGGGAGAACGGCGAGAAGAAGCCAAGTGGCGCGGCACTACGCTTGCTGTCGGTGATCGAACGCCGGGGTCTGGAAGTGTTGGTCTGAAATGACTCCGAAAGCCCATTGGATTTTCTATCCTTTGGCTCAAGCCTCGAAGAATTCCTCTTCAGTCTGCGGTGCCAGTGGGTCGCGCTCGCTCAGTTTGTGCCGCACCAGCATTTTCGACAGCAGTGCGCGTTGTGCGCCGATCGCGCCGCCGATGCGCTTGCCCTCCCACGCCAGGAGTGTCGCCGCTGTCGAGTAATACAGGCCGCTGGCGGCTTGCCGCGCATGCGCGGTGTCATCGTTCTCGGCCACGCTGCGCGCAAAGGCTTGCGCACGTTCGCGTGCGGTAAATCGAACCTCGTTGGTGCCGGCGATGCGATCAAGTTGATCGAGCTCCGCATCAAGCGCGTCGAGCGCGCCCTCGCGCCGGATCGCGCGCAGCACATCCTGCGCCACGATATTGCTGGTGCCTTCCCAGATCGAGCCCAGATGGGCGTCGCGCAGCAGGCGCGCGTCGGGCCATTCCTCGATATAGCCGGTGCCGCCGCGCATTTCCATGGCGTCGCCAGTGGCGCGGCGGGCGTCGCGGCAGGCGCGAAACTTGAGCAGCGGGGTCAGGATGCGCACGCGCTTTTGCGCCGCAGCATCGCCGCGATCGGCTGCTTCGAGCGCGCGGGCGGCGGCGAACATCACCGAGCGGGCAGCTTCGGCCGGCAGCAGGATTTTCATCAATTGCCGCCGCACCAGCGGCATCTCGATCAAGGGCTTGCCGAACGCCACGCGGTTTCTTGCCACGTGCAGTGCCTCGAAATAGGCGCGCCGCATCAGGCCGGCGGCGCGCATCCCGTTCGACAGGCGCGACATGTTGATCATGTCGGCCATTTGCACGAAGCCGCGTGCCTCTTCGCCCACCAGATAGGCGGTCGCGCCTTCGAGACGGATCTCGCCCGAGGCCATCGAGCGCGTGCCCAGCTTGTCTTTCAGGCGCACGATGCGATAGCGATTGGGCGTGCCATCGGGCAGGGTGCGCGGCAACAGGAACAGCCCGAGCCCGCGGGTGCCGGCTGCGCCGCCCTCCGGGCGCGCCAGTACCAGCGACAGTTCGGCATCCGCATTCGAGCAAAACCATTTGTCGCCTTCGAGCAGCCAATGCAGGCCGTCACGACGCGCAATGGTGGCGGTGGCGCCGACGTCCGAGCCGGCGCCCTGTTCGGTCATGAACATCGAGCCCTGCAGGTGCGCATCCATGTCGGTCGCGGTGAGTCCCGGCAGGTAGCGGCCGACCAGGTCCGGACTGCCGAACTTGGCCAGGGTACGCGCCAGCGCGTCGGTCATGCTGACCGGGCAGCACAGGCCGAATTCGGCCTGCACGAACAGGAACGACAGCGCGTACTTGGCTGCCGGCGGCAGCGGTGTCGGCCAGCCGAACACGCCGGCGCGGTGCGACATCGCGGCCAGGCCGAATTCGCCGAACGCCAGGCGCTCCATTTCTTCATAGGCGGGATGCTTTTCAATCCATTGCCGGTCGGCACCGGTGCGGTCGCGATGATGCAGTTGCGGCGGATTGCGGTCGGCAGTGCCGGCCAGCACGTCGAGCCTGCCGCCGGCGAGCGCGCCCAGGCGATGGAGCTGGGGTTCGAGATGCGCAAATAGCTCGGGTGCGATGCACAGCTTGAGCAACTCGGGCAGCGCCGCGTCGGCGCGATACAGGTTGCCGCCGCGCGTATCGGCCATCGGCGTCGCGGCTGGAACTTGTGTGCTCATCAGTCCACCCGCGCTCCGGAATCCTTGACGATCTTGCCCCACTTGGCGAGGTCAGATTTGATGACGGCGGTGAACTCCGCCGGCGTGCTGGTCCACAGGTCGAAGAACTGGCCGCGAATACGCTCGCGCAGCTCCGGTGAGCGCATCACCTTGATCAATTCCGCATTCAGCTTGTCGACGATCGGCTTGGGTATGCCGGCTGGTGCGCTGATGCCCATCCACAGGTCGCTGCCGGCGTCGGCATAGCCCTTGATCCCGGCTTCCTCGGTGGTCGGGACCTCTGGCGCGAACGGACTGCGCTTGGCGCTGGTGACAGCGAGGGCGCGCACCCTGCCAGAGCGGATGTGCGGCAGCGAGGTGTTGAGGATGTCGTACATGAAGGTGAGGTTGCCAGCCATCACGTCGGTGAGTGCGGGAGCGCTACCCTTGTAGGGAATATGCTGCATCGGCACGCCGGTGAGCGTCTTGAGGATCTCACCGGAGAGGTGGTTCGACGACCCGTTGCCCGCCGACCCGAAGCTCACCTTGCCGGGATTGGCCTTGGCGAACGCGACAAGTTCGGCAAGATTCTTCGCCGGATGACCGGCGTTGATCACCAGGATATTCACATATACCACACCGAGCGTCAGGTGAGTGAAATCCTTGAGCGGATCGTAGGGCAGTTTGGCACCGTACAGCGCCGGGTTGATCGCGTGCGTACCGGTGGTTGACAGGCCGATGGTGTAGCCGTCCGGTACTGACTTGGCCAGCGCATCCATGCCGACCCCACCGCCGGCGCCGCCGCGATTTTCGATCACCACCGGCTGCCCGATCGCTTCGGAGAGTTTCTGCGCAACCGCGCGCGACAAGCCGTCGGTCGGCCCGCCGGGAGGAAAGGGCACGATCCACTTGAGCGATTTGCTGGGCCAGGCCTGCGCCAGGGCAGCGCCGGCGCTTAAGCACAGCGTGGCGGCGACGGCGATTGCAACGTGGCGGATTTTGTAGGAACGCATAATGTCTCCAAACTTGATTCGCTTCAATGTGCAATTGTAGGCGTTGACACTTGATCGCGGGTCGCAGGCCGTATAGGCTTCGGGCCTCCGATGTCACCCAAACAGTGTGTGCAATTGAAGTCCGTGTTCGGTCGCCTGGCCCTGCTGGCCTCCCTCTTCTGTACCAGCGTGACAGCGCAGGCGCAATCCTGCCCGGTCACACCCGAGTCCGATGCGCTGCGCCAGATCGTGCAATGCCTGGCCGGGCAGGACTGCCGGCGGCGCACCGTGGTGGAACATCAGAATCTGGGCGCCGGCTGCGACAACCAGATCGAGGTCTGGTCATGGCACTCCAATCGCGCTGCGGTCACCATCCGCGACCGCAAGATGTGTTTTTCGCGGCGCAAGGCGGCGCCCGATGCAGGCTTCGTGCACGGCTTGTTGATGCCGATGCACCCCGTGTGCGGGGTCGAGGATCCGCAGTTATACGCGCCAGGGTCGGCCTTCGAATCCCTCTGGCGCGATGCCTGGGACGCGGCGCGCGCGAAATTGCCGGAAGACCAGATCACCCTGGCCATCAACCCGCCGACGGTGCGTTCGCAGACCCACCTGCACATTCACATCGTGCGCAGCAACGGCCAGGCGTTTCCGCCGGCCGATACGCTCACGGTCGAGCGTCTCGAAGATGTGTGGCGCGCGGCCGATGCTTTCGCGCGCGGCAAGCTCGCCATGGCGGGTCGCAACTACGGCATTGCGGTGCGCAAGCGCGGCCTGCGCTTCGAGGTGCTGGTTGAAGCCGGCGCACCGGTGAATCTGCGCAATCCGGAATACAAGTACAGCGTCTACGAGGATTGATGCCGCAATCGTCAATTTCGTCTGACCGCCTCGCGCGCTACTGCAGGCGCTCATAGTTTTTCAGGAAATCCGCAGGCGGCGGCATGGTGGCCCACTGGTACAGTGAATCCGGGCCTTCCTCCGCCACTTCCACCTGCCACGGCGATTCCTCGGGGATGAAATCGATGTCCCAGAACAGCTCGTTCAAGCCCATCCATGGATCGCGGATGTAGTGGAAGTAGTTGGAGCCATAGATGTGGCGGCCGATGCCCCAGGCATCCTTGTAACCGGCGGCGATCATGCGTTCGGCGCACAACTGCAACTGGTCGAGGTTGCCCATTTCCCATGAAAGGTGGTGCAGCCCGGGCGCTTCGCTGCTGGCCAATGCCAGGGTGTGATGGTCGCTGTCGCCGCCGCAGCGCAGGAACGCGGCGAGGTGATCGCCGATGCGGTCGGATAGTTTCATGCCCAGCACTTCAGTGTAAAAGCGCACGTCGCGGTTGATGTCGGTGGTGAACTTGAGCAGGTGCCCCAGCTTGCGTGGAATCGCTTCCACATTGCGGTGCGGGGCGCCGCGTCGCGCGACGCGGTGGTAGTGGGTTCCGGGATTGTTGATTTCGACTGCCGGCCGCTTTTGTTCTGCCGGTTCGGCAGCCCGGATATTGAGCAGGATGCCGTCGGGATCGCGCAGCCAGATGCCGCCTTCCGGGGCGTGCAGCGGCGCGGCTTCAAGCGCGACATCGTTTCTGGCCAGATGCTCCATGAGGAACGGCAGATCGCCCTGGCGCGTGCCCCAGCAGACCCAGGCGATCGACTTGCGCTGGCCGTGGATCAGGCGCAACTGGTCCTGCGCGCGGCCCGGGCAGCGCAGGGTCACGCTGCCGTTCTCGACATGTGACTCGAGGCCCATGCTGGTATAGAACGCATGCCCTGCCTTGAGATCGGGTACGTAAAGGGCTACGTGTTGCAGTGATCGGATCATCGCTTCCTCCTTCTTGTGTCCGGTTGCCCGGAGGCGTCACGGGCATGCTCCGCCAACCACGGCGCGACCGGTTGACCCAGATCAAACCCCGCGGCCATTCGTCGAAACCACAGGCCCGCGGCTGGCTTTACACCACCGACCGTTTCTGGGGCGTGGAATGGGTCGAGGAACTGCACGAAGGCTTTTCCAAACGGCTTTTCACGCTGGTTGGCGTGCACATCGTCGGCGTGGTTTTTGCCAGCGGGCGCCATCGCGAAAACCTGGTGGGCGCGAAGCTGCATGGCAGGAAGCGCGCGGCGGCGCCGGATGATGTTGGCTGAATCGGCTGCCGCGCGCTGCGCGGCGTCAAAGCTCAGAACTTGCCGGTGACCCAGTACATGCCGATCCACGGCTGCCAGACCACGATCGCCAGGCCGAACAACATGATCAGTATGAACGGCACCGCAGCCTGACACAACAGGCCGAAAGGCTGCCGGAAGGCGCTCATCGCCACGATCAGGTTGAGGCCCACAGGTGGCGTGAGGAAGCCGATCTCCAGGTTGAGAATCATGATCAGGCCAAACACCACCTTGTCGTAACCATAGGATTGCGCCATCGGCGCCAGCAGCGGTGCAAGCACCAGGATCGCCTCGCCGGTGGTCATCAGACAGCCGACCCCGAGCAGCAAAAGGTTGACCAGCAGCATGAACATGAGCGGGCTTGAGATATAGCCCTGCACCCATTCGACCATGTGCGAGGGCACGCGGTGCTCGATCAGGATGATGTTGAGGCTCAAGGCCACCGCCAGCACCGGGAACAGCGAACCGCCCAACTTGGAGGTTTCCAGCACCACGTCGTAGAACACCCGCATCTTGATCTCGCGGTGCACGAACACCTCGATCAGGATGGCGTAGCCGAGCGCCACCGCGGCGGCCTCGGTCGCGGTGAAAAACCCGCTGTAGATGCCGCCCAAAAGGATCACCGGCATCATCGCCGCCCACACGCCTTCACGTAGCGCAGTAAACAACTCGCTGGCCTCGAAGCGCTGCACCGGCATGTGGCGGTTGAACCAGATCGCGTAGACCGAGAGCAGAAATGTCAGCAACAGGCCCGGCCCGACCCCGGCCTTGAACAGGTCGGTCACCGAAGTCTCGGTCACCAGGCCATAGATGATCATCGGGATCGACGGCGGGATGATGATGCCGAGCGTGCCGCCCGACATGATGGCGCCCAAGGAAAACTTGTTGTCGTAGTTGGCCGCGCGCATGGCCGGGTACATCACCGTACCGATCGCCAGCATGGTGACGATCGAGGAGCCGGAAATCGCCGCGAACAGCGCGCAGGAAAGCACGCAGGCCACCCCCAGGCCGCCGGGCAGGGGCCGCGTGATGGCGGCCATGATGCGGATCAGGCGCTTGGCGGTCGAGCCCTTGGTCATGATCGCGCCGCACAGGATGAACATCGGGATCGACAGGATCACCTCCTTGTCGAGCGCCACCCACATGTCTTCGATGATGTAGTCGAGCTGGCCGCGGCCCCATACGATGTGCACGTAGGCGGCTACCGCCAGCAGCACGACCAAAAGCGACTGCCGCAGCACCAGCAGCAGCAGGACCAGCGCGACCAGCAGAACGGTCATCATTCCTGGAACTCCGGTGGCAGTGGGCGCAGTGCGGGCCAGATGGCGAAGCACAGGTAGCGCCCGGCGGCCGACAGGAAGCCGAGCGGAATCGCCAGCTGGATCGGCCACACCTTCCAGTTGAGGATCGGTACCAGCAAACCGGCCTTCATCGATGACTGCACGAATTCCAGCGCCACCCAGGCCACGCCGGTCAGGAACACCGCCGCGATCAGGTCAGCCAGCCGGTTCATGTTGCCGTTCCAGGCCGCCGGCACCCAGCTGTAGGCCACGCGCGGCACCAGGTGGCTGCCGGTGGCCGTCGCGATACCGACACCGGCGTAGCTGCCGATCACCAACGCGTAGACCGAGAGTTTTTGCGAACCCTGGATGCCCAGGGCGCCGATCTTGAAATCCATCATGCGCAGCAGCGGCGCCACCAGTTCACGGCCGATCACGTCGATCAGCAGCACAATGGCGATGAAGGCGAAGGCCACCACCGCGACCCAGCACTCGCACCTGTGCCAGCGTTCGACCAGGGCGCGCGCGCCGGCAGGCGCCGGCGGCGGCGCGACGGTGGTGGCGGTCATCGCTTCAGGTCTTTGCTTCGCACACCTTGCGTGCGGCGTCGATCTGCTTGAAGAAGCCTTCCGACTCGCCGCCGATGTCCTTGACCATCTGCGGCCAGGCTGGCGCCATCACCTTGCGCCATTCTTCGCGCTGTGCGGCAGTCACCGGCACGATCTGCCCGCCACCTTTTTCATGCAGGCCGCGAATCATGGTTTCGAAGCCGCGGATCTCCTTGCGCGCATCGGCCACTTTCTCTCGCGCGGAGGCGCGCATCAGGGCATCGCGCTGCTCGGCCGGCAGCTTGTCGAATACGCCCTTGTTCATCAGCACGAAGGCCGGCGAGCTCCACATCTCCAGGCGCGTCAACACCGGTGCGATCTTGTTCAGGCCCGAGGGCACATAAAAGGTGGCCGGGGTACCTACGGTGTCGATCGCGCCGCTCTGGAATGCCGGCGCCCATTCGGTGATGCCCATGGGTGAGGAATTCGCGCCCAGCGCGTTCCACATGATGGTGTACATCTTGCTGCTGTAGGCGGCTGCCTTGATGCCCTTGACGTCGGCGGGTGTGACATAGGCTTTCTTGCCCACCAGGTCGATGGTGCCGATGTCGGTGAAGCCCAGGAACTGGATGCCCTTTTTTCCCAAGAGGTCGGTGACCGGTTTGGTCATCGCGTCCACCGTGCAGTCCGACTCGGCAATGTTCCTGAAATAAAAGGGCAGGATCAGGTTGGCCATTTCGGGCGCGATCAGTGCCACCGCACCGGTGGCAAAGCCGCCCATGTCGATGCGCCCGCGCGCCATTTGCTGGATGGTGTCCTGCTCGTTGCCCAGTTGCGCACCGATGAAGCTGTCGATCTTGAGCGCCCCTTTGCTTTCCTCATCGACCGCCTTTTGAAAGCGCTCAATCTGGGCCACCCACGGCGTTTTGGGCGGTGCGCCCGAGGTGTAACGCAGTGAGGTCTGCTTTTGTTGAGCGGCGCCCGGGGTGGGTGCGAGGGCGAGAGCCGCGGCCAGCATGGTGAGGGCCGTGCTCCAGGTGTTGCGACGATTCATTGCTGTCTCCTTGGCGATCGTGAAGGCGCAGGTTTGCTTGGAATTTGCTTGGAATCAGACTTTAGCTGTTTTTACAGGGAATTGAAATTCCGATGCCCGCTTTTGCATTGCGAAGCAGCAATCGAAAACCATGTTGCTTTGGCGCACGCATTCTACAGGCCAGCCGTGGGCTCAGGATTTGCCTTCGCAGACCTTGCGCGCGACTTCCAGTTGCTTGAAGAACCCTTCCGATTCGCCGCCGGTCTCCCTGACCATCTGCGTCCACGCCGGCGCCATCACGCGTCGCCATTCCTCGCGTTGCGAGCCGGTCACCTGCGCCACCTGCCCGCCGCCTTTTTCGTGCACGCCGCGAATCATCGCCTCGAACGCGCGCAGCTCGCGGCGATTGTCGGCCAGCGGCGTGCGTGCAGAGGCGCGCACCAGGGCATCTTTTTGCTCGGCCGGAAGCTTGTCGAAAATGCCCTTGTTCATCACGATGAATGCCGGGTTGCTCCACATCTCCAGGCGCGAAAGCACGGGCGCCACCTTGTTGAGACCGGAGGGCACGTAGAAGGTCGAGGGCGTGTTGGCGGCGTCGATGGCGCCGCTCTGGAACGCCGGCGCCCACTCGGTGATGCCCATGGGTGAAGAGTTCGCGCCCAGTGTGTTCCACATGATCGTGCCCATCTTCGAGCCGTAGGAGGCGGCCTTGATGCCCTTCACGTCGGCTGGCGTGACGAACGGGCGCTTGCCCGCCAGGTCGCTGACGCCGACGTCGCTGAACGAAAGCAGGTACAGGCCGCGCTTGGCCAAAAGCTCCGCGATCGGCCGCGTCAGCGCGTCGATCGCGCAGTCGGACTCGGCTACGCTCCTGAAGTAGAAGGGCAGCACCAGCATGGTCATCTCCGGCACCACCACCGCCACCGCGTTGGTCGAAAAGCCGCCCATGTCGATGCGGCCGCGCGCGACTTGCTGCATGGTGTCCTGCTCGTTACCCAATTGCGCGCCGATGAAGCCGTCGATCTTGAGCGCGCCCTTGCTTTCCTCGTCGACCGCTTTCTGGAATCGTTCCAGTTGCGTCACCCACGGCGTTCGCTGCGGAGCCCCGGTGGTGTAGCGCAAGGACAGGGGCTTGGGCTGCGCTTCGCTCACCGATGTGGCGAGAGCCAGTGTGATGGCAAAAATGGCGCAGCAAGCATGTGCAGGCAGCAGGCGATGCATCGTGGTCTCCCGATTTAGTGGACCTGCAAAATCAAATCCGCATGGTCGTTTTTACATGGAATCAGCTTGGCATGTCGCAGTTTCTGTGCTGCGCAGCAGCATGAAATCAGGGTCAATCAGGATTGCGCGCGTGTGGTCGTGCGTGACAACATCGAATGTGCCGCGCAGGATGCGCACCGACATTTAAAAAATCGAGGAAACAAATCCATGAAGATCGTTCGTAGCCGGCGTTTCGCGCTGACCTGCGCCTTGGGCGCATTGTTCACCTGCGCCGCCATCGCGCAGCAGCCCGCGTTCCCGACCAAGCCGATCAAGCTGGTGGTCACGGTCAACCCCGGCAACACCGGCGACACCCGCTCGCGGCAGATTGCCGAAAAGCTGGGGCCGCTCCTGGGCGGCACGGTAGTAGTCGAGAACCGGCCGGGCGCCAGTGGCAACATCGCCGCCGAATTCGTGGCGCGGGCCCCGGCCGATGGCTACACCATCCTCATGGGCCATGTGTTCAACATGACCTGGAATCCGCATCTGCTGAAAATGAATTTCGATCCGGTCAAGACCCTGACCGGCATCACCATGGTGTCGGCCGGCCCGCCGCTGCTCGTTGCGCATCCGAGCATGCCCTTCAATACCGTGGGCGAGATGATCACCTATGCCAGGGCCAATCCCGGCAAGCTCAACATCGGTGGCACCACCGGCGGGGTGGCGCATGTGGTGACCGAAATGATGAAGCAGAACACCGGCGCCAACATCACCTTCGTGCCCTACAAGGCGGCCGGCGGCCAGATCACCACCGACGTGGTGGGCAACGTGATCCAGTTGTACTTCGACTGGACCGTGACCCTGCAGCAGTTGATCAACACCGGCCGGGTCAAGGCGCTCGGCGTGGCCAGCGACAAGCGGTTGGCAGCCATGCCCAATGTTGCCACCTTCGCCGAAAGCGGCTATCCGGGCGGTCTGGATGTGCCTTCGTGGCAGGGGTTTTACGCACCGGTCGGTACGCCCAAGGAGATTCTCGCGCGCATCGCAACCGAAACCGCCAAGGTGCTCAACATGCCGGACATCAAGAGCGCGTTCGAGTCCAGCGGCGCGGTGATCGGCGGCAACACGCCCGAGCAGTTCAATGCCTTGACGCTGTCCGAGCATGAACGCTGGGGCAAGGTGATCAGGCAGGCCGGCATCAGGCTGGACTGAGCATCGGACCCCGAGCGCCGGACCCTGGCGGCGGGAGCGACCTCAGGGCTATTTCGCCGCCGTACCCAGAATCGCCGCGATCGGCAAGCGATAGGCTTCGCCGTCGCGGTAGGGTGCCAGCCCGCGCTCGATCGCGGCGTGGATCGCGCCAGCCTTGCCAGCCGGCTGCGCTCGCAGGGTGGCGGAAAGCCGAACCGTACCGGCGGTCAGCAGGTCCATGAGTTGCCTGGCCGAATCGACGTGGATATGCGCGCGCACGATGCCAACACTGGATGCAGCGGCCGCGAACCCGGCCCGCTTGAGCAGATCGGCGCAGGCCGACACCTGGTTGACGGCGCCGCCGGGAGCCACCGGCAACGCGGCGCCCGGATCACCGGCTTCGCGCACCGCACCGACGACGATGGTGTGCATGACATGCATCTCTGCAGGTGCCCAGGTCGTGAAACCGAGCCGGCCGCCGTCCCTCAGCACGCGGCGAGCCTCTGCCAGTGCATGGACCGGATACGGAAAGTGGTGCAATCCGAAGCCGATGACCACCGCGTCGAACGATTCATCCTCGAACGGCAGGGCTTCGGCGTCGCCCTCACGAAACGTCAAGCCGGGGTAGCGTCGCTCTGCTTCTTCCACCATGTTGCGCGAGAAGTCGATGCCGGTCACTTTCGCGCCGCGCGCCGCCGCCGCCGCGCTGACCAGGCCGGGGCCACAGGCGACATCGAGCAGCCCGGCGCCAGCCTGAATGGCGACCGCATCGAGCAGCGCCGGTACGAACGGGTTGCTGACTCTCCCGAAGGTGTCGGCGTAAGCCGCCGCAGCTCGTTCCCAGCCCGCGTGTTCGAAGTCGCGGTAGGGATGGCTGGCCGGGCTGGCAGGCGTGGGCGAATGCAGGTCGGGTATGTTCATGCCGGGATTGACTTTAGTGGGCTTGCGGTTTGCTTCGCGCGCAGGCGTCGGCCCCGGCTTCAGAGTGCAGCGGCACCGCTTCTACGCTGGCACAGGCGCGGGTGCTTCGATGCGTGCCGCTTCGGCGCGCAGCAGCGCTTCGAACTCGGCGCTGCGGGCGCGCGGCAGCGCCTGCGCGCGCCCGACGATGCTGATCGAAGCGAACGGCCGGCCGCGGGTGTCCGTCAGCGGCACGCCGAAAGCATGGATGCCGGGCACCAGGTCGCCAAGGTTCACGCCGAAGCCAAGCCGTCGCGAGCGGCGCAGCATCCTTTGCACCGCGGCCAAGCGTGGCGCGCTGAATCCTTGCAGAGCCCGCAGGTTGGCCTGCACCATGTGTTCCTGCTCCGCTTCCGGCAAGGCCAGCAGCATGGCGACACCGCCGGCCGATGCCAGCAGCGGGCGACGTGTGCCCACCTCGATGGACAAGCCCATGATGGTGGCGGCGCCCGCGCGGTCCACGCAGACGAATTCCTCACCACTGGGCAGAAACAGCAGCGCCACGCCCGGCGACCTGCTTGCCAGGCGCGCCAGCGCCGGTGCACAGAGTTTGGCCAGGCCGGCCAGGCGCGAAACGCCCAGCCCCAATTCAAACAGTAGCGGGCCGGGCAGGTAGTGCCTGTCGCCCAGGCGCTGCTCGACCAGGCGCTCGCGCACCAAGCCGGCCAGCATGCGGTGCGCGCTGCCCTTGTCGAAGCCGCAAAAGGTGGCCAGGTCGGTGAGCCGCCAGCCTTGCATCGGGCGTGTTGCCACCGCCTTGAGCAACACGACCGCGCGCGAGAAGGTCTGGGTGCCGCGGACAATGGAATCCTGCATGCTCAAGCGGAAAGTCGAATTGAATTTGCTGCCGCGCAACAAGTTTCACATTGTAAAACAATACATTCGATCGATCCGCATTGTGCGGCGCGCTTGATGCAATATCGCTGTTGAACAAAGTATTCACATAAGCAACAGCAAGTGTCGAGGCTTGATTGAGCGAGGACTGAAGCATGGCGGTGGCGACACGACATACCCTTTCAACGACTGACGACCCCTTCCAGTTCTGCTACGACCAGGGCTGGACCGATGGCCTGCCGGTGATTCCGCCCAGCGAGGAACGGGTGGCGGCCATGCTGGCCGGCACCAAGCTCGCGCCCTCGACCCTGGTGGCGAAGATTCCTCCGGGCTGGGGCAAGGCAACGGTCGAGAAGATCGCGGTCAACTGCGTGATGGCGGGCTGCCTGCCTGAACACATGCCGGTCGTCATCGCCGCTGTCAAGGCAATGACCGATCCCGCGCTCAACCTGAACGGCATGCAGTGCTCGACCCACCTGTCGACACCGCTGGTGGTGGTGAACGGCCCGGCGCGCCTGACCCTTGGCATGAACAGCGGCTCGAACGTGTTCGGCCAGGGCAACCGCGCCAACGCGACCATCGGCCGCGCAGTCAAGCTGATTCTCACCAACATCGGCCGTGCGATTCCCGGTGTGACCGACAAGGCCACCCTCGGGCATCCCGGCAAGTACACCTACTGCATCGCCGAGAACGAAGAGCAAAGCCCGTGGGACCCCTTGCATGTCGAACGCGGTTTCAAGCTCCTGCAGAGCACGGTCACGGTGTTCGGCTGCGAGGCGCCGCACAACGTCAACAACCAGGCCAGCCAGAATGCTTTCGATCTTGCGTTCACCATCGCCGACACCATGGCGACCCTTGGCAAGAACATGTTCTACGCCCAGGGCGAGGTGATGGTGGTGGTCTGCCCGAGCCATGCGGAGACCATCGCCCGCGACGGCTGGAGCAAGCAGCATTTCAAGGAATACCTGTACGAAAAGGCGCGCAAGCCGGTGCGCCTGGTGAAGCTCGGCGGCCTGTACGGCCGTGAGGTCAAGCGCAACTTCTGGCCGCGCTGGGTCAATCGCGACGATGACGACGAGATGGTGCCGCTGGTGCGGCGCGCCAGCGAGATCACCGTCGTGGTGGCCGGCGGCACCGGGCGCCACAGCGCCTTCCTGCCCGGCTGGGCCACCCCGTCTGTGACGGTTGCGGTGGAGTGAGCAGGCGGTGCGGGCCGCCCAAGGGCCCTTACACATTTTGGTCGGCATCATCCGTTGGATCGGCATCGGCAGTTTGAACAGCATCAGAACCCCGAGGAGAAGAAAATGACACTGGTACTCATAGACCCGAGCGCCGAAGAGGATTCCGAGAAGAAGGCGGGCGCCGAGCGCCTGGCGGAACTCAAGGGAAAGCGCATCGGACTCCTGGACAACATCAAGCACAACGCCGAATACCTGCTTGGCGAAGTCGGCGAGCAGTTGACGCGCGAATATGGCTGCGAGGTGCGGCTGATCAAGAAGAAGACCTACACCAAGTACGCCGAGGCACATGTGCTGGCAGCGCTCGAGGAGTGCGACGCGGTCGTCACCGCCATCGGCGACTGAGGGTCGTGTGTGTCGTGCAGTGTGCACGACA
>JBEIFV010000030.1:0-44516 GCA_040382235.1 Burkholderiales bacterium
CGCCGCCGCCGTGTCGGTGCTGACGACCACGCTGCCCATTTTCAGTATGGTGTAGCGCGCGCTGGTGCTGCCCGCCGGGCTGATGCGCGCCAGCGCCAACGCGCCAGACACCGACAAGGTGGCCACGCCGCTGACGGCGACTTTCGAGCCCGCGTTCAAGGTGAGCGACATGGCGTCCAGTGTTGCGCCCAACAGGTCCGGTGTGCCGTTGCCGTCGGTGTCGACATCGACGGTCTGGCGGCTCAGGGTGAAGGTGGCCGTGCCGCCAATGGTGACCGGCCCTGCGGTCAGCAGCGCGTTGTTCAGGCCGCCTGCGCTGAGGTTGCCGGTGATGCTGCCCGCGATGGCAAATTCCAGGCTGCCCGGCAGGTCGATTGCCACACTGCCGCCAAAGTTGAGGATGTCGCTACTGGTACCCCGAATGCCATCCTCGTTGAGATCAAACGCGCGAGCCCAGTTCAACCGTGCAAAGCCGGTAGCCGCCGCGTTGTAGTCCAGCGCGGTGATCGTCAAGGTCCCGCTCAATCCAAAGTTGGCCGATGGTGTCAGGCTAGGAGCGACTACAACACTGCCCATATTGAGCGCGGTGTACCGCGCGGCACTCTGGCTCGCCGGGGTGACCCGTGCCAAAGCGAGACTTCCAGAGAGTGTCAAGGTCGCCACGCCGCTGACGTCGACGATGGCGCCCGGATCCAGGGTCAAGGTAACCGAGTCGAGCATGGCACCAATCAAATCGGGCGCACCGTTGCCGTCGGTGTCAACATCAACGGTCTGCCGGCTCAGTGCGAAGCTGGCACTTCCGGTAATGCTGACCGGCCCTGCCACAAGCAGCCGGCCGCCATTGGCTGGATCGCCGGTGACGGTTCCGCTGATTCTAAGTTGATCATTGGCACCGGTTTCAATCGTGAGGTTGCCGCTCACAAAAAGGAAATTGGCGATCGACAAGCTGGCGCCGGTCAACTGCAGCACGGGCGGCGGCGGTATCCCGCTAAACACGTTGCCTGTGTGAATCGCCAGCTTGCCCGTGCCGCTCAGGGCAAATGCCGGATTGGTGAGATTGCCTGTGGCATCAAGTTCAAGATCAAGCGACCCGCTCGGCGTGAAGGTCACCAGGCTTGCGAAACTCTTGGTGCGCAGATCGCCAAGCGTTACTGTATTGGCAGGTGCGGTGAAATCGACATTCAGCGCCGCCGCAATGTTCGCAGTGAGGTTGGATACCTGGAGCCCGCCGATGCCTCCATATTGAAGCGTAAATGCCGGGGTCGGCGCGGCAGGCACTGTCAGGCTGGCCGAAACCCCGAAATTGTCGAGGGTCAAGACCAATCCGTTCGTCCCTGCTCCGCCGGCGACAACGGAAACCAGGTCACCGAAATCGATTTTCACGGTGAACGCAAGATCAAGGGCAACCGCCAAATCCAGCGCAATCGGCGCTGCGCTTAAAGGGCCGCCCGACGTACCCAAATCAAGATTGAATGTTGATGACCGGGCAAGCTGGAAATCGAATGCCAAACTGAGCACGGCGGTGGTTGGGTTGTACGCGATCTCCAACTCCGGATTATCGAAATTGCTGTTTCCGCCAAGGTCGGCCAGGCCCAGTTGGTCTTCAAGCAGTTCTTCGAGTTGGGCCAGACGCTGCGTCAGGGTGCCGACCAGGGCCACCTTGCTGGATACGGCGTTGGAGAACGCGGCGAATATGTCGAAACCGTAGCCATGACTGCTATCGGACAGCAACTCGTTCAAACTCAGACCAATCAGGGGAAGATCCTGGTTCCATGCCGTTTCAATGCGGTCATGGATGTCGACCACCAGCGCTTTCGCATCCCCGAATGCCTGAGTGGCAGTTGCCACCGGGTCGATCACACCCAAGGCGATGAGATTGATGGCTGCATCCTTCTTGCTCAAAAGAAGATTGGTCGAGATCTGTGCCGAGGCAAAGCCGTCGATCCCGAGCAGGCGCAGGATTTCGCGCTGGGAATACGGGTCATGAACTATTTCCGAGTGTCCAACGGCACTGCCCGCAGCCGCCGACGTTATCTCGAACAATACGTTCGATCCGTCGAGATTGGTGAGCCCGGCAAATCCGCCACTTGCCGAGTTTGCGGCAACGGTCCCGTCACCGCCCGCCGGGCTATTCTTGAACTCATACCAAGGCTCACCTGCCACTGGCAAGCGGCCGATCACATTTGAAAACGGCAGAATCTCGTTCTCCAGCCCAAGGCTGGCTACAACACCTGTATGCAGAACGGCCAGATCCTGTGTGTCGACTGCGCTGCTATACACGACGTAAGTCTTGGTTGTCGCATCCAGACTGCGCGTGCGTGCGAAACCCGCGGGGTCGAGCGCATTCAAGTCAAGCAGCAAGGTGTTGCCGCCGGAAGTAACGCCCAAAGCGATCAAGGCCTGGGTGCCGTCCTCAACATTGTCGAGGAAGGGATACGTGGCCAACAAATCCTCGAACGACGCAATGTACTTCCCCACAAAATCCACTTCACCGGGCAGATTGGCGCTGGTGACCGTGGTGCCGTCCGGATTCTTGAGCGTTTGACCGGACTTGACCTTTTCGTACGCCGCATTGACCAACGCCCCCAGACCGCGGGTGGATGCCTTGAGCCCGAAATCGTTGTTGAGCATGCCGAAAGTCGATCCGACGCCCTGGTTCGGCACGCCGGTCTGGACCAAGGTATTGACTGCAAGCAAATTGCTTCCAACCTGGTTGTATGCATTGCTTTGCAGGTAGCTGCGTGCGATCAGGCCGCCAGTGCTATGGGTAACCACATCAACCGAGGCGGCCGCTGCGCCAGTCAAGGACTGCCAAGCTGTGGCTGCTTTGTCCATCCAGTACGCAAAATAGTCAAGGCCTGAGTCGAAACTGTCCGGTGCCCAGTCCCTGATCGACGACGCGTTGACGTCTGTCAGGATCCCGTCCTGGTTACCATCGCTACTTAAGGCAACCGGCACGCGCCAATCCCAAAGCGAGACATAAAGCGTGCCATCGACACCGGTTTTGTTGGTGCCGTCGGTGTACCCCGTATTGACCAGGCTCTGCACAAAATCGGAGTAGCTGTTGGACAAGGGCTCCAACGCCAGTTTGGTCGGATCAAACCCACGCGTCAGATACCAATCGTCCAAAGTGGTGCTCGACAATGTCGTGTTGGCAAACGAACCGGCAAACCCGGGAACAAACAGCAGCGGCCGATCGACGAAATTTTCAACGCTGCTGAAAGTCGACGCCGGCGTTGCCGCTGCTTCGTTTACCACTGCATCAAACCCGCCCTGGCCATTGAACGAAACAACTGCGACGGCAGCGGCTGAAACCACCAGCTGGTCATTCCCGCCGCCGCCGTTGATCGCGATGGCTGCGGCCCCAAACGGGCTTTTCACCCGGAACTGATCAACCCCGGCCCCACCCGTTATGACCTGGACAAAACTGAACCGAATCATAGGACCACCGGAAATGGCGAGCGTGCCGGAGTTCGCGGAATCAAGCGTCCAGACAGCATCAACGTCGGGGCCGACGATGCTGATGTTGGCGGCGGCACTACCGATGATGTTCGTAATGCCGGCTACGCCGCTGGCATCGTCGCCGGATCCAGCGCCGGCAACCGAACCGACGGTAGCGCCCGTTCCCGTGATGCTCAACTGACCGTTGGCGGCAACGGTGATGACGATGGTCCGACCGTTGTTGAGGGTACCCCCCGCGATGCCGGCAACGAACAGATCGAGATTCGGTTGCGCTGTCGCGGCCGAGGTAATAGGCATACCCGGAATGGGGGCAATTGCCGATCCTGCCAACTCGACGCGCTCGCCCTCGCCCAGAATTTCGGCCATGATCGCCAATCCGCTGTCATGATCGAATCCCAGCACATGGCCGGTTTCATGCAAGAGGACGGTCAGCAAATCCATGCGGCCAAAAGCGGCACTATCGGGATTTGCATTTGCGTGGGCCTGGTCGGCGGCACCAACAAACTCGGCGCTATCGTCCGGCGTCGAATCGATGAACCAGCCGCGACCAGCGGCGGTTGCATCCAGGGTGATGGTGTTCTGTTCGGCCCAGCCCAATTCGCCGCCGGGAAGGTCAGCGATTTTGATCGAGATATTGGCGAGGCGGTGGATCGTATCCGCGCTCAAGCCAGAGGCTGTCCAACTCCTTATGACGCTTTGCAGCAATGCAACTACGTCTGCTTCAGTAAGACGCTCGCCATTAGGTGGTGCGCGCGCCAAGCCATCGAAAGACAGCTCCGATGACAGCAAATTCTGACGCAAAAAAACCCCTCCGTCGGCTTGGTTGGCCGAACTGGCTTGGCTTAACTCATTGTTATTTATAGACTCTTTTGCCGCAAAGACAGAAGCCGCCGTGTCGCTACCGGGTGGGCCCGTCGCCGGTGGCGTAAGCGTCGATGCCCCTGCGATGATGGCTTCACCTGCTGCCCCAACGGGCGATGAATCGCTGTCGGAAGCACTGAAATTTTGCAGCGCAATATCGGACTGTGCGGCGGCTAACTGGACGAGCTGAGAGTCTGTTGAATCAGAGTTTTCCAGGCGCGAAACCAGTGTATCCAAGCCGCCCGCAGCGGTTGAATCAGGCTCGGATTCCTGCGTGTCAGCAGCCTTGACTTGCCAGCTTTCGGGCCAGGAAACCGTCGGACCCGCGCTGTTCGCAGCTGTGGAATCACCGCCCCGATCTGCCGAGCGCAACTCACTATTGGTATTGTCATCAAGTTGCTCGACGATAGCCGTGGGGCCATCGGAACCGTCATTGGTTTGTGCTTGGAGCAGTGCTTGGTATGCAACAACGGCAACTACGGAGTCGCCCGAAAGAAGCATGCGCGGCTCCAAAGGCTCGAGACGGAATTTTCCGTGAGCCCTTGAACCGCTGTCGTCAGCCGCGCTTTTGTCCAGATCGGACTCCGGCAAACGCGGCTGCGAACGCTCCTTAAACCAACCTAGCAAAGACAGTAACCCAAAAAATCGGCCTGAATTTCACGCCCATCAACGCATAAACAGGCGGGTGTTTCAGCGCCAGCTTCACAAAAAAAGGGCTCAAGTTTTGCGGCAAACTGTCGTTACTCACCGTACAACCGAAGCCATAAATAGCGAGTACTGACAAGATAGAGCAAGGGCCGACCAACTTGAAGCAGTCGCCAACATACTCGCTAGCAAGCGCTCTGGCAACAGGCTCTAGGCAGCGTTCGCCAATCGTGCTTTCATATAATTTACACAAATATTTAATTCCATCTAATTGAATAATTTCAGTTTTTCATTTCTATTGATAGCGTTAGTGACCACTTAGGACACAAAAATACATAAATATTTTTGCGGAGCGGTTAGCCACGCTTGGAACGCGTCAAATGGCCGGCTTTGGGGCGGATCCGAGCTGAAAGATGGGGCCGCCAAACTCAAAAGTCCCCCATAGGCATTCTCGCCACCTTTCCGTTTGTCCAGGACAATTATTGTTATGCAGCGCGGTCGAGCTCCAGTCCATTGCCTCGTTCCGGGCCTGAAGAATCACTGATTCTCAATCCGCAACGGGCGCTAAAACCGGCCCGGAAAACGCCCCGCCCCCTCTCCAGGCGGATCCGCAGACGGGCCTTTCCAGCACACAAAAGTCCTTTCCCCGGCCGCAATTGCCCAATAAAATCGGGCAGCCTGCCAGGCCCCGCGCCCTTCGCACGGGAGGCTGGCGACCTTGGCATAAAGGGAGAAAAATGAAAAAAGCAGCAAAACCTGCGGCCTCCGCAGCAGGCATGGCATGGCCCAAAATGGTGCACGCGCTGTTGAAAAAAGAAGATATCCGCCAGGTAGCGGTGGTGCCGGATGCCGGCCACTCGCAGTTGATCCGCTTGATTGAGGCCGATAAATCCATGCGGCTGGTGCGCCTGACGACAGAAGAGGAAGGTGTAGCCCTGCTCGCGGGCGCCTGGCTGGGCGGTGAGCGCGGCGTGCTTTTGATGCAATCCTCAGGGGTCGGCAACTGCATCAATATGCTTTCACTGCCCTTGGCGGCCCACTTTCCCCTTTTGATGCTGGTCACCATGCGCGGCGATCACGGCGAATTCAACCCCGCCCAGGTACCGATGGGCAACAACACCCAGCGCGTGCTCGAAGCCATCGATGTAGTGGTGCGGCGCGCCGACCGCGACGACGACGTGGTCGAAGCCGTTTCCGGCGCGCTACGACTGACTTTCAATACCTTCCGGCCGGCTGCCGTTCTGATCGGTCAACAAGTCATGGGCGCCAAGGATTTCCGCAAACTGACCAAGGATGACGAACATGAGTAAGCTTTTGAAGCGCCGCGCGGTGGTCAAGCAGTTGCTCACCGAGCGTGGCGAGATGCTGGTGGTGGGCGGCCTGGGGGCATCCGCCTGGGACATTACGTCTGTCGGCGACCATCCGAACAATTTTCCGCTGTGGGGCGCGATGGGCGGGGCTGTCATGATCGGCCTTGGAATCGCCTTGGCGCAACCAAAACGCCGCGTACTGGTGATAACAGGCGATGGCGAGATGTTGATGGGCCTGGGCTCGCTGGCAACTGTTGCGGTGCAGCAACCGAAGAATCTGGCGATCGTAGTGCTGGACAACGAACGCTATGGCGAGACCGGCCAGCAACTCACGCACACCGGCATGGGCACCGATCTGGCGGCCGTGGCACGCGCCACCGGCATCGAAAAATCGTCGCTGGTGCAGTCCGGTGAGCAGTTGCGCGCCCTGTGCACGAGCCTGACCCAAGCGAAAGGCACGCAGTTCGCCCAGATCAAGGTCGATCCAGAAAAGCTGCCGATCGTGTTGCCTCCGCGCGAGGCTTCCTACCTCAAGAACCGTTTCCGCATCTCGGTATTGGGCGAAGCGGCATTGCACGCCTGACCGGGTCGCGGGTGCGTTTGCGGCGAGCGGCGGCTCCGGCCGCAGTTGACCAAGCACCTTATTTGTCGGAGGCTGCCTTCCCCGGTCAGCCTCCGGCCGAGGCTGTCAAGGCATCAGTCCGCCGCCGTTGACATGCAGGGTCTGGCCGGTCACATAGCGCGCCGCGTCTGACAGGAAGAACAAAATCGGCCCGACCACATCGTCGGCTTGGGCCAGGCGACCCAGCGGCACGCCACGCAGGTAGCTTGATGAATCGACATGCTGCACAATCGATGCATCGTCGCCGCCGCGGCCGGTACCGCCGCGCAGGAATGCGGTATCCACAGCGCCTGGCGCCACAGCGTTAACCCGGACCTGCGGCGCATTTTCCTGCGCCAAAAGACGCGTCATCTGGATAATGCCGGCCTTGGCCACTGAGTAAGGCCCATGGCCGGGAAGCGGCTTGACGCCCAGACCCGAAGCCAGGTTGACAATCGCCGCATCCCGGCCCTGGTGCAAAAGCGGCAGCGCCGCCCGGCAGCAGAGAAACACCGAGTTGAGGTTGCCATTGAGAACCTCGCCCCAGGCTGCGTATGTGGTTTCGGCCACCGGCCGGGCACCCAGCGAGAAACCCGCGAGATTGACCAGTGCGTCGAGCGCGCCAAAGTCGGCGCCAACGCGCGCGAAGGCGGCGCCGACCTGGGCTTCGTCGGTCGCGTCCAAGGCCAGCGCCAGTTCGACCTGCGGCGGATGCGCAAGAAGGGATTGCGGCAAGTCGAGCACCGCGACACGCGCGCCTGACTCACCCATCGCGGCAGCCACCGCCCGGCCAATTCCGCCGCAGCCACCCACCAGCGCGATGCGCATGCCCGGCTTTAGATCAATACAAGTCTTCATTGGCTAATTGTAAGGTTTGTGGAGATCCGCACTCGCCGGGTTCGCGCCCTGGCGCTGCAAGGTACAGGTTCGCGAGGGCAGATTTTGCCGCTGCGATGCTCGTCTATCAAGTTTTGTCGCGCAATGCCGGTAAGGGGCTAGCGGACGACCTTCGGTCGAGCGCAAGCAAAGCAAGACCGCCATGTCGGAATCCTGGCATTGTCGTGAAGTTGCGGCAATCGCCCCCAGTCCGCGCAGCGCCGCTCGGACCTTGCACCGCATTGACGCACCCGGAACTCGCATGACCAGATCGCGTTTCAGAACCATCGGCACTGCTTGCACAGGGGCCTGGCGCCATGCGCTTGCATTGACCGCGCGCGAACGCGACTATCTGATCGCCGAAATCTCGCAAATACGCGGATTGATGCCCTTGGTGATGAAACCACGCAATGGCGAACAATGGAGCCACGCGGACAAAGCCGAACTCCGGCTTCATCTTCGACGTTTGCGCACCATTTCTCCGTATCTGGTGCTGTCGATCGTGCCTGGTTCGTTCGTTGCCTTGCCCATCCTGGCATGGTGGCTGGACCGTCGCCGCAACCGCGCTGCTGAAACACCCCCGGTAGCCGGCCCCGATGCGGCCTTGGCTGGCGCGGTGGGTACGCAGCGGCGGCGGCAGCCGGAACAGACCTAGAACCACACTGGCCGCATGTCTGCCTTGCGCCCCGAGGTTGAACCGGCGCGAATGTTGAGTAACCTCAGGGCTCAATTGCCAGTTGCATGCGGGCCTGCCAAGCCGCAAACGGTGAGCATCTGGCTGCCCGACCAGACATCCCCTGCCGCCACAGTGACCGGAAACTGCGCTGCCGCAGCCTCGACGCAGAGCATTTGCCGGTAGCCTTCTGCCTGCATGTCGGGCAGTTTTGCACACAGAGTCCGCCACGGATTCCACACCACAACATCCGCAAAGCCGGCGGCAGCGATGCCAAGCGACGCCCTCCCATCGTCAAGCGTGAGCTGCCGCCGAGCACCGTGATAGACCCGATCGACCTCTGCGGTGGCGACCAGCGAGGCATCGGCATCGATGCAGATGGCGTTGCCGCCGGCAGCGTCGCGATATTCGAGCCCGTTCAGCCCCGTTAGAGTGGTTGCGGCGATGTCGCCCACCGCGCAATAGGTATGCAGGGCCCCGGTAAATGCGAATGCCGTGGTGCCGGTGTTGCGCACCATAAGGCTGACCCGCATATGCGCTGCGCACAGTTGAACCTCTAGGCGCAAGTCGAAAGCGTGCGGCCAGATCACCCCCGTGCCGGCATCGTCAGCGGTGCCAAGCGTCAGGCTGACGATTTCGCTATCAGCGTGCGCCGCTACGAGTTCCCATATCCGGGACCGCACAAAACCATGCTTGGGCAGGTCACCCAGTCCCGAGAACTGCGGGAAGCACAGGGGAATTCCACCGCGGATCGGCGTACGGCCATCGAACAAGGCACGCTCGCTCAGAAACAGGCGCTCGCGCCCGGCGGCATCGCGCCAGGACAGCACCTGCGCTCCAAAGCGGCTGACGACCACGCTGGCCGCACCCGCGACCAGCCGATAGCAATCGATGCCACGGAAGCGAATTGAGTCAATTTGTGTTGGAAGTTGCATGGTCAGCAGGCCCGCGTTCAATCCAGGGTGGCGCCGGAGTCCTTGACGATCTTGGCCCAGCGCGGAAGATCGTCGCGAATGATGGCCGCGAACTGCGCACTGCTGCCCTTCATGATCTCGCAACCCTGTGCCGCCAGCTTGTCCTGAACTTCTTTGCTGTCGAGCACGGTCTGCACCGCCGACTGCAGCTTCGCCACAATGTCCCTGGGCGTCCCCGCGGGCGCAAGGATGCCGTACCACGGCGTCGACCCGAAACCGGAAATGGTCTCGCCGATGGTTGGAACGTTGGGCAAGGCGCCAATGCGCTTTTCATTGACCGTCCCCAGCACCTTCAAGCGGCCGGCATTGATCAAGCCTATCGAGGAAGGCACGCTTTGCACCGACAGCGGCACCTGCCCGCTGGCGACATCGGTGGCTGCGGCGGCAGCGCCCTTGTACGGTACATGCAGCAGTTCGATGCCACCGGCGCGTTGCAGCATCTCGCCAATCAGGTGATTCAGGGTGCCGTTACCGGCCGAGGCGATGGTGATCACACCTGGTTTGGCCCGGGCCACCTCGATCATGTCCTTCACGTTCGAAGCCGGAAACGCCGGATGCGCCACCAGCACATAGCCGGCCGTCGCAACGGTGGCGACCGCCTCGAAATCCTTGACCGGATCGAAGCCGATGTTCTTGTACAGCCACGGGTTGATCACTTGCGCACTATTGGTGGTCAGCATCAGGGTGTACCCGTCAGGCTTCGCCCTGGCAGCCACCGCAGTGCCGATATTGCCGCCGGCGCCGGCTCGGTTCTCCACCACGAACTGCCTCCCCATCACCTCCGACAGCTTTTGCGTCACGATGCGTGCGATAGCATCGTTGGCCCCGCCCGGCGCCTGCGGCACGATCACCGTCACCGGCCGACTCGGATAGATGTCCTGCGCGTGCCCGTTGCCGCAAAGCGCGCACAAAAATGCAAATGTCGCCGCAAAACGATTTGTCTTCATGGTGCCGCCCCTTGTTTTTGTGCCACTTCAAATTGCGAAACGCGCGCCGATACGACCGATCGGTCCGAAATCGGCCTCCACGTGATCGCCCGGCCTGACCGCGAACGGCTTGATGCAAGTCCCGGTCATCACCACCTGCCAAGCCTTGAGGGTAATCGTCAGCGACGACAGTTCATTGGCCAGCCAGGTCAGGGCGAGCAGCGGATCACCCAGTACGTTGGCGCCGCTTCCAGTATGGATAGCGCCAACGCCGTCATGCGCGGTCACGCTGTGACGCGCAAGGTCGATTGATCGCCAACTCTCTGGCGCTGCCTCGCCGACCAAAAAATACTCGGCGCAGGCATTGTCAGCGATCAGTTGGGGGGCGCCGGCGGCCTCGAACGGCGCGAAACGCGAGTTCGGCACTTCCAGCGCCGGGTGCAGGCTGGCAATCGCCGCCGTCACCTCGTCGCGCACGTACGGCGCTGCGCGCGGCACCAGATCGCGACCCATGCAAAACGCGAATTCCGCCTCGACCACCAGCATCTGGTTACCGCGCAAGGGCACCTCGGCATCCGGCACGATCCTGCGTTCGCCCAGCAAGCGGCCGGCCAACGGCCCGTCGACATTGATGTGCTGTTGCCCGGCCAAGCTGGTGGCTGCGATCTTCCATCCAAACAAAGGCTCTGCGCTGAAGCCTTCGAGACAGGCTTGGGCTGCATAGCCTTCGGCGCGCGTCGCCGGTTTCAGATGCTGCGGCAGGCCTGTCGTGCGCTCACCGCAATCCCTAAGTTGTTGCAGGGTGCGCGCGGTTTCCTGCGCCTTGTCGTGACTTTGCATGTATGGGTGTTCGAAGTGATGGTCGGGAAACGAAATTTGCCCGGACTCATTGTCACTCATCGCACCGATGGCGCCAATCGCTGCGCGCCTTGATCCTGCAAAGGCCGTTTAACTGGGGCGAACAATGAATTTTCTTGACTATTTGGTCAGGTTTGACAATACTCCTGTTTTACGTCTGTCGAAAGCCCGCAGCCGATGAGCCCCCCCAGAAAGCGCCATGTCGTCCTGAGTTCGCATCCGCGCGGGCCCAACAAGCCGCCGCCCATCGATTGGGGCGCGGCCACCGCGCTGCAACGCGGCCCGGTGATCGCTTCACCCGAGCAGGGCCATCGTAATGTGATCGGCGCGCATGCCGGAAGTTACGCGGTCTACCGGGCGCTGGCGATTGCAGCCGGCCACCTGTCCCCGGTCCACATACCGGACCTGACCGACACCAGTCCGGCTGAACGCATCGGCCCGCATCCACAATGGATGGACTCGAACCGTATCGTCTCGTTCGACCCCTGGGGCCATTTGGTGGCCGAGGCTTTCGCCGATCGACTGGCCGAGGGCTGGGACATTCGCCCGACCATCGCCATCACCAAGGCGCATGTCACCATCCCGGAAATCCAGGCGGCCATGGCGGCTGGACGACTCAAACCCGATCCTGCGATTCTCCAGGCCTCCGGCGCGGCACGCGTCACCAAGATCGCGATCGAACCGGTATGGCACCTGCCAGGCGTGGCGCGCCGTTTCGGGATCGCTGAAACTGATTTACGGCGTGCCTTGTTCGAGTACACCGGCGGCATGTTTACCGAACTGGTCACCCGGCCCGATTTGCAGGTGTTCCTGCCACCGATCGGCGGCATGACCGTTTATGTGTTCGGCGATGTCGCGGCCCTGTCGGACCCGAGCCGACCGCTGGCGTGCCGCGTTCACGACGAATGCAACGGCTCCGACGTTTTCGGCTCCGACATCTGCACCTGCCGCCCCTACCTCGTGCACGGCGTCGAGGTCTGCGTCGAGACCGCGCAGGCCGGCGGTGTCGGCGTGGTGGTCTACAACCGCAAGGAAGGTCGCGCCTTGGGCGAAGTCACCAAGTTCCTGGTCTACAACGCCCGCAAGCGCCAGCTGGGCGGCGACCGTGCGGAAAAATACTTCGAGCGCACCGAATGTGTGGCCGGTGTTCAGGACATGCGTTTTCAGGAACTCATGCCGGATGTCCTTCACTGGCTGGGCATCAAGCGCATTCACCGCTTTGTATCGATGAGCGACATGAAGTTCGAGCCCCTGGTCAAGAGCGGCATCGAGGTACTGGAACGGGTCGAGATTCCGGCCGGGCTGATTCCGCCAGAAGCGCAGGTGGAGATGGACGCCAAGCGCTCGGCCGGTTACTTCAGCCAGTACGTGCCGTCCGACGACGAGATCGCCAGTGCCAAGGGGCGCCGCCTTGACCAGTGATGCCGATGCCGCATGCTGGCTGCTCTCGGCGGCGGCCGTGCGCCAGCGGGCACAGGTGCTGCTGACGCGGATGGAACGTGGCGATTCGGCGCATTTCATCTACCACCCGGAAAAACTGGCCGCGACCATAACACTGGTGCAAGACAGCGTGCGCGCCAATTATCCGACGCTTGCCATTCCCTTCCACAGCCGCTGGCGACACTTCGAAGCTGGCGGCACCGATCGCTGGGCGGAACTCGCAGGCACACTCGATGTGGATCGCGAAGAGCGGGCGCGCATCCGCTTCGATCTGGCGATCGTGAGCGTGTTGCTCGATGCCGGTGCCGGGCCGCGTTGGTCGTATCGCGCACAGGATGGCAAGCGATACACCCGCTCCGAAGGCCTGGGGCTCGCAAGCTTCGAAGCTTTCCGCGTCGGCTTGTTCTCGGCCGAGCCCGACCTTCCGCTGCGCTGCGACGCCCGCGCACTGCAGACGCTGGACGCGGACGCATTGGCTATGGCCATGCAGGTCGATCAAGACAATCCCCTGGCCGGACTCGACGGCCGCGTCGCCCTTCTGCAGCGTCTCGGCCGCACCCTGGCAGCCGACCCGCTGCACTTTGGCAAGCAGGGCCGGATCGGGGGTCTTTTCGATTTTCTGCACGGCCAGGCCGGCGGCGGCACGCTTGCGGCCAGCCACATACTCGAGACGGTACTGCGCGCCTGTGGTCCGATCTGGCCGGGCCGTCACACGCTGGGCGGCCAACCGCTCGGCGACACCTGGCGGCACAGCGCATTTGCCGCCGACGATCCCGGCCTCGGCTGGGTGCCCTTGCACAAGCTGTCGCAATGGCTCAGCTATTCGCTGATCGAGCCGCTCGAGGAAGGCGGCGTGGGCGTCGGCGAACTCGATGCATTGACCGGCCTTGCTGAATACCGCAATGGCGGCCTGATGCTCGACGCTGGCCTGATCGCAGCGCGTGACCCCGGCCTTGCCAATACCATGCTCGCGGCCGACAGCGAGCCCGTGGTCGAGTGGCGCGCGTTGACGGTGGCGCTGCTCGATCGCCTGGCCGAGGGCCTGCGCACCCGCCTTGGCCTGGACGCGCAAGCCTTGCCGCTGGCACGGGTGCTCGAAGGCGGCACCTGGGCCGCCGGTCGCATGCTGGCGCGCCAACATCGCGCCGACGGCGGCCCGCCGCTTTCCATCACCAGTGACGGCACACTTTTCTAGGCCCCCCCCCGGAGACCCCACCCCATGCGTCAGCCCCCGATCGTCATCGACCATCCGCTGGTACAGCACAAGCTCTCTCTGATGCGCCGCAAGCAAACCTCGACCGGCGAATTCCGCCTGTTGTTGCGCGAGCTTTCACCGCTGATGCTCTACGAGGCTACGCGTGATCTGCCACTGGAAATGCGGCGCATCGAAACGCCGCTGGAACCGATGGATGCGCCCATGCTGTCGGGCAAGAAACTCTGCTTCGTGCCGATACTGCGCGCCGGCCTGGGCATGCTTGACGGCATGCTCGACCTGGTGCCGGCCGCGCGCGTGGGCCATGTCGGCCTGTATCGCGATCCGACCACGTTGGATGCGGTCGAGTACTACATCAAGGTGCCTGAAGACATCGGCGAGCGTCTGGTGATCGTGCTCGATCCGATGCTGGCCACCGGGCACTCGGCAAGCGCCGCGTTGATGCGCCTGAAGGAACTGGGCGCGGTATCGATCCGCTATATCTGCCTCCTGGCCGCGCAACGCGGCGTCGATGTGCTGGGGGAGGAGCATCCCGAGGTGCGGGTATACACCGCAGCCATCGACCGCGAACTCAACGATCACGCGTACATCATGCCCGGCCTGGGCGACGCCGGTGACCGCCTGTTTGGCACCAAGTAAGGCATTGCCGCAGGGCGGCCGGGTGCGCGTGCGCAACCAGGCCGCCCTGCTGCGCGGCGCCGAACGCGTGTTCGCGCGCGCCGGCTTCGCCGGTGCCACCGTGGCCGATATTGCCATCGAGGCAGGGGTTCCAAAAGCCAACCTGCATTACTACTACCGCACCAAACTCGACCTGTATCGCGCGGTGCTGACCAACATTCTGGCGCTGTGGCTGACCGAGACCGACAGCATCGTGGCCGACGCCGACCCGCGTGCGGCTCTTGAGCACTATATTCGCGCGAAGATGCGTTTCTCGCGAGAATATCCCGAAGCGTCAAAGGTCTTCGCCAATGAGGTGCTGCATGGCGCCGCCGAGATCGGCGGTTTTCTTGCGACCGATCTGCGCGCGCTGGTCGCAGCCAAGACCGAAGTCATGGAGGGCTGGATCGAACGCGGAAAGATGGCCGCCGTCGATCCGCGACACCTGTTTTTCGCCATCTGGGCCACCACCCAGACCTATGCCGACTTCGCCGCCCAAATCGCCGCGGTCACCGGTTCAGATGTGCTTTCGGATGGCGACTATGCCCATGCCACCGAGCAAGTGGTCGGCATGTTCCTGCGCGCGGCCGGATTGGCGCAATAAGCAGGCGCACTGATGCGCTGCGCCCGCCCGGGTCAGCCCTTACTCTTGTCGCGCTCGATCAAGGCATAGGCGGAGTGATTGTGGATCGATTCGAAATTCTCCACTTCAACCTGATAGCTGCTCACTCGCTCGTCCGCATTCAGGGCGGCGGCCACATCGCGCGCCAGATCCTCGACAAATTTCGGATTGTCATAGGCCCGCTCGGTGACAAATTTCTCGTCGGTACGCTTGAGCAGGCCATACAACTCACACGAAGCCTGGCGTTCGACCAGTTCGACGATTTCCTCGATCCATACAAAAGCCGCTGTCTCGGCGGTCACCGTGACATGCGAGCGCTGGTTGTGCGCACCGTAGGCTGAGATTTCCTTGGAACACGGGCACAGGCTGGTGACCGGCACCAGCACCTGCATGCGGAAACTGGTCTTGCCATCGACAATCGCGCCGATGAAGGTGACTTCATAGTCCATCAGGCTCTTCACGCCCGACACCGGCGCGGCCTTGTTGATGAAGTAGGGAAAGCGCATTTCGATATGCCCGGTGGTGGCGTCGAGGCGCTGGACCATTTCCTTCAACATCACGTGGAACGACGCGACCGAGATTTCCTTCTCGTGCGCGTTGAGAATCGCCACGAAGCGCGACATGTGGGTACCCTTGAATTCCTGCGGCAGGCCCACGGTCATGTTGAAACTGGCGATGGTGTGCTGGACCGCGGCGGCGCCAGCGGTAGGCCGCTCGGCAATCTTGACCGGATGACGGATGGCCTTGATGCCCACCTTGTTGATGGCGATGCGCCGTGTATCGGCGGCGCCCTGCACATCAACCATCGGCACAGGTTTTGCGAATGCGGGATCGCGGGTATTCATGGCTTATCCTTTGCGGCCGGCGGCCGCGTCCAGCGAGAATCACTGAACAAGCTCGTCGGTGCAGAATGGCGCTCTTGCACAATGTTGATTGAAAACAATTCTTCGTTTGAAAGTCCGCATTCCGCAGACTTGTTCAGCTTTTCTCAGCAGTACTGCGTTGCGGATTGAAACAGTTATCGGGGTCGGACACTACTCGGCTTTATCAGGCGGATTTCTTCATCTGCCGCGCCGGCAGGCTGCCCAAGCGCATCTCGATGGCGCTGCGGATACCGGCGGCATCAAGTCCTTCGGCGGCCAGCAGTTTGGCCGGGTCGCCGTGATCGATAAAGCGGTCCGGCAAACCCAGATGCAGGGTTGAAACTTCGATGCCGGCAGAGGCCAGCGCTTCAGCACACGCGCTGCCGGCACCGCCGGCCACCACGTTTTCCTCGACCGTCACCACCAGTTCATGCTGCAAGGCCATCTCGCACACCAGTTCGGCATCGAGCGGCTTGACAAACCGCATGTTGACCACCGTCGCATCGAGTTCTACGCCGACCCGCTCGGCAGGCGCCACCATTGAACCGAAAGCGAGAATCACCACACGCGGATTGACGGCACGACGGCGTACCTCGGCCCGCCCCCATGGCAGCGCGCTCATGGCCTTCTGGATCGCGACACCGGGGCCCGCGCCGCGTGGATAGCGGACCGCGACCGGATGATCCGCAAGGAAAGCGCTGTAGAGCATCTGGCGGCATTCGTTTTCGTCCGCCGGCGCCAGCACCGATACATTGGGCAAACAGCGCAGGAACGACAAATCGTAGCTACCGGCGTGGGTGGCGCCGTCGGCCCCCACCAGGCCGGCGCGGTCGATGGCGAACAGCACAGGCAGGTTTTGCAGGGCGATATCGTGAATCAGCTGATCGTAGCCGCGCTGCAGGAAGGTCGAATAAATCGCCACCACCGGCTTCAAGCCCTCGCAGGCGAGACCGCCGGCGAAGGTCAACGCATGCTGCTCGGCGATGCCGACGTCGTGATAGCGGCCCGGAAAGCGCGCGGCGAACTCAACCATGCCGGAGCCTTCGCGCATCGCCGGGGTAATGCCGACCAGGCGTTCGTCCGCCTCTGCCATGTCGCACAGCCATTCGCCGAACACCTGGGTGTAGGTCGGCTTGCCGCCGCTTTTTCCCGCGACGATGCCCTCGGCCGGATCGAATTTTCCGGGCCCGTGGTACAGCACCGGATCGGCCTCGGCCAGCTTGTAGCCTTGCCCCTTGCGCGTGACCACATGCAGAAACTGCGGTCCTTTGAGCAGGCGCATGTTCTGTAGCGTGGGAATGAGCGACTCGAGGTCGTGGCCGTCGATCGGACCGATATAGTTGAACCCGAACTCCTCGAACATGGTGCCCGGCACAACCATGCCCTTGGCATGCTCTTCGAGCCGCTTGGCCAACTCCCACAGCGGCGGCGCGACGCCCAACACGCGTTCGCCTGCGCGCCGCGCCGCGGCGTAGAAACGCCCCGACATCAGTCGCGCCAGGTAGCGATTGAGCGCCCCCACCGGCGGCGAGATCGACATGTCGTTGTCGTTGAGCACCACGATCAGACGCGCGTCTTCGTACACCCCGGCGTTGTTCAATGCCTCGAATGCCTGGCCGGCGGACATCGCGCCGTCGCCAATCACCGCCACCGCATGCCGGTTTTCGCCCTTCTGGCGCGCTGCGAGCGCCATGCCAAGCGCGGCCGAGATGGAAGTCGAAGAATGCGCCGTGCCAAAGGTGTCGTATTCACTTTCAATGCGGCGCGGAAAACCGGAGATGCCGCCGATCTGGCGCAGGCTGTCCATGCGCTCGCGCCGGCCGGTGAGAATCTTGTGCGGGTAAGTCTGGTGGCCGACATCCCAGACCAGGCGGTCATGTGGCGTATTGAATACGTAATGCAAGGCGATGGTAAGTTCGACCGTACCCAGATTGGAAGACAGATGACCGCCCGTCTTCGATACCGAATCAAGCAGAAAGGCGCGCAATTCATCGGCCAGCGCAGCCAGGTCACGACGCGCCAGACGCCGCAAATCGTGCGGACTGTTGATGGTTTCAAGCAACTTGGTCATGTTCATTCCGTTGCATTTTTCGTATCGGAGGCGATCGCAGAACGCGAACCTCGGCAGCCGATTGTGCATCCGACCCCGGGGCACTTGCGACATTTGCGCGCGCTCATCAAAAAGACCTTCCGGCGATGAAGCGCGCCAACTCGGCCAAGTGCCTGCCGCCCGCACCAAAAGGCGCGAGCGACTCCAACGCGTCTTCGAGCAACGCGGCGGCCTTGCGCCGCGCGGGCGCCAGCCCGAGAATCGAAACATAGGTTGGCTTGTGCTGATGTTGATCCTTGCCGGCGGTTTTGCCCAGAGTGGCCGTATCGGCAGTGGCGTCGAGTATGTCGTCAACCACCTGAAACAAAAGTCCGGCGCATTTCGCGTAGCGATCCAGACGCGCATGTTGGTCAGCGCTTTGCGGCTCCCCTGCCAATGCGCCCAAGTTGACGGCCGCACGGATCAGCGCGCCTGTCTTTTGGATATGCATCAATTCAAGCTCGGGTTCGGTAAGCGGCTTGCCCACGGAATCCAGATCGATTTGCTGACCCCCGCACATCCCGAGCGAACCTGCTGCACGCGCCAGCAAATCAAGCATGCGCAGTTGCCGTGCCGCGTCCAGGGCTGCATGTGGCACCGCAAGCACCCCGAACGCGTGCGCCTGCAGGGCGTCGCCTGCCAGCAGCGCCGTGGCGTAATCGAATTCGACATGTACGGTGGGCTTGCCGCGACGCAAGGCATCGTCGTCCATGCACGGCAGATCGTCATGAATGAGCGAGTAGGCGTGAATCATCTCGACGGCCGCGGCGGGAATCTCCAGCAATTCAGGGGCAGCCCCGGCAAGCTCGCCGGCGGCAAACACCAAGAGTGGGCGCACCCGCTTGCCGCCACCCAATACCGCATAGCGCATGGCGTCATGCAACCTGGCAGGCAGCGCATCGGCGGGCGGCAACAGGCGCGCCAATGCGACTTCCATGCGCTGCTGCACCGCCTCCATCCAGGACGAAAAGTCCGCGTTCAAGACGCCCCTCCGGCCTCGATCAGCGGCTTGAGCATGTCGTCCTCAAGTACTTTGACCTGCTGCTCGGCTACGCTCAAGCGTGATTGCGCCGCGCGAATCAGTTCCGCGCCGCGCTTGTACGCCGTCAGCGAATCTTCGAGCGGCAGGTCATCGGATTCCATCTGTGCGACGATAGCCTCCAATTCCTTGACGGCAGCTTCGAAACTGAGGCTTTCCGCCGGCGGCGGCGAGGCAGGATTTTTCGGCAAGGCGTTGGCACGGGCGGCGTATGGCACGCCAAAACCCGCGGTGTGCGGCTGGATCGGACCTTTATTTTAAGGTGTCTTTGCCGATTGCGCCGGGTTAGAATATGAGCTTGCGATGTTCTTTGTTGGCTTGGGAATACCGCTTCGATGGCATGGTCATTCCCCTGAAGACATTCCGCCCCCTTGGAATGTGAATGCAGGTAGCCTGCCCCCCTTGATTTCGTTCCCGACCCTCCGCCTGGAACCACGATGAGCACGTTGCGCGTTCGATTTTTGTCTCCACTGGCCCGCGACGGGCCGGCACGCGCCTAAATCCGCTTTCGGGGCCCCGCTTAAACCTTGCGGGGCCGCCCATCATCGATGGATTTGCGGCACCCGCGGCCCTGCCCGGCCGCTGCCGCGAGAGGTTCGCCACCATGTCGGACATCGGAAACATATCCCGCCTGCAACCGGCCGCATCCCAGTTGCCGGTGCATGCTTATCACGACCCGCGCGTTTTCGAGATAGAAATGCGCACCCTGTTCGCCGATTCACCCGCTTACGTGGGCCATGAACTGATGCTGCCCAACGCGGGCGATTTTCATACCCTGGCATGGATGAACGATGCCCAGGTGCTGGTGCGCAATGGCGGCGGTATCGAACTGCTGTCGAACGTTTGCCGGCACCGACAGGCCATCATGCTCAACGGCCGCGGCAACCGGCAGAACATCGTCTGCCCACTGCACCGCTGGACCTACGATCTGGGCGGCAAACTGCTGGGCGCGCCGCATTTTGCCGACAAGCCGTGCCTTGACCTGCATAAATTGCCCCTGCAATCATGGAACGGGATGCTATTTGCCGGCAAGCGCGACATCGCCGCCGACATGCGCGGCCTGGGCGTGGCGGCAGACCTTGATTTCAGCGGATACATGCTGGACCGCGTCGAGATCAACGAATGCCCCTACAACTGGAAGACTTTCATCGAGGTCTACCTCGAGGACTATCACGTCGCCCCATTCCATCCCGGACTGGGCGGCTTTGTGACCTGCGACGACCTCGCCTGGCAGTATGGCGAACGCTACTCGGTACAAACTGTCGGCGTCAACAGCGCGCTGGCGCGCCCGGGCAGCGAGACCTATCGCAAGTGGCATGATGAGGTGCTCAAGTATCGCGAGGAACGCTTCGACGAGCGCGTGCCGAAGCATGGCGCGATCTGGCTTACGCTCTACCCCAACATCATGGTGGAGTGGTACCCGCATGTGCTGGTGGTATCGCACCTGATTCCGCGCGGCCCGCAGTCGACCACCAACGTGGTCGAGTTCTACTATCCCGAGGAAATCGTCCTGTTCGAACGCGAGTTCGTCGCCGCCGGGCAGGCCGCCTACGCTGAAACAGCCAAGGAAGACGACGAGATCGCCCTGCGCATGGACGCCGGCCGGCGCGCCCTGATGCTGCAAGGCATCAATCAGGTCGGACCCTATCAGTCACCGATGGAAGACGGAATGCAGCATTTTCACGAGTATGTGCGGCGCCATTTGGGTGAGCACCTGTGAGCAACAAACGTCTCTGGCGCGACCACTCCTTACCGTGCGGCCTTGTCAAGAATGCGTTTCGCAGTTGCCAGTCTGGATGGGCACCCTGCGGCACGGTTCGAACTACGCACTAAACTTGCGAGCCCGCGCGCGGCAAGCGCGCCACCCGCTCAACCCGTTTCTTTCCAAGCGAGCCCGACATGTACGACAAAATCGTTTCCTGCGCCGAATTGGCCGCACACCTGACCGACCCCGACTGGATCATTCTCGACTGCCAGCATGACTTGATGAACCATGCGTTCGGCCGTGAGGCCTACGCTCGCGAGCACATCCCTGGAGCACACTTCGTGGCGATGGAAGGCGACATGGCCGGCACCAAGACCGGCAGCAATGGCCGCCACCCCCTGCCCACACCGGCTGCGCTTGAATCCGTATTTGGTCGCCTGGGCGTGAGCGTCGGGCGCCAGGTGGTGGTCTACGACGGCTCGCAGAACAATTACGCCGGCCGTGTGTGGTGGACCCTGCGCTGGCTCGGACACCAGGCTGTTGCGGTGCTTGACGGCGGCCTGGGCAAATGGAAAGCCGACGGTCACGCGCTCACTACGGCGGTACCGGTTCCGCGCGCAGCCACGTTCACCGCGCGGCCCGATGATTCACGCAAGGTCGAGGTTGCCGCCATTGTTGCAAACCTGGGCAAACCGGGCATGACAATAGTTGACGCGCGGACGGCCGAACGCTACAGCGGCTCGGCCGAACCCATCGACCCGGTGGCCGGGCACATTCCCGGCGCGCTGCTGCGCTTCGGCAAAGACAACATCAAGGCCGACGGCACCTACAAGAGCGCCGCGGACCTCAGGGCCGAGTTCGCGCAATTACTTGGAAACACGCCGCCTGAACAGGTAGTGCATCAATGCGGCTCCGGCGTGTCCGCCTGCAACAACCTGATCGCCATGGAACTGGCGGGCTTGCGCGGCGCCAAGCTCTACGTCGGCTCATGGAGCGAATGGTGTGCCGACCCGGCACGGCCAGTGGCTACCGGCATGACGCCCTGAATCTGTATTGGCGTGACTGCCAATGCCTCACCGCCGCGCCGCTCGACGTCGCGGTCAGGAAGCCACGCGCTCGAGCCGGAATCGGTCCAGTTGCTGGCGTGTCTGCAAGGCCAGTTGCGACAAGCCTTCGGAGGTGGTCGCAATCTGCTGCGCCGCCGCTGCATTGCGCCCGGCTATGTTGTCCAGAATGGAGAGAGACATGCCAGACCAAAGCACGCCCGTGAATGTCCAGGATGACCAATACCTGGTCCGTGATTGCGCGGCGCTGGCGAGCCTCTACGGCACACCACCCGAGGCCTCGCTCAAGAAGGAAGTCGACTACGTCCATGCGCACTACCGGGCCTTGATCGAGGCCGCGCCATTCATGGTGCTGGCCACCAGTGGCCCCGGCGGGCTGGACGCCTCGCCGCGCGGCGACCCTGCCGGCTTCGTGATGGTGGAAAACGAGAAAACCCTGTTGTGGCCCGACCGCCGCGGCAACAACAGGGTCGACAGCCTGGCCAACATAGTCACCGACCCGCGCGTCGCGCTGCTGTTCCTCATTCCCGGCATTGGCGAAACCTTGCGCATCAACGGCCACGCCGATATCTCGATCGATCCCACGCTGCTGCGCCGCTTCGCCGTGGGCGGCCGCAAGCCACGCTCGGTGCTGGTGGTGCACGTCGAGACGGTTTACTTTCAATGCTCGCGGGCGATCGCGCGCTCACGTCTGTGGGACCCGGGAACCCGCATCGAGCGCAACAGCCTGCCCAGCACCGGCACCATCCTGTCAGACTTGTCGAATGCCGCCATCGACGGGCAAAGTTACGATCAGACCCAGGAAGAACGCGTCAAGGCGACGCTTTATTGACCCAGGCGCCGTGTGGCGCGCGGGATTGCTGTCAGCCTGGTCCTACCCAGGTTTCCGACCAGGCCAGAACGCAGCTCGAAGAAGCCTTGCCCGAGCGATCCTGCGCGAAAGGCTTGGCCGTGGCGGCTTCGCCATTGACCGACAGTTGCGCGCCACGCGCCGGAAAGAACGTGCTGTAGACACCGATCGGGCGGTTCATCTGCCCGGGCGGCACGGTGATCACGAATGCCGGCAGCAGGTCCCACCAGGCCAGCACGATCTGGCCATCGTCTGACGAAATGCGCTCTTCCATAGTCGCAAGCGCGTTACCGCTGCGCACGAACTCGGCATCGACCACCGGCAGAGACTCGTCGCCGAAGGGCGCATGCAGCAAGCTCTCGATGCGGCGCTGCAGGTAGCGCGTCATGCCGATGTTGTCTGAGTACACGCGCGGCCCCGTCCCGGTCAAGGGGCTGTCGATGAATAGCGCATGCCCCTGCCCCGCCGGCGACCACAGCACGCGCCAGTGGCTGACCCGGTCGGCAATCGACTTGCCGCCATCTTCGGACAGGCGGATGAAGGAATTCTCCCCGGTCATCACCACTTCACCGGGGTCGACCAGGCGCGGCTCGCTCATTGCATTCTCCTATCGGGTTGGAATTTTGTGTCGCAAGCGCAAATCAACTGGCGTAGCCGGGCAGTTCGCGGTCGAGCACACGCATCATGGCATCGAAATACAGCTGCTCGCGCTCGCCGCGGGTATGTCTGTCATTCACAGGCGGCGCCTGCACCTGCGCGATGATCGCCTCCGAAAGAATTTCCAGGGGCTGGCCGGTAGACATCGCCAGCACCTGCGCCCGGCACACGCGCTCGAGCTTGTAGAGCCGCCGGTAAGCCTGTGCAACGGTATTGCCCACCACCAGCACACCGTGATTTTTCATGAACAGGACACTCTTGTCGCCAATCACCCGCGCCAGGCGTTCACCCTCTTCGATGAAATCGGCCGTGCCCGTATACGTGTCGTCATAGGCGACATGGCCATGGTAGAAGGCGGCCGTCTGGCTTGCCGGCAACACACGATTATCCTTGAGCATGTTGAGCGCCACCGCCCAGGTCTGGTGCGTATGCAGCACCACGCGGGCACCGGTGATGCGGTGGATCGGCGCGTGGATGCACTGCGCGGAAAGTTCGACCACGCCCTCGCCTTCCAGTGTTTCGCCGCGCTCGTTGAAGACGATCATGTCACTGGCCTTTGCCTCGGACCAGTGCAGTCCGAACGGCAGGATCAGGTAGCGGTCATCGAAACCAGGCACTGTCACCGTGAAATGGTTGTCGATGCCCTCCTCCAGATCGTCCAGCACCGCCAGGCGATGCGCGGCGGCGAGATGGGTTTTGGCTTGACGTACCGCATCGACCGCATCGGCGGCACGCGACGCTTTCAAGGGATGGACTGACATGGGGGCCTCGACGAAGTTGGAATCCGAGTCAGAGTATAGCCAGACTGGGGGCACGCTTGTGCGGTCGCCGCAAGACGATCGCCGGCGTTGGCCCCACCGGCCTCCCTCGCGCCGCGGGCGACCCGGGGCGCATGTCAACCGAATTCAGCGCGCCCTGCGCAGTTCGATATCCCCATACCAAGCCGTCGCCACCTCGCCGGTCTGGTCGGTATCAGTCATTACCGCGATTCCCGAAACCGGCGGCGGCTCCTCCTTGAAGGCGCGCTTGTAGTCTTCGTAGACATTGCGCTCCATCTCGACCCATTCGCCCACCCGCTTGGGCCCGGATTCGACCACGAACATCATGGCGCGCGCGGTGTAGGCATTGGGCAGCATGGTGCCCGCAGGCGACTTGCCATCCCACACGTAGTTGATGCCGGCGTGCGGCGGATACTCGCCGTAGAGCGATTTGGCCAGACCGTACTGCATGCGCATGCCGGTGCCGGCGCGCTCGGGGTCGTAGCGGAATGTCACGTAGACACGGGCCGGATAGTCATCGCCTTCTTTGGTGGCGATATCCGCGCCCTTGATGAGGCTGGCGATTTTCCAGCGCCACTTGAGCACCGGATAGTCCTTCAGTTCGATTCGGCGGTCGTCGAAGCGGCGAATCAGGCCCGAGGCCGACTTGCTGCTTTCAGCCTTGAGCACCGTGCCGCCGGCATCCGACACCAGGCTGTATCGCGTGAGCGTCTCGATGTTGCGAAACGTGAGTGGCGCCCACTGCGCCGGCATGGCGCCGCCTGGCTTCAGCATGGAAAAATGGCCGGCGTCGATCAGATCCTGGGCAGGTGCGGCCGTCGATGTGACAAGCAAAACGGAGAGCAGAAAAGCCTTGAAACCGGAAGCGGTCGTCACAGGCCCCCCATGAATCGGTCTATCAGCGCTGCCAGCGCGCGTGGATTATCCTGGCTGACCCGATGATCGGCATCAATCTCCGCGCTGGTGGAGCCTGGAATCAGGGCGCACAGGCGTTGCATGTTGGCCAGCGGAAACACGACCGACCCGGCGCCGCGAATGGCGAGCGTCGGGCAGCGCACCGCGATGCGGTCCCAGATCGGTGTTTCCAGCAGGTGTTCGGTTTCCACCACGCCGGGCGGGAAATAGCGCCACTCGACTTCCCCATTGCCCAGTTCGCGAAACGAATGGCCGCTGTAATGCTCCTTCATCGCCTCGCTCCAGCGCGCCGAGAACGGCATGCGGGCACGTGCTTCGGCCAATGACGGGAAGCGGAACTCGCGCACCATTTGTTCGCGCACCTTTTGGCTTAGTTGCGGGTCGAGCGAAACCCCGGGGTCGACCACCACCAGGCTTGCAACCCGCTCCGGGCTTTCGGAGGCCAGCAGCAGGGCGAGATTACCGCCGGTCGCGGCGCCCACGATATGTGCCCTTGCTATGCCAAGGGCATCGAGCAAGGCGCACAGGTCGTCCAGATAGTCCGCATAGCCATAACCCTGCTGCGGGTAGGCGGAGAGCCCGTGACCGCGCGCATCCGGGGCGATGAAACGATTGTCGAGACTGGAATGTTCGACCACGAAATCCCATACCCGCGCGTTGGTGCGGTTCGGATGCAGCAGCAGGATCGGCCGGGCTTCACCCGGCCAGTCGAGGATATGGGTGTCGAGGGACGCCGTCTGAATCCGTCTGGATTGTGCCGGTCGGGTGAATGCCATCGCTGTCTCTCCGGTCAACACGATACGGTTGGCAACAGGTGGGCCAACGCCGCTTCGCCGCGCAGGCGGTTCAGGTCTTGCGGCACATCGATGTCAGGCAGGCTTCCGGTCACAGCGAGCGTCGCTTGCGCCTTGCGCGCGCGCTCGCGAGTCTGCGCCATCACCGTCGCACTGCCCCAGGCCACACCGGCGAACAGTTCGGGCACAGCCCGCGCCAACCCGACGGCGACATAGCCGCCATCTTCGGCTGCGATAAATGCGCAGTCCTTGTGCGCCAGCGCCAGATGCAATGCGTTGATCGCCTGCACATCCAGCCAGGGGCAATCGGCGCCTATGAGTACCGGCAGTCGCCGCGCGCGCAGCGCACCTACCAGCGCCAGCCACATGCGGGCTCCAAGGTCGCCGTCGGCCTGGTTGCGCAACTCCATCGCGAACCGGGTAACGCATTCGGCAAAAACCGGATGACCGGCATCCGGCGCGCACCAAAGCTCGACCCGCGCGTCGCCATGCATGGCACGCCATGCCATCGCGGTTCGCAAGGTGTGACCGAGCAGCCGCCTCTGCAGTTCGGCGGCGCCTTCAGCACCCAGTGCCGGAATCAGGCGGGTCTTGCACTCGCCCGCCACCGGTGCGCGCGCAAATATCTGCAGGACCGGCCTCATCTGCGCCGCCTGAAGCGCTGCAACAGTTGCGGCGCGTAGCGGGCCCACACCGGTTCGCTTTGTGATCCCGTGGATTGAAGCGCATTGCGTAGCGCAGCCAGGCGGCTGAGCGCGACCCGCATTGCCGCTCGTTCCTGCGCGGCTGCCGCCTCGGTGGCAGCGTCACGCGCTTCCCTCAACACTTCAAGTTGCGGCGGCAGGCAAGCGGCATTTTTCAGAATGCGATTGACCATGCGTGCCTCCGGTGGCACCAGCAACTCGTCGCCCAGATCGAGCGGCCGTCCAGCGCCGGGGAGTCGCTCGAAATCGCCGGCGGCCGCGGCACGGGCGATGCGCTCCTCCGCGATTTGCAGCAGGGCGGAATTCATGCGTAGGCAATCCAGCGACCGCAGCTGATCACCGCCATCCACAGCAGCAGCGATGAAACTGCCAGCGCGCGCGCCGGCAGCGGCGCTTGATCCACCCAGGTATCCGGATTGGCCCAACTGCCGGTATGGAAAAGCGCCGCGTTGACGCCGGCCAAGCCGATCAGACACATCTTGATGACGAAAACGCGGTTGCCGATGAGTTCACCGGCATGCGCCAGAAACAGCATCAGGCCAGTCGCGACCACCAGAAAAAAGGCCGCGATCGACAACGGCAGAACATGCCGCATCAAGGCCACCGCCGACAATGTCCTGGACCAACCGAGAATGCGCAAGTCGACTACCGCGATCGAGCCTACCAGGCAGGCCAGCCCGACAATGTGCGCGGTTTCGACCACGGGGTAGGCCCATGTGACTTCGCGCACCCAGACAGCCAGCGGCAAGGCCGCCAGCGCCTGCCCGACGTCCATCGCCATTTAGCGCAGTTCGGTGGTCTTGCCGTCGATGATGATGCGCTCGACCCGCAGCTCGTCAGCCTTGCTGCGATTCTGGTAGCCCACCACGCGCGCCTTGACGCCGGCTCTGATGGCTTCAACCTTGAGGCCGCGTGCCTCCATGCGGAATGGCGGCGCCAGCACCGCCACCCAGGTCTTGTCGCCGGCCTTGAGCCTGATCACGGTATGCGGATTGTCGTAGCCGGATTCAAGCACCGTGCCGTCCAGGGTAAGCACCTGCTGGGAGTCGTACTCGCTCCAGCCATGGTGGGCGAAGCTGGCAAGCGGCAGCAGCAGGGCGGCGGCTGCGAAAAACTGCTTCATCGTTCACTCCTCCTTTGGCAGTGGGCTCAACTGATCGAGGCGCCACTCGCGTTCAGCCTTGGGCAACGCCGCCAGCGCGGCGACGGCGGCGTAAAAGCGCCCGAGATCGCCACCGTTGGCGGCCAGCAACGCGGCAAACTGCGGCACACGCCGAGTATATGTCGCAATCGAGCCCAGTTTCGCATTGTTGAGGTCCTTGAGAACCCAGTTATCATAAGCGCGCATCTGCACTTCGCTCAGGTTCCACAGCGCCTTTTGCGACGTATACCGCAGGACCAAGCCTGCGAGGATGCGTGCCTTGGCCTCGCGCCTGGCGTCATCGTCGCCAGGCGCCGCGTAGGCCGCGCCCAATTCGCGCCGGGTACTGACAAACAGGCGCATCAACTCGCGGCGCCGCGCCGCATAGTCCGCATAGCTTGCGCGTGCACTGGCGTCGGCATTGCCCAACATCCAGCGCCGCAAGCCTTCTTCTTCCACCGCGACGGCGAAGGATTCATTGAAGGTCGAATCATCACGCACGTACGCCACCTGATGCGCGAGCTCGTGAAAAATCAGCCGCGCAACCTCCAGATCCGGATAGCGGATGGAGGTATTGAGCAACGGATCGGCGAACCAGCCCAAGGTTGAATATGCCGGCACGCCTCCGACATAGACATCAAGGCCTTCGGCACGCAGGGTCGCCGCGTGATTGTCGGCTGCATCCTTGGAAAAGAAACCGCGATACACCACGCAGCCGGCCACCGGAAAGCACTGGGTGCGCAAATCGAGCGATAGCGCTGGCGCGGCAAACACGTTCCACACCACAAAAGGCCGCTTTAGATCGGCATAACGGCGATAGCTGGCGTTGTCAGGCAGGCCTAACTCGGCGCTGGCGTAGGTCCGCGCGCGCTGTGCGTAGGCCAGGCGTCGCTTGAGGTCGGCACTGGTTGCCGAATCGGCCATCACCTCTTCCATTGGGCGCGCCAGACGCACGACTTCCATCTGGCCGTTGAATGCCTGCCAGTAGAACGACATGGTCGAACAGCCGGTCATAAGCAGCACCGTCACAAGCAACAGGAAACGCTTCACCCGAAACTCCCGTCCTCGATGAAGTGGAGCATGCGTCGTACCACCTGTGGCGATATAAGCATGGCGGTATGACCCACCGGCAGCACCAGATGTTCCCGTGCCCCCGCCACCCGCGTCTCCTCGACGCTGACCGTGCCGTCATGCGGGCGCGCCAGACCGGGCACGATGACGCGGCCCAGGCCGATGTTGGCGTCGCCGGCAATCACACCCAGCTCCACCCCGTCGGGCACGCTGGGGCGGCGCGTGGTCAGCCAGTCGTGCAGTGCGCGGCCGGCCAGCGCTCCGGCAAGGCGCCCCAGCAGCGGGCGCGCATTGCGCCCGCCGGCCAAGGCACGGCCGGCGCGGGTATCCTGAAACGGCGGTCCGGCCAGCACGATACGGCCCAGATCTTGCCCCGGCAGTTGCCAACCCTGGCTGTCGAGCATCGAAACGATGGTCACCGCCCCCAGGCTGTGGCCGGCGAAATGAATCCGGTGTTCCGGCAAGTTTGCAACAAACCGCGCCAGGGCAGCACGGTTGTGCGCCAGGCGACCGCGCACGCTCGGATAGGAAAACGCATAGGTGGCGTAACCGGCGCGCGCAAACTGGTTGCGCCAGTAGCGCATGGCGAAGCCCGAGAGCCACAGACCATGCACACACACCACCGCCTCGTCGCCGGAACTGGCCATTCAGCGCGTTATCCCGAGCGAAAACAGAACGACGATGACCCCGAAGGCCACCATCAGGGCCGGCGTCACCAATGCGCTCACGAAATTGACGCGCTCGGCCTCGGCCGGATCGTCCGGATTGACCGCCACCACCACCGCCGCGCCCAGCTTCAGCCTCTGGTGATAGGGCATGCGCGACACGAAACGATGCAGCGCACCTTGGGCGTCGCGGTACTCGATTTCCGGACACTTGAGGACCGACACCCGCACCAGTGCGATGACAACACCTGTCACGCGCGGCCAGTGACGATATTTTTGCCAGGACACGTGGACGAAGGCCACACCCATGGCGGTGAAGATCACGCCGGCAATCAAGGGCCAGTTGGAAAACAGGGTCATGGCGCGCGCGCAGCAGCATGGGTCCGCGCGCTCCACAAAGGCCCGCGGCGGCTCACGCGCGTTCGATCTCGGCCTGGCAGCAACAATGGCAGGCGGCACGTGCTGCAAGGCGCAGCAAGGCGGGCAGACTCACGTAGTCCCCTGCGGCGGGCCCTGCAACTGCCGGAATTCAGCGGCCAGTTCGTTGAGCCGGCGAATGGTCTGCGCCTTGCGGGTGGCGACCTCCTCCAGCTGGCGGGTGATTGCCGCCAACTCGGACTGACGTTGCTCGCTGGCTGCGCCCTGCTCGAAGCGCAGCATCAGCCTCAACACATTGGCCTGGTTGACCAGCGCCAGTTCGTCGAAGTTGATCTTGTTCAAATCACGCTGCAGTTGCCGATACTCGGTGACTACGCGGGCCACCTTGTCGCGCCGCTCGTCGCCCGTCGGCGGCACCGCGCCTTCGCGGCCGGGGCCGGGCACCGGCTGCGACTCAGGCGCGCGCGCTTCCGGCGCGCGCGGCGCCGTGGGCTGGGCGCTACCCACGACCACCAGCGCGATCGCCTCCTCGAGCGCCGGCACGATATCGACCACCCGCGCTTTTTCGCCGGCCAGCGGTTTGACCAAGCCGGCGCGCAGCCTGGGTTCGCTGGCACCGGCTCGTTCCAGCAGTTCCAGCAGGAACTGCGATTTGATCGCGTAGTTCACATTCTGTGGAATATCGCCGGTCTGGCGCGCGATCGCCTGGGCGTCGAGCTTGGAGGCAACGATGCCAACCACATTGCCCTCCATGTTCACCAGGGGCCCGCCGGAATTGCCGGTTTGCACCGGCGCGCTGACCTGAAACACGCGCGGATCGTTGTTGGCGCCGGAAAAGCTGTTGATGATGCCATCGGTCACCTTGGGCTCGATACCCTGTTGCCGCACGTTGGGAAACCCCATGGTGACAATCGCGGCGCCACGCCGCATGTCGGTCGACGACCCGACCGGCAGCGGCTTGAAGCTGCCTTCCGCCTTGAGCAGCGCCAGGTCGTTGATGCGATCGGTCAGCACCACGCGGGCGCCGATCGTCTCGCCCTTGAGATTGCGCAGATTGATCGTGCCACCGCCCACCACCACATGAAAACAGGTCACGAAATAGCCGTCGGCGGTGACAAAAAAGCCGGTACCGGTGGATACGCGCTGCGCATGCGCGGTAGTCGCCACCCACAACAATGCCAGCAGCAGGGCGCGCAATGCGCGATGGCCGGGGTGGCAAGAAAAAAATGCGGCTTTCATGCCTTGGATTGTAACGGCATGCCTTTGCTCAAATGCGTGTTTGCCCACCGTTTCACCGGAATTGGAACGCCCTGGCAGCCGGTCGGACTTAGGACGTTGAAAGCAAAAAATTGGCCCCAGCGAGGACAGTTTTTGCCGGATTCGAAGGCCCATAGCCCAGCTATGGGTCGAAAAGGCGGTGAAAAATGGACCGCTGCGGCCGATTTGCTCGCCGACGTTTCCTGAGTCCGACAGGCTGCTAGCGCAATTTGCTGTGAAAATGGCCGATTAGCTGGCCGCCTGCCCTGCATGCGTGATGCCTCTTCCCTGCCCGGAATTCGATGAACCGCCTCTCTGCCTTGCGCCACCTGTTGCCGTTTTGCCGCCCTTATCGCGGCCGTTTCGCGCTGGCCTTCCTGTTTTTGTGCGTGGCCGCCACAGCGACCCTGGCAATCCCGTTTGCCTTTCGCAACCTGATCGACTATGGCTTCGCCACCACCCGCAGCAATGACCAGGCCGCGATCGACACCTATTTTCTGGCGCTGTTCGGCATCGCCGTGGTGTTGGCGGTATTCACCGCCGCCCGCTTCTACATGGTGAGCTGGCTGGGCGAACGCGTCACCGCCGACCTGCGCGCGGCGGTCTACGCCAACATGCTGATCCAGAGCCCGCAGTTTTTCGAGACCACGCAGACCGGCGAGGTGCTGTCGCGCCTTACCACCGACACCACGCTGGTGCAAACGGTGATCGGCACCAGCGTATCGATGGGCCTGCGCAACACGTTCCTGTTTGCCGGCGGCCTGGCAATGCTGCTGATCACCAACCCGCAGGCGACACTGATCATCGTGGCGGTGATAGCGGCCACAGTGATACCGGTGGCACTGTTCGGACGCCGCGTGCGCAAGCTGTCGCGCGCTTCGCAGGACCGGGTCGCCGACGCCAGCGCGATGGCCGGCGAGGTCTTGAACGCGATGCCGGTGGTGCAGGCATTCACCAACGAGGGCTTCGAGCGCCAGCGCTTCGCCAAATCGGTCGCACGGGCGTTCGAAACCGCCATCACGCGCACCCGCGCCCGCGCCTGGCTGACGGCGATCATCATCACCATCGTGTTCGGTGGCGCGATCTACGGCCTGTGGCTGGGGGCGCGCGCGGTATCGGCGGGCAGCATGAGCGCCGGCGCCCTGGCGCAGGCGATCCTGTATGTGGCTATCGTCGCCGGCTCGGTCGGCGCGCTGGCCGAAGTGGTGGGCGACATCATGCGCGCCGCTGGCGCCACCGAGCGCCTGCTGGAGCTGCAAACAGCGACACCGCACATTGCATCGCAACGCGAAGCCGCGCCAATGCCGGCGGCAAGCGCTGGCGTTGGCGCACGGGTCGAATTCGACGCGGTGCTGTTCCGCTATCCATCTAGACCTGCGAGCGCTGCGCTCGATCATGTTTCGTTCAACGTGGCGGCAGGTGAAACGGTGGCCATTGTCGGCCCTTCCGGTGCGGGAAAAAGCACGCTGATGCAGCTGCTGCTGCGCTTTCACGATCCCCAGGAAGGGTCTGTTCGCATCGACGGCATCGACATCCGTCAGGCTGATCTTGTCAGCCTGCGCCGCAGCATCGCCATCGTGCCGCAGGAGGTGGTGATCTTCGCCGCCAACGCACTGGAAAACATTCGCTACGGCAACCCTGAAGCAAGCGACGCGGCGGTGATTGCCGCCGCGCAAGCGGCACAGGCACATGAATTCATCGAGGCACTGCCCGATGGCTACCTAAGCTTTCTTGGCGAGCGCGGCGTGCGCCTGTCGGGCGGCCAGCGCCAGCGCATCGCGATCGCGCGCGCCATCCTCAAGGATGCGCCGCTGTTGCTGCTCGACGAAGCCACCAGCGCGCTGGACGCCGAATCCGAACAGGCGGTGCGGCGTGCGATCGAATCCGCGGCACGCCACCGCACCACGCTGATCATCGCGCATCGCCTATCAACGGTAAAAAACGCTGACCGCGTGATGGTGCTGGACGGCGGCCGGGTGGTTGAAACCGGCACGCCCGAACAGCTGCTGGCAGACGGCGGCCTGTATGCCCGCCTGGCGCAATTGCAGATCAGCGAGACGGTCTTGCCTGATACGATCGCGTAATCAGGGCTCGCGCGGAGGAATGCCCGTGAAACGCTTGATCATGTGCATGCTCGCCGGCCTTTTGGCGATGCCCTCGTTGACGATGGCCAGGGAAATACCGCTCACTGCGGCCGAGGCGCGCGCCGTACGCGGCATCATCGAGAGCCAGCTTGATGCCTTCGCCAGGGATGATCCGGTGCGCGCTTTTTCGTTCGCCGCGCCGCCGATTCGCCGCATGTTCCAAACCCCGGAGCGCTTCATGGCGATGGTGCGGCGGGCCTATCCGGTGGTGTATCGGCCGGCATCGGTGACCTTTCTCAAACCGGAGCGCATCGATGGCGCCACCATCCAAGTGGTGCAGATGACCGACAGCGACGGCGCGCCCTGGCAGGCGCTTTACCGCATGACGCGCGAAGCGGACAAATCCTGGCGCATTGGCGGGGTTGAACTGAGCCGGACCGCATCACGCGCGATCTGAGCGCACGCGCTTTCCTCTACAATCGGGGGCACCATGAACGTTTACGCCCGGCTGCCTTGAACAAAAAAGCGGATGCCCTGTCCGCCGCGTCCGCCGCCGTCGCGCAACTCGATGCCGATCTGGTGCGTTGCACGCTTGACGGCGATCGCACCGCCTTCGAGGTGCTGGTGGTGCGCTATCAGCGCCGCCTTGCCGCATTGATCTCGCGCTACCGGCTGGACGCCGCCACCATCGAGGACCTGACCCAGGAGACTTTCATCAAGGCCTACCGCGGGTTGGCACAGTTTCGCGGCGAATCGACGTTTTTCACCTGGTTGGCGCGTATCGCGCTCAACACCACCAAGACCTACCTGTCGAGCCGCCGCACACAGGTGGAGGTGCTGAGTCTGGACGATCAGGATGGAGAATTCGATCCCCTGGCCGCGATCGAATCGGGTGACTCCACCGAAGGCACGGTTGCATCACGTCAGATCGCCGCTCTCATCACCACCACCATGGATGAAATGCCTGCCGATCTGCGCGAAGCGCTCTGCCTGCGCGAAATCGACGGCAAGAGCTACCAGGAAATCGCCGATGCCCTGGGCATCCCCTTGAATACGGTGCGTTCGCGGATTTTTCGCGCACGCGAGCAGGTTTCGGTGAAACTTCGGCCTTTGATCGAAGTCAGCCGCAGCAACCGTTGGTGAGACCATGAACCCAGAACAACTATCACGCCTGATTGATGCCGACCTCGAGTTGGATTCCCTTGATGCAACTCTGCGCGTCCTGAGTGATGATGCCGGCGCGCGAGAGGCACTGACTTCCTACCAGATGATCGGCGATGCGCTGCGCGGTCGCGTGGTCGAAGATGACGGCTACAGCAGGAGAATCTTCGCGGCTCTGGCCAGGGCCCGAATCGACCCGGTCTAGCGGCCAGTCGGGCGCAGGCCGTCGAACGCTGCGATCGGCCGTAGCGGGCTCGGTTTCCCGGTGAACACGAAGACCCACTGTCCAACTATCGCATCATTGCGGTTAAAAATGCACCGCTGCACCCATCTGCCGACCGACGTTTGGAATTGCGATGCGCTGTCGGGGCGACGAAAAGCAGTGGCAACCGGGCGATGGAGATGCTACACCACGTAATGCGCCACGTTTAGAGTCAATCCTTGTTGCTGTGCGGGAACTTTAGGCGCCGATTGCGGACTATCTATCAGGGACACGGGGTTAACGCAGTATTTCCAATGGAATCCATCATGAGAAAGCGTCTTCCGCGACTGGCGGATGATGTATTGCCGAAGCTTCTGGTGCCCACACGCAGACTTGAAAACTGCGATCGACCGGCATTGTTGGCCTTCTATCGCAAGACTTCCCTGTCCGACCGCGCCGCACATTTCGGACACCCGCTTTCCGACGACAAGCTTGCGGCTTACGTTCAGGGTCTCGATTTCGTCAATCACGGCCATTTTGCCGCCTTGGGCGCCGCTTCGGTCATCGTGGGCGTCGCGCACTGCACGGTATTCGATGGCCAGGGCGTGGTCTCGGCGCACGTGGCGCATGGCTACAGGTGGCGCGGCATCGGCGAGCGGCTTGGTGAATTGATCGTGCGCTTCGCGCGTGTCCATGAGCTTTCCTGGCTACGCGCCTACTTCCGAAAGGAAGATGCGATCGCTGCCAGCTTGGCAAAGCGCTGGGGTATGCACCTTAATGTCGGGCTTGATCGCTTCTATGCCGAACTGAAGCTGATCTCGCCGGCACGCGGTGAGTCGATGGCGACGCAACGTCCGCTGGCCGGCCTGCAATTGACAGGCGTTGGCCAATCCGAGGCAAACGTGATTCCCGGCGCTGCACGATCTGGCCGCGCTCGAAGCGGCAGCACGGCCGGCAAGCTTCCTGAAGGTCGCGCAAGAGCGGTATGCCTCCCGGTCGGGCGTCAGCCATCGCATCAAATCGCCTGAGGCGTGCCCGGGTATCAGGTTGCGCAATCGCATCACCGAGATATTGCTTGCAACAACTCGGGTAACGCGGCTTCAGCGGTGCACGCGGTGTGCCGGACACGCTGAGCGACCGCACCGCCGGTTGCAAGCGCTCTCGACAGCGAACCGAGCTGTCAACGCCGCGAACTGAAGTCGCGCAAGGCCGGCACGCGCCAAAACGGAATTGCCGCAGCCACCAGGCAACATGCGGAGAACACAAAACCCGGCCGGTAGCTGTCAGTCAGGTCGTGCAGCACGCCCCCCAGAAACGCCCCCAGGCCGGCGCCAATGGCGTTGCAGGCATAAATCACGCCGTAGATCGTCGCGACATGGTTGCCGGGAAACAGGCGGGTGGTGATGGAAGAAATAATCGGTCCGCGCGCGCCCTGGAAAAAGCCGAAAGCAATCACGTACAGCAGCAGCCATTGTGGATTCGGCTGCCAGGAAATCACAAAAAGCGCGATGATTCCGGTGATGCTGCCGGCGTAGGTAACAGTGACAGTGCGCCGCGGTCCGTAGCGATCGGCAATCGCACCAGTGCTCACGATGCCGAATACCGAAAGCATCGCAGCACTGCCGAACACGGTGGCTGCGAGAATCGGCGAAAAGCCCTGCTCCACCAGATACACCACCGTCTGGACGGTCACCGAAAACATGCCGACCGAGGTCAAGAAGAAGACACAGGCCAGACTCCAGAAATTGCCGGTGCGCAGGGCACGGCCCACCGTCCACTCGGTTTCGCCGGCGGCGCCACGCCGACGTGCGCCGCCATACTCGGGATGCCCGGCGACGTAGGTTTTCCACGGCAGCAGCAACACCAGCGGTAGTGTCGCCAACAGCACCAGGCCAAATATCTGATAGCTCTCGCGCCACCCGTAGCGCTGCAAGAGGAATTGCGCGGTCGGCACCAGCAGCAACGCACCCAGCCCCAGGCCGGCAAACGCCACCGAAATGGCGGTGGACAGGCGCTCGCGAAACCAGCGCGCCAGGAGGCTCGACGAGGGCACCATGCCCATGGCAGCCACCGCACAGCCGGTCAGCGCGCCGATGGTCACATAAAAATGCCAGATACTTTGAATCCGGGCCGCAAGCAGATAGGCCAGCGCGAGCCCGGCTACGCCCAGCCCATAAACCACCCGCGGCCCGAGGCGATCGAACAGCATGCCGATCAAGGGTGCGGTCAATCCATTGAGCAGCAGATAGACGGCGTAGACGCCGGTCATTTGAGATCGCGACCAACCGAGATCCTGCTCTAGCGGCAACAGGAACACCACATAGGTGTCGGCAGTGCCGCGTCCCACCAGATTGAGCACCAGGCACAGCCCCAGGACGGTCAGCGCGGTTCGCGTATGACCGGATGCTGCGGAAGTTGGCGAAGACAAGGTGCGGTTGGCGGGCGTTAAATCAAGTGGCGCTGAGGAACGAAGCACGGCGGAAGGCAGCACGACGGAAGGCGGCACGCATGATTTTAACCTGCGGGCCCGTCCCACTCGCATCGTGCGGCCGGCTTGCCGTTATCCTTGGGCGGGCTTCACCGGCTCGGCCGGCGCATATCAGCCCAGGGTGAAGCGAAACACCGCGCCGCGCCCGGGCGCGCTTTCGGCCCAGATGCGGCCCCCGTGCCGCTGCACGATCAACTGCACCAAGGCCAGCCCGATGCCGGCTCCCTTGAAGTCCTTGTCCGCATGCAAGCGCTCGAACGGCTTGAACAGACGCTCGGCATACGCCATGTCGAAGCCGACTCCGTTGTCGCGCACGCAGTAGACCTGCCGAGCTCCATCCGACCCAGCCGTGACGTCGACGCGCGGCGCCGCCGTGTGCGCGGAGTACTTGAGTGCATTGCCGATCAGGTTGGCGAATATCTGCCGCACCAGCGTCGCATCGCCGGCCGCAGGCGGCAGCGGTCCAATCGCGATCCACGCAAGCGGGTACTCAAGCGCGAGTTCGCGCGCGACGTCGTTGGCCATCTGCGACATATCCACCGCGCCATGATTGAGCTTTTGCCTTGAATCCGGAAGGCACCCTTGAGTGCCTCGGTGCACGAGCGCAGCGCGGCCGGTCGATCGTCGGGATGGACTGCTGCAACCAGGGCCGACACCGTGGCCCGCGTTTCATCTGGCGGCTCACCAAGCATCACCGCCCAGCCTTCGGACAAAAACAGCGCGCCACTGCCAACGTCACAATCCCACAACGCGACGCGCGAAAACTCCAGCGCGAGGCGCAGGCGCTGGTTGGCCTCCTGCAGCGCCGCTTCCACCCGCTTGCGCTCGTTAATTTCTATACCAAAGCTGATGATGCCGCGGTCAGGCAGCACCTGGTCGTCGACCATCAGCCAGCGCCCGTCCTGTCGGCGCCGTTCGACCGGTCCGTGTGGCCGGTGGCGCAGCGCCATGCGCTCGGCCAGACACGACTCTTCCTGCCCGGCCGCGTCAGGAAACAATCCCAGTGCGATACCGGCGCGCAGATGTTCGCCGTAGTGGCGACCCGGAACGGTATGTTCCGCCACCTGCGCATTGAGTTCGACGAAGCGCCGGTTGGCGATGACGATGCGGTCTTCCGCGTCGGTCAGCACGATCATCTCACCCAGATGCTCCAGGGCGGCGCGCAGACGCGCCTCGGCCAGGCCCGCCATTTGCTGGGCGGCTTTGCGTGCGCTGATGTCCACTATCACCAGAATGACATAGTCGGGCTCGCCCGCCGCGTCGCGTACCAGAGAAATGCTCAATTCGACCCAGAAGGCATGGCCATTCTTGTGCAGGTAGCGCTTTTCGCGGCCGTACGACTCCAGTTCTCCGCGCGCCAGTTTCCGGTTGGCCTCGATGGCGTGTTCGCGCTCTTCAGCCGGGGTCAGCGCCACCGAGGTGGTCGCCAGCAACTCCTCGCGTGTGTAGCCCAGAATCGCGCACAGCTTGCGATTGACCTGCAGCCAGCTGCCATCCATGGCGCGTACCGCCACGCCTACCGCCGCTTCCTCGAAAATCGCGTTGGCGCGCGTTTCGCAGGGTGCTTGCAGGCGCTTGGGGGGCGCCTTGTTGCCTGTCGGGTTTTGCAAGCACGCCTCCTCGCCAATTGCCGTCGGACCAACCCTGAAGCGATGTTCACCTGAAAGCGACTCAGATGAGAGTGTGCGCTTTTTCGTTTACGCGCGCCATGCCGCTGGCGCAGGTTTGCATTGTGCGCACGCGACCGATGAATCCGGTCCGCCGGCGCGCTCAGGCTCCGGCGTGACGCCGATAACCATGTCCCGGCGCACACGCGGCATTGCGGCCCGGGCGTCTTCGCGCCTGCGTGCATATGGCCATCGCCGCCCGGGCGCGGGGCGCCTGGCTCGGACCACATGCACTTGAGTGCGGGATTGGCGTGAAGATCGCCGCGTGCTTCAGCCGCCCCAGACGTCCTGCGCGGTCTCGATTACCAGGCGCAGCTTGTCGCGTTGCGCCTGCACCGCGATGTTGTTGCCGTGCACGGTGCTCGAAAAGCCGCACTGCGGCGACAACGCCAGTTGATCCAGCGGGGCATACCTGGCGGCCTCGTCGATGCGCCGCTTGAGCGCATCCTTCGATTCCATCTGTCCGAACTTGGTGGTGACCAGCCCAAGCACCACGATCTTGCCCTTGGGCAAGAAGCGCAGCGGCCGGAAATCACCGGAGCGATCGTCGTCGTACTCCAGGAAGTACGCGTCGAGGTCCATCTCGGCCAGCAGCGCCTCGGCCACCGGCTCGTAATTGCCCGAGGCCGCATGAGTACTCTTGAAATTGCCGCGGCAAAGGTGCATGGCCAGGGTCATGCCGGCGGGCTTGTAGGCCACCACCTTGTTGATGAAGCCGGCATAGCGATGCGGCAATTCGTTGGGATCGTCGCCGCGCTGGCGTGCCGCTTCGCGCATGCGCTCGTCGCACAGGTAGGCCAGGTTGGTGTCGTCCAATTGCACATAGGTGCAGCCGGCGGCGAATAGCGAATGCAACTCGTCGCCATAGGCGCGGGCCACGTCGTCATAAAAATCCGGTTCCAGTTCCGGGTAGTGCGCCTTGCTGATGCCGGCGCGCCCGCCGCGAAAGTGCAGCATGGTGGGCGACGGAATGCACACCTTCGGGGTGTGGCCGGCGCTGACCTGGCTTTGCAGATACTCGAAATCGGCGCGCTGGATGTCCTGCACATGGCGCACCTTGTCAACCACCAGCATCACCGGCGGCGCCAGTTCTTCGCTGCCATCCGCCTTGACGATAGTGACAGGAATATCGCTTTTCACACCACCCAGCTTGTCCAGGAAGTCGATATGGAAATAGGTGCGGCGATACTCGCCGTCGGTCACGCTCTTGAGGCCCACGTCCTCCTGGAACTTGACGATCTCGGTGATCGCACGGTCCTCAACGGCGCGCAGCTGTTCGGCAGAAATCTGGCCCTTGGCCTTTTGCGCGCGCGCTGCGAGCAGGTATTCCGGGCGCAGGAAGCTGCCGACGTGATCGTAACGGGCGGGTAACAGGAAGTGTGTGCTGCTCATCTTGGTGTCTCCATGGTTATAGAAGCGTGTTCGGGCTGCTGCCGACGCCAGGCTTGCGGATACGCGGGCGGATTATCGCAGGGCGCGGCAGCTATGCAACACGCCTGTCCGGGACATGCGCTTCAAAGGCGCTGCAGGTGGATTCGCCCTGCAGCGCGGCTGCGCCGGGACCAGTTCCTGCATCTCATTGATGCATGATCTCGTGCCGCAACAACCATTGCTTGGTCGCCAGCCCGCCGGCATAGCCGGTCAGGCTGCCATTGGCGCCGACCACCCGATGGCAGGGCAAAACCACTGCGATCGGATTCTGGCCGTTCGCCGCGCCGATCGCCCGCACCGCGGCAGGCCGCCCGATGCGCGCGGCCTGCTGGCCATAGGTCGCGGTGGTGCCTGGCGCGATCCGGCGCAGCGCTTGCCAGGCTGCGACCTGGAAGTCGGTGCCGCCGGTCTTGACCGGCAATGCGTCGATAGCGCGCGTATCGCCTGCAAGGTAAGCCTTGACGCAGTCAGCGGCACCCAGCGGGTTGCTGGATTCAAGCAGACGATACGAAGGGTAGCGGCGCGCCAGCAGACGGTGCATGCGCGGCTCGAAGCCGGCGAAGTCAAGCGCGCAGAGATGCTCGCCATCCACCACCAGCAGCAGGGCTTCAAACGGTGCGCCGACCGGTGCGGCGACGCGGTCGAAAAGCAGTTCCCGGCACTCCTGTTTCATGCTGCGTCCTTTGGGTTGAAGTTCCACAATACCTGCGCCGCATATGACCGCCATGGCCGCCAGCGTTCGGCGTGCCCTTGCAACTCGAGCGCGGTGTTGGCAAGCCCGAGTGCACGCGCGGCGCGCAGCAAACCCAGGTCGGCGGCCGGAAAGGCATCGGGATCACCGAATCCGCGCATCGCCACGTATTGCGCGGTCCACGGGCCGATGCCAGGCAATGCGGTCAGGTCGGCTACAAATGCATCGAGCCCGCCATAGGATTGGCGCCAGTCAGGCCACGCCGCGATATGCCGCGCCAGTGTGATCAAACAGATAGCGCGGGCACGCACGATGCCAAGCCCGGTCAGATCCTCGATCGCGGCCGCCGCGATCGCCTCCGCGGGTGGAAACAGCAGGCGCAGCGCCTGATCGCCACTGTCAAACGAAATACCGAAGCGCTCGACCATCCGCGCAGCCAGGGTGGTCGCGGCAGCCACGCTGACCTGCTGCCCGAGTACCGCGCGCAGCGCCAGTTCATAGGGGTCCCAGGCACAGGGCACACGCGGCGCGCCGACCTTGAGTGCCGGGCGCAGCAAGGGATCGCCGGCCAGATGGCCGGTAATCGCAACCAGCGGCGCACCGAGATCGAACATGCGCTTGACCCGCGCCACGATCAGCGGCAACCGCGAATTGTCCGGAAAGGCGCTGGCGAGAATCAGCTCGCGGCCGCTGTGACGAACGTCGATACAGCCTCTATGGGTACCCAGACCCAAGGTGCGTGCGTAGCGTCCGGGTTCGATGGCTTCAACGCCGGTAAAGGCACGCGCGCGATAAAACGTCGTCAACGCGGCGAAACCGGCGACAGGCAAGGCGCCGAGTGGCAAGACAACCCTGGCTTCGCCAGTTGCCGATGGCGCTCTGGCAGCCGCCGGCCGGCGCAGGTCACCCGGCGTGGCATGATAGGCGGCGGCAATCGCGGAATTGAAGCGCCGGACGCTGGCGAAACCGGCGGCGAACGCGACTTCGGTCAAGGGCAGCGATGTGTCCTCGATCAACTGCCGTGCGAACATCAGCCGACGGGCCTGTGCCACTGCCAGGGGCGCCACCCCCAGGTGTGTTTCGAACAGGCGCCGCAGGTGGCGCGTACTGACCCCTATCCAGCCCGCCAGGCGATCAAGCGATGCCTCGTCCAGTGCGCCCGCATCGATGGCCGTCAGTGCGCGCGCAACCAGCGCAGCGCCCGGCGTCGCCGTTCCGGCGCTGCGCGGCGCGCGCTCCGGCCGGCAGCGCAGGCAGGGCCTGAAACCGGCCGCGAACGCGCCGGCTGCGCTGGCATGAAATTCGACGTTCTGGCGCTTGGGTGTGCGCGCCGGACACACCGGCCGGCAGAAAATGCCGGTGGTTCTGACGGCTACGAAAAAGCGGCCGTCGAAACGCTCGTCGCGCGTCTCGTAGGCGCGGAAACAGGTTTCCGCATCAAGCGCAAGCGGCGGCGCAGCACCCGGTTTCGGCAGATTCGGCATGACCCGACTTTAGCCGCGTCACGGCGTCACCGCCAGCCATTTTCGGACATCGATACCGGCATCTTGTGCGGCCGCCGCGCCGGTCTCAATCGCGTGCGACGCCGAGGGTGATGTCACCGTACCAGGCGCGCACCTTCTCGCCGGTGTTGTCGGTATCGGTCATGATGCCCACACCGGTGATCGGACCCGGCTCTTCGCCGAAGGCGCGGCGAAAATCGGCATACAGATCGCGCTTGAACGCATGCCATGCGCCCACCTTGTCGGGTCCGGATTCGGCGACGATCATCTTGATTCGATCGGTATGGTGATTCGGAATCACCGTCTCGATGGCGGAGTCGCGCGCCCAGATGTACATCAGGGTGGCATGCGGCATTTCGTAGCCGGTCATCGCCTTGACCTTGGCGGCGAAGGCCCGTTCGCCGAAATCAAGCTTGGCACGATCACCGCCAAACTTGACGATCACACGCACCGGCGCGTCTTCGGTGGCTCGCCGGGTGTTGTCCTGCGACTTGATCAGCTGTTCGATCTTCCATTGCCAGCCAAGATCGCGGTAGCGGCGCGGATCGAGATCGGCGAGGTTATGCAAAAGCCCGGACGCCGAGGCGTCGGCCTGCGCATGCACCACCGTGGCGCCGCTCTCGCGCACCATGTCGTAGGCAGTGGGTCGCTTGAACTTGGCCAGGATCCACGGCTGCCAACCTCCCGGAAAAACCGCTCCCGGCGAGGCCTGCGAGAACGGTGTCACGCTGACATGGGCCCCGCTGTCGGTGGACGCGCGCGGCAGCGCGCATCCGCCTAGCGCGGCGGCCACCAGCATGATTCCCAGAGTTTCTATTCGCCTCACCGGCCTTGCCTCCCGTAGCAATTCGTATTACCCGCAGGCCCGGTCCGATGCGACTGCGGCGGTGTCGCAATCCAGGCTATGCCCAAGCCTGACCTGCGGCATGCGACCGACCCTATTGGTTGCGCACATACGGTTGACATGCGGTCAGACTTGGTTGAAGCAGCCCGCGCGCATACTAGCGTGTATCTGGGACAGGCCTTGCACCAGCAAGTTCCAATACGCTTCGATGCATGAGGATTCGCAGTCCGGCCTTGCGCCCCGCACCGAATTGGTGTGCAATGCACGCATGGCCCCAGACAAAAAGTACGACATCAGCGTGACCGTACGCACGCAGTTCATCCCGGAGCAGTCCGAAGCCCTGCGCGGCCCCTTTGTGTTCGCCTACTTCATCACCATCCGCAACAGCGGGAGCGTCCCCGCGCAGCTCATCAGCCGGCACTGGATCATCACCGACGCCGAAGGCAAGTCGCAGGAGGTCAAGGGCCTCGGTGTGATCGGGCAGCAACCGATTCTCAAACCCGGCGAAGAATTCCAGTACCAGAGCGGCACACCGCTGAGCACACCTGTGGGTACCATGCGCGGCAGCTACCAGATGGTTGCAGAAGACGGCACCCGCTTCGACGCCACGATTCCGGAATTCGTGTTGTCGATGCCGCGTACGCTGCATTAGAGCGCACAGCCGGGCGAAGCGGCTCTCGAAGGTCCGGAGGCGCCGGAAAATCGCCGGAGCGGCCGGACGATCCAAAGCCAAACCCGCCAGAAACCATCATGCGCCGCTGGCTTGACCGGATTCTCACGCCGCCCCTGATGTTGGTCGCGGCGCTGCTCCTGTTTATCGAGGAGGTGCTGTGGGAAATCGCCAAGCGGCTGATGGCGCAATTGGGCCGTCTGCCCCTGATAAGCTCGCTCGAAGCGGCCATCGTGCGCCTGCCTCCCTATCGCGCGGCGGCGCTCTTCCTGCTGCCCGGCGTTTCGCTCCTGCCGGTCAAGATCGGTGCCCTATGGTTGATCGCGCACGGCTACGCCCTGACCGGACTGCAGACCATCATCGCAGCCAAGCTGCTCGGCACGGCGCTGGTCGCTCGCATCTTCACCCTCACTCGCCCTGCCCTGATGAGCCTGGCATGGTTTGCACGGCTCCACACATGGGTGATGGCCTGGCGCGCGCGCATCTACGGCTTTGTCAAGGCCAGCCGCCCCTGGCATGTGCTTGCGGCCTGGCGAGCACGCGTGCGCGCCTGGTTTGCGCACTTGAAGCCCGGTCGCATCGCGCAGCGTCTGCGCGCCATTCGGCGCCTGCGGCGGCGCAGCGCGTCACGGTAGAACTCAGGGTTTGGGGCCGGGCTTTCCGGAATCCTTGCCCGCTGTGCGATCC
>JBEIFV010000031.1:0-43905 GCA_040382235.1 Burkholderiales bacterium
CAGCGGGTAATCCGGATTGAGCGTGGTGATGGCGATCTCGCCGACTTCACCGGCCGCTACCGTGTCGCCGGTACCGGGGCGCACGATCTCAAGAATCAGCTCTTCATCCAGGATCATGCCTTCCATCGCCTCCGACTCGTAGGCGATGGTGCCCAAGTCGGCGGTGCCGTAGAACTGCAGCACCTGCTCCAGCCCGTTGGCTCTAAGCCACTGCCTCAGCGAAGGCGGCAGGGCGTCGCCGCCGGTGACCGCGCGCTTGATCGGAAACGGCTTGCCCAACTCGATGAACTTCTCGACCAGCACGCGCAGGAAGCCGGCCGTGCCCACATATGCGGTGGGCTCAAGGTCGATGATGGCTTCGATCTGCTGCTCGGTATTGCCCACGCCGGCCGGAATCACCGCGCAGCCCAGTTTCATGGCGCCCGACTCGATCATGCTGCCGGCCGGCGTCAGGTGATACGAAAAGGTGTTGAACAGGATGTCGCCTTCGCGAAAGCCGGCCGCGAACATGGCGCGGGCGCTGCGCCAGTAGTCGTCGCGCCGCCCCTCAGGTTCATAAATCGGGCCCGGCGACATGAAGATCTTGCGCATCTGCCCGGGTCTTTTCGCGGTCAAGCCGCCAAAAGGCATCGCGCTGCGCTGCAGGGCCTTCAGATCGGACTTGCGGGTGACAGGCAAGCGGGCCAGGGCCTCGCGCGTGGTGATGCTTGCAGCATCGACGCCGGCCAAGATGGTGGCGAACCCGGGGGCGTTGGCGATCGCGTTGCCGATCTGCAAGGGCAAGGCTCGCAGCAGCGCGGCTTCGCGTTCGGCCGGCACGCGGGTTTCAAGCAAATCGAAATGTGTGGTCATGGCAGGTCTTTCGAACGCAGTCTGCTCTCGGCCCGATCGGGGCGAGGGTGTGGTCGCCATGCGGAACAAGGCGGCCGGTTTCCTGCTTGCACGGCAATGACGCGGGAATTTCGTGGGGCGCTGCCATCAAGCGATTTCGCGCAGCCTGCGCCCAGACAATCGACAAGCGCCTACGCAAGCCAGCGCTTGCGGCGCTTGTAGAACTTGGTATCGCGAAAGCTCTTGCGCTCGCCGGAAGAGACGCCGAGGTAGAACTCCTTGACGTCCTCGTTGCTGGCCAGGTATGAAGCCTCGCCGTTCATCACGATACGGCCATTTTCCAGAATGTATCCGTAGTTGGAGTACCTGAGCGCGACAGTTGTGTTCTGCTCGGCCAACAGAAAGCTGACGCCCTCCCTGGAATTCAAGTCCTTGACGATCTCGAATATCTCCTCGACGATCTGAGGCGCCAGGCCCATCGAGGGCTCGTCCAACAAAATCATGGTCGGGTGCGCCATCAGCGCACGGCCGATCGCGGTCATCTGCTGCTCGCCGCCCGAGGTGTAGCCCGATTGGCTGGTACGGCGTGTCTTCAGGCGCGGGAAATAGGTATATACCTTCTCCAGGCTCTGCTCGATCTCGGCTTTCGAGGCATTGCGTGTATAGGCGCCGGTCAGGAGGTTTTCCTCGACCGACAAATGGGCGAAACAATGACGCCCTTCCATCACCTGCACCACGCCGCGCTTGACCAGATCATAGGTGGTCAGGCTGTCGATGCGCTCGCCCTTGTATTCGATGTTGCCCTTGGTCACCTCGCCGCGCTCGCCCTTGAGCAGGCGCGATACCGCGCGCAAGGTGGTGGTCTTGCCGGCGCCGTTGCCGCCCAGGAGGGCGACGATACCGCCCTGCGGTACGGTAAACGACACCCCCTTCAGCACCAGGATGACGTGGTTGTAAATGACTTCGATGCCGTTGACGGACAACAGTGGTGCGGTCATGGGATTGCCATCGCAAAAAGCCGAACGCGCCTGCAAGAAGCGGGCGCGTTCGGTTCAAACTGCCGATTACTTCGAGGAAGCCAGTTCTTTCGCGCAATCGCGCACCGCCACTTTCTTCTCGGCCGCATACTTCGCTGCCGATTGCTTGATCATCGGCTTGATGACCTGCTCATCGGCCACGTAGGTGTCCTTGCCGACCACCCACTTGGTGCCGTCCCAGGTATGAACCTTTGCGACGCTGCCGCCTTCGTGATTGACGCAGGAAGTCGAAATCGGGTCGGCGAACCCGGCGAAGCCCAGCGCCGCCAATGCCTTCTGGTCGAGCGCCAGATTTTCCAGGCCCCACTGGACCTGCTCACCAGTCAGCGGCTTCTTGCCGTACTTGAGCTGTGCCCGCTTGACACCCTCGACGCTCATCATCGCACCGACCATGCCGCGGTTATACAAAACCTCGCCGACTTCCTTGCGGTCACCGGTGCCCTGGCCTTTGTCGTGCACAAGCTTGAGAATATCCTGATGGACCTTGCCCTGGCCTGCCGGCGCCATGAAAGTCAGCGCGTTGTAGCCCTTGGCACCATCCCCTGCGGGACGCACATCGGGCTCGGCGCCGGCCCACCACACGCCGTACATCTTGTCGCGCGGATAGCCGACGGCAACTGCCTCCTTGATCGAGGTCGAGTTCATCACGCCCCAACCCCACAGGAACAGGTAGTCAGGTCGGTTCTGGCGCACCTGCAGCCACGTGGCTTTCTGCTCGACACCTGGATGGGTCACCGGCAACAAGGACAATTCATAGCCGTGCATCTTGGCGCGCTCCTGCAGAAGCGCAATCGGTTCCTTGCCGTAGGGCGAGTCGTGATACACCAGAGTAATCTTCTTGCCCTTCAGTTTGTCCAAGCCACCTTCCTTCTTTCCAACGTGCTGGATCAGCATGTCGGCCGCGCCCCAATAGGTGCCGCCCAGCGGGAAGTTGTACTTGAACACCTGGCCGTCAACCGAATCGGCGCGACCATAGCCGGCGGTGATGATCGGAATCTTGTCGGTAAACGACTTGTCGGTCAGCGCGAAGGTGATGCCGGTGGATAGCGGATGGAACACCGAGGCCCCGGTCGGGCCCTTGCCCTTGAGACGCTCATAGCATTCGACACCGCGATCGGTGGCGTAGCCGGTTTCGCATTCCTCGAAGGTGATCTTGACCCCGCCAATGCCGCCGTCGCGCGCATTGATGAGCTTGAGGTAGTCGACGTACCCGTTCGCAAACGGCACGCCGTTGGGCGCGTAGGCGCCTGTGCGGTACGAAAGAACCGGGAAGAACTGTTCCTTGGCCTGCGCGAAGGCCGCGCTGGGGGAAAGCGCGCCGCCGACAGCGGCGACGAGAGCAGCGGCGGCGAAGATAGAACTACTGGTTTTCATGGTGTCTCCTTTGATAGAAAGCGGAACTTCAATTCCGGTGAAGCAAGCAAACCACGTTAAATGTACAAGCGATATTGGTATTCACCCTAGTGAAGTCGAATATTTTGTCAATGCGGGAAGGGCCACAGGCGCAGCTTTTCCTTGCCGATCGCCCACAGCCGTGCGATCCCGAGCGGCTCGACGATCAGGAAGAAGATGATCAAGGCGCCGAAGATCATGAATTCGAAGTGCGAGGCCAGAGCAGTGCCGATCTTCAACCCTACCAGCGCACCCAACGGCGGCAGTAACTGGTTGAGTGTGATCGGCAACAACACAATGAAAGCCGCGCCGATGAAACTGCCGAGGATCGAACCCATGCCGCCGATGATGATCATGAACAGCAGGTTGAGCGAAAAATTGATCGAAAACGCCGCGGGCTCCCACGAACCCAGATGCACAAAGCCCCACAAGGCCCCGGCCACGCCCGCATAAAACGCGCTGACAGCGAACGCCGAAAGCTTGGCATGCATGGGGCGGATGCCGATCACTTCGGCGGCCACGTCCATATCGCGCATTGCCATCCATGAGCGGCCGATGTGGCCGCGCACCAGGTTCTTGGCCGTCAAGGCGAAGACGATGACGATCACCAGCACCAGCAGGTATTTCTCGATCGGCGTGTTGACGGTCCAGCCGAACATCTCGATAGGCGCGGTCGACACCGAGCCGGACGGCGAATAGTTTGTGAACCACTTGACGCGAGCGAACACCCAGTCGATGAAGAACTGCGCCGCCAGGGTCGCCACGCCCAGATACAGCCCCTTGATCTGCAGCGACGGCAGGCCGAACAGGATGCCGACCAGTGCCGAAATAAAGCCTGCCAGCACCAACACCAAGACAAAATTGAGCTGCGGAAAATGCACCACCAGGTTGTAGGCGGCATAGGCCCCGATGGCCATGAAGGCCGCATGGCCCAGCGATATCTGGCCGCAATAGCCAACCAAAAGATTCAGGCCGATGGCCGCCAGGGAAACGATCAGGAACGGGATCAGGATCGCCCGGAACATGTAGTCCGAAGCCACGTAGGGCACGACAAACATCGCAAACGCGATCAAGCCGAAGATGAACCAGCGATCCTGCCGAATCCCCAGGATCTGCTGGTCCTCGCTGTAGCTGGATTTGAACTGCCCGTTTTCGCGGTAGAACATGGTGGGTATCTGGAAAAATGTCTAAACGCGGTCGATGTGCTTCTCGCCGAACAAGCCTTCGGGTCGAACCATCAGGAACAGCAGAGCCAGGACGTAGGCGAACCAGTATTCGATGCCGCCACCGGCCAGATCCCACAGCTTGATCAGCGGCGGCCCGAGGAATATTTCCGCCATTTTTTCACCCACGCCGATGACCAGCCCGCCAATGATGGCGCCGGGGATCGAGGTGAATCCGCCCAGAATCACTACCGGCAGGGCCTTGAGCGCCAGCAGCGAAAGCGAGAACTGCACGCCCAACTTGCTGCCCCAGACCATGCCGGCCACCAAGGCCACGAAACCCGCGACCGCCCACACGATGACCCATATGCGGTTCAAGGGAATGCCGATCGACTGCGCCGCCTGGTGGTCGTCTGCCACAGCACGCAAGGCGCGCCCGGTGGCGGTTTTCTGGAAGAACAGGGCCAGCATCAGCACCAGCACGGCGGCGATCACGGTGGCCACCAGGTCTTCCTTGCTCACCAGGATGCCGCCTTCGAAGGTCGATTGCAGAATGATGGTCGGATCCTTGGAGATGCCCAGGTCGATCTTGTAGATGTCGCTGCCCCAGATGGTCTGGCCGAAACCGTCCAGGAAAAAGGTCACGCCAAGGGTGGCCATCAGGAGCGCCACCGGGTCCTGCGCCACCAGTGGGCGCAACACGATGCGCTCGATCAACCAGGCGAGGATCACCATGATGCCCGCGGCCAGCACAAAAGCCAGGGCCAGCGCCGGAAAGCCGGCCGGGATGCCGGTCAGGCCCGGCAGCCATTCGGCAAGGCGCGCCAGCGCCAGCGCGGCGAACAGCACCATCGCCCCTTGCGCGAAATTGAATACGCCGGAAGCCTTGAAGATCAGCACGAAACCCAAAGCGACCAGTGAGTACAGCACGCCCGCCATCAGGCCACCCAACAGCACTTCAAGGTAGAAGCCGGGCGCGCTGCCGGTCAAAAGCGGCGCCACCAGGCCGGCGGCCAACAAAGCGCCCAGGGCCATCACCGGTCCGTTTTTCTTCGCTGCCATGCGCTGCGTTCCTTTTTAGTGACTCACGCCAAGATAGGCCTTGATGACGTCGGGGTCGTTGCGCACTTCCTGCGGGGTGCCATCGCCGATCTTCTTGCCGTAATCGAGCACCACCACGCGGTCCGAGATATCCATCACCACGCCCATGTCATGCTCGATCAACACGATGGTGGTGCCGAACTCGTCGTTGATGTCGAGCACGAAACGGCACATGTCCTGCTTTTCTTCCATGTTCATGCCGGCCATGGGCTCGTCCAGCAGCAACACCTGCGGCTCGGATGCCAGCGCGCGGCCCAGGTCGACGCGCTTCTGGAGGCCGTAAGGCAGGCGCCCGACCGGGGTCTTGCGATACGCCTGGATCTCGAGGAAATCGATGACCCGCTCGACAAATGCGCGCTCGCGCAACTCTTCGGCACGCGCCGGGCCGAAATGCAGGGCCTGCGCCAGGATGCCGGTTTTCATCTTCAGGTTGCGCCCGGTCATGATGTTGTCGAGCACGCTCATGCCCTTGAACAATGCCAGGTTCTGGAAGGTGCGGCCGATGCCGCTTTCAGCCGCATGGTGGGTATCCATGTCGCGCCGCACTTCGCCGCGAAAGGAGATCTCGCCTTCCTGCGGGTGGTACACGCCGTTGATGCAATTGAGCATCGAGCTTTTTCCCGCGCCGTTGGGGCCGATGATGGCGCGCACCTCATGCTCGCGCACATCGAACGAGATACCCTGCAGCGCCTTGACGCCGCCGAACGAGAGCGAGATGTTCCTGACGTCGAGAATGACGTCGCCAATGTCGCGCGCACGCATCAGGCGGCCTTTTTCACGGCGGGAAAGGTTTTGGCGTCCATGATTTTCAGTGTGGCGCTGACCATGCCGGTGCGCCCGTCCTCAAACTTGACCTGGGTTTCCACATACTGTTCGGCGCGGCCGCCATACAGCGCATCGACCAGCACGGCGAACTTCTCGCTGATGAAACCGCGCTTGACCTTGGAAGTGCGGGTGAGCTCGCCGTCGTCGGCATCGAGCTCCTTGTGCAGGATCAGGAAGCGGCGGATCTGCGAATCGGCGAGACGCTCTTCCTGCGCCAGATCGGCGTTGACCTTTTCAACCGATTCCCGGATCAGGTCGTAGACCGCGCTGTGGCTGGCCAGATCGACATAGCCGCTGTAACTCATGCCGCGCTTCTCGGCCCAGTTGCCGACCGCCTCCATCTCGATGTTGATGAGCGCGCAGACCATGTCGCGCCGGTCGCCCAGCGCCACCGCCTCCTTGATGAAGGGGAAGAATTTGAGCTTGTTTTCGATGTACTTGGGGGCGAACATGGCGCCATTGGCCAGGCGGCCCACATCCTTGGCTCGATCGATGATACGCAAGTGCCCCTGGGCATCCAGAAAGCCGGCGTCACCACTGTGATACCAGCCGTCGTTGGTCAGCACTTCGGCGGTGGCGCCGGGATTCTTGTAATACTCCTTGAGCAGCCCCGGTGACTTGATCATCAGTTCGCCGTTGTCCGCGATCTTCAATTCCACGCCCGCGATCGGCGGCCCGACGGTGTCGGCGCTGACCTGGCCATCGGGCTGCACGCAGACGAACACCGCGGTCTCGGTGGAGCCATAGAGCTGCTTCAAGTTGATGCCCAGCGAGCGATAAAAGCGGAACAGATCGGGCCCGATCGCCTCGCCCGCCGTATAGGCCACGCGCACGCGGCTCATGCCGAGCGCATTGCGCAGCGGCCCGTAGGTACACAAGTCTCCGATCGCATAGAGCAGGCGATCGGGCATGGAAACCGGCGCACCGTCGAGCAGGCGGCCGCCGACGCGCTCCGCCACGCCCATGAAATACTTGAACATGTTGCGCTTGAGGCTGCCGGCATCCTCCATGCGGATAGTCACCGAGGTCAGCAGGTTTTCATAGACCCGCGGCGGCGCGAAATAGTAGGTCGGCCCGATCTCGCGCATGTCGACTGTGACGGTACCGGCAGCTTCAGGGCAATTGACGCAAAAGCCAGCGACCAGGGCCTGCGCGTAGGAAAAAATGTTTTGCCCGATCCACGCCGGCGGCAGGTAGGCCAGCACTTCCTCGGCGTCGGTCAGCCGCTCCAGTTCGCAGCCGGCGCGCGCGCGGTCGATCAATGCGGTATAGGTATGCACTACGCCCTTGGGGTTGCCGGTGGTGCCAGAGGTATAGAACATCGCAGCGGCGTCGCCCGGTCGTCCCTTGCCGATCTCGGCGTCCAAAAACCCGGGGTTGGCGGCATCGAATTCGCGCCCCAGTTCCTTCAGCCGGGTCAAGGCCATCAGTTCGGGTTGGGTGTAGTGCCGCAGGCCGCGCGGGTCATCGTAAAAAATGTGGGCGATCTGACCGGCCTCCTGCTTGATCTCCAGCACCTTGTCGACCTGCTCCTGATCCTCGACGATGGCGTGGCGAATCTCGGCATTCTGGAACACGTAGACCAGTTCGGGTGCGGTGGCATCCTGATACAGGCCGACCGGAATCGCGCCCAGCGATTGCGCCGCGGCCGTGGCCCAGGTCACCCACGGACGGTTGGCACCGATGATCGCCACATGGTCACCACGCTTGAGACCCTGAGTGGCAAGCCCGCAGGCGAGTGCGCGCACCTCGGTGGCCACCTGGCGCCAGGTCCAGGTTTGCCAGATGCCAAGATCCTTTTCGCGGATAGCCGGGCGTTCCGCGCGCACTTGGGAGTGGTGCGCGAGCAGGCGCGGAAAAGTATCCGCAGTCGCCGGGGGCATGCCGTCCATTGTTTGTCTCCTGATCGCCGGCGTGCAATTGCACGCATTCCGACGTTCGATTATGCCGCTCTTTGCGGGGCATTCCATACCTGCGCACCAGGCCCTTTCGCCCGGGCATGATGCGCGTTACCACCCGCTACGCCGGCAGTTTGGATAGCCACGTATCATAGAGGTTTGTTGTCTCGAACGGTTGTCATCCGGCAGACAATCTCGCGCGGAAATCCTTACGCCAAACTAGCATGTCCAGCCTTAAGCGGTTGCTGCAAACCAGCTCCTGGGGGAAAACCCTTAGTGCGGCGGAACTATCCGCCGCCGCCGCCGCCATCGTCGAGAAAAAGGTTGGCGCCGGCGCCTATGTGTGCCGCAAGGGCGAACCGGTTGACGCCTGGATCGGCGTTATCGATGGCCTGGTCAAGATGAGCAGCATATCCCCGGAAGGCAAGCCGGTCACCTTTACCGGCCTGCCTTCCGGCGGCTGGTTCGGTGAGGGCTCGCTGCTCAAGCACCCGCAGACTCGCCTCTACGATGTGGTCGCGGTACGCGATTCGCATATCGCGTGGCTGCCGCGCGTGGCATTCCTGCATCTCCTTGACAACAACATCGGCTTCAACCGTTTCCTGTTGCACCAGCTCAACGAGCGCCTGGGCCAATTCATCGCCATTGTGGAAAACGATCGCCTGCTCGAACCCGACGCGCGGGTGGCACGTGCCCTGGCGCAACTCTTCAACCCCTTGCTTTACCCGGGCACCAGCAGCCAGTTGCAGTTGTCGCAGGAAGAGATCGGCCTGCTTTCGGGGGTTTCGCGGCAGCGTGCCAACCAGGCTCTGCAGGCGCTGGAAAATGCCGGCCTGCTCAAGGTCGAGTACGGCGGCGTGCGCGTGCTCGACGTGGACGGCTTGAAGCGGTTTGGCTAAATGGTCGGGCTACCGCATCTGAACACTGCCCGCCGGCGGATGCACGGACCTACGCTGTTGCCCAATGCATTTGGTTAACATACGACCATCCGGGGCAGTCCGGAAGCACCGGTCCGAACGCCCGCACGCAGGCTCGCTACCTGAACATTTCGAGCGGCCGCGCGTTGCGCAATACCCTTTTGGAGGCACATGAACATGACCCCATCAAGCTTCGATCGCGCTCCCGAGAGCGTCGGCAATATCGTCCTCCTGGAGCACGTCAACATGACCCAGACCGACCAGCGCGTGACCTCGGTATTCTGGCTGCAGGGCCTGGGTTTCACGCGCGACCCCTACATGCATGTGTCGGACGGCAACATGTGGGTCAACATCGGGCGCCAGCAGATCCATTCACCGACCCGTCCGCCGCAGGTGCTGCGCGGCACCATCGGCGTGGTCATGCCAGACCTCGCGGTGGCGCGCGCGGGCCTGTCCGCCATCGGCAACAAACTTGAAGGCACGCGCTTCGCCTGGAGTGACCGGGGTGAAGTGATCGACGCCACATGCCCCTGGGGCAATCACGTGCGTTGTCATGCGCCGCAGCCGCGCTTCGGTCCGATGCGGCTCGGCATCCCGTATGTCGAACTACCGGTCCCGCGCGGGTCGGCCGCCGGCATCGCCAGGTTCTACGAGCAGATCATGCGCTCGCCTTCACGCCTGGAAACAGCCGCGGGATTGGTCAGCGTGCATGTATGCGCCGGTGCCCATCAGGAAATCATCTATCGCGAGACCGATGCCGAAATCGCCGCCTACGACGGCCATCACATCGCCTTGTATGTCGCCGATTTCGCCGGCCCCCATGCGCAACTGCAACAGCGCGGGCTGATCAGCGAGGAAAGCGACCAGTGGCAATACCGTTTCGACAAGATCGTCGATCCCGACAGCGGCGCGCACCTGTTCACCCTGGAGCATGAGGTGCGCAGCCTGACCCATCCCCTGTTCGCGCGGCCGCTGATCAACCGCAACCCCTTGCAACAGCAAGGCGCATACACGCCCGGACAGGACGCCTTCTTTTGAGCGCATGCGCAGCCCGCAGCGCAGCGGCTCCTCACGCCACCAATGGCCGATACTGCGCGGCCTGCGGTGATCTCAGGTGCCGCGGGATACCGCTTGTGCGTGCAAATGTCGCTCCACCGTTTCCTCGAACCCGGCCGAGCAGAATTCCGAACGCCCGAAGGTAAGGTGGCTATTTGCGCCGGAGGCGAAGGTTGACTGCATCGAATCCATCAGGCCAAAGTCTTCCATCAGCGCGTCCCAGAAGATTCTGACGTTCTTGTCCCAGTATTGGCGCGCCTTTTCTGTGGCCGGTGGCTCCGGAATCAGGGTCACCGCGTCGATGGTCGAAGCGCCCACGCCGCGCGGCCACACGCTGAACACCGTGGCGTGATCGCCGATGAAAAGAAACATCAGGTTGGGAAAGAAGTAGTAGATGATGTTGCAATGTAGCGCCAGGTTCCACTGCTCCTGAGGCTGCGCCTGCAACTCGCCGATTGACTCTTTCGGCAGCGTGATGCGCCAGTGGTCGCCGAAGGCATCGGCCACCATGCGGTTGTCCTGGAACAACGGCGCAATCGTGTCGCGGTGCAAATACTTGAAGTGATAGGCCTCGAGGTTCGCGTCAGCCACCAGTTTCCAGTCGTGTTTCGAATCGAAACGGCGCGTATCGTGGGCCACAAAACGGTCGTAACCGAAGGATTGCAGGTCGTCGGCCATCGGGCCCAGCCAGGCACGGATATCAACAGCCGACCCCACGCTTGGCACCACCCAGACCAGGCCGCAGGCCTCGGCCACTTGTAATTCCACCAGGCTGTGCTGTGCGCGATCGAGGTCGGGAAACTCCTGCGGGTGCGGCAGGCCGCGCAGCGCACCATCGAGATCGTAGGTCCACGAGTGATAGGGGCAGACGAAGTTGCGGCGCCCGCTGCCACAAGCCGCTTCGACCAGGCGCGCACCACGATGGCGGCACGCGTTGATGTATGCGCTCAGCACGCCGTCCTGCCTGCGCACCACCACCAGCGGCACGCCCGACAGGTCGTGGGCGAACCAGTCACCCGGTTGCGCCACGCTGGAAGACGCGCAAATCATCACCGGCAGGCTGCGAATCATCCGCTGCTCGCGAGCCAGGCGCTGCGGCGACAGGTAACGGGTCACCGGACTCTTGGCCGCGGCACCACGATCGGTTGTGCCGGCCTGCATATGGTCGAAGATGCGCCGGATCAGCGCCACTTGCTCGCTGTGTTGCATACCTACTTTTTCTTCGGCTTCTTTGGCTTGGCCCTGGATGGCGATTTGGGGCCCGCCTTGGCGCGCTTGCCGGTGACATCGCTTGACCACTGCGAGCGCGCCCCGCGAGCCGGTGGCACCATGAAGGCCTCACCCATGTTGCCGGGCCCGGGCTCGGGCAGGGGGCGCCCGCTGTCGCGCCATTCCACCGCCGCCGGAAAACCGAATTCCTCGGCATAGCGCTTGAACCACAGGCCTTCGGGTGAATGACGCGTGATGCCATCAAACACTGTGGCGAACATCTGCGTCTGTTCCAGGCCCATGTGCTCGATGGCCTGGTTGATCACCAGCTTGTGCATCATCAGTTGGTTTTTTGGCACGCCCGCCATGCGCATGGCCAGCTTCGCAACCGCCGCATCGAGCTTGGCCAGTGGCGCGATCTCGGTCGCCAGCCCCCACTCAAGCGCGGTCTTGCCATCGATCAAATCGCCGGTGAACATCATGCGCTTGGCACGCATCGCGCCCAGCCGGTACACCCACATGGCCGGTGTCGGGCAGCCCCACACGCGTACCGGCATGTAGCCGATGCGCGCCTTGTCTTCCATCACGATGAAGTCGCAGCAGGTGGCGATGTCGCTGCCGCCGGCCGCCGCATAGCCGTGCACCCTGGCGATGGTCGGCTTGTAGGAGCGCCACAGGCTCATGAAGTCTTCGGTGTTCTTCTTCATGAACTTGTAGTCGACCATCGGGTCCCACGGCATTGCCTGGGTGTAGACGTTGGTCTTGTCACCTTCGGCGTATTCCTTCAGGTCGTAGCCGGCGCAAAAGGCCTTGCCGGCCCCCTTGAGCACGATCACATGCACCGCATCGTCAGCGTTGGCGGCCTCGACGGCGGCGCGAATCTCGCCCGGCATGGCGCCATTGATCGCATTGAGGCGCTCGGGGCGATTCAGCGTGATGGTGGCGATACGGCCGGCGACCGTGTAGGTAAGCGCGGTGAAGGTCGGCGCGGTGGGTTTCGACTTTGCTTTTTTCATGTGCCGATGTCTCGCTATGTGATGCTGTTGTCAGATGACGATCTCGCGGGCCACGCCGCGGCAATCCATTTCGTAGTCGAGCCCGGCCACCGGCGGACGGCAGTACTGCCAGGTGATGCCAGCGGCAGCCGCACCGCGCCGCACCAGTTCGGAACCCATGAACGGGTGAATGTCATACACCGTGTAGACCTGGCTCGCGGTGACATCGCGCCAGCCGGCGCTTAAGGCCGCCAGGCGCCGCTCCTGCTCGCCCAACACCCAGCGCGCCTTTTCCAGCATGGCGTCCGGCGTGGTTTCGCCTGGGCGCACCGTCACACTGCGATAGTCCTTGTGGCCCTCGGCAGCCTCGCCGCTACCGGCCACCACAAAGCCGCCGCCGGAAGCCGCCACGGTGTACGAAAAGGCATAAAAGCCGGGCGCTGCCGGTGGATTTATTTCCGGGCACACATTGCTGCGCGCCACCGGATTGACACCATCACGCATGACGTTCCAGCGTTCCAGCGTGCCGACGTAAATGCGGTTGAAGTCGACAAAACCCTGCTCGGTGAACGGCGCCGGCGAGCGTAATTCGCAGGCGCAAAAGGCGGTCAGCGGCCGGCCGATGCTTTTCAGGTGGGCTTCAATGCGCAGGAAGCCCTGATCCAGCGGCACCACCTCCGCGAATCGCGCCCGCTCGATGGCGAAACCGGGCTGTGCCGCGACCCCGGCCGAATACTGGAACACGCCCGGCACATAGCGATAACCGCCGTCTGGAAAATCGATTGCGTTTGTCATTGACTTACCCTTCCGTCACTGCGTGACATCCTTCCCAAGAGAGGCTGAGCGCACCCTTCGGCCGTGCGGGCATGCTCACGCGTTTAATCCTGCTTGATCTTGGCGGCCTCGACCACCTTTTGCCAGCGCGCCAGGTCGACCTTGATCTGCTCGCCGAATTGCTCGGAGGTGTTGCCCACCGGTTCAACCCCCAAAGTGGCAAAGCGCTCGCGCACGTCCGCCTCCTTGAGCACCGCGGCGATGGTGGCGCCCAGTTTGTCGGTCACCGTCTTCGGGGTTTTGGCCGGCGCCATGATGCCGACCCAGGAAGACACGTCGAAGCCGGCGACGCCCTGCTCGATGAAGGTCGCAACGTCGGGAAGCGAACTGACGCGGCGCGGCATCGAAACCCCGACGCCGACCAGCTTGCCGGTTTTCACATGCGCATGCGCACCCGCCACCGCCGAGTAGGCCAGCGGCACCTGGCCGCCGATGGCGTCAATCACCGCCTGGCCGCCGCTCTTGTAGGGAATGTGCGTCATGTCAAGGCCCGTACGCTGCTTGAGCAGTTCACCGGCCACATGGGTGGTGCCGCCGGTGCCGGAGTGGCCGAATGAGAGTTTGCCGGGGTTGGCCTTTGAATAGGCCATCAGGTCAGCAAAATTCTTCACCCCGAGACCGGGGTGGGCCACCAGCACCAGTGCGGCATCACCCAGTTTGGTGACGGGCACGAAATCCTTGACCGTATCGAACGGGATTTTCGTGAAAACGAACGGGTTGATCACCATGGTGCCGTCGAAGGCCAGCAGCAAGGTGTAACCGTCGGGGGGCGACTGGGCGACGTACTGGGTGCCGGGATTGCCCGAACCGCCGGCGCGGTTCTCGACGATCACGTTCTGGCCAAGACGTTGCGACAGCTTGTCGGCCATCACGCGCGCGGTGGTGTCGGTGACCCCGCCGGTGGCGAAGGGCACGACCAGGCGGATCGGCTTGTTGGGGTAGTCCTGCGCCACCGCCGTGCCGGCAAGCGCGGCCAACAGGTAGCCCGCGAAAATTTGCAATGACCGCATCTGGATGTCTCCATTGTTTTGATGCGGCGACTATCGCCTGCCTGCGCGCACGGCGCAGGCAGGGTTGGCCGGCTCTACCAGGCGCGCGGCGGATCCGGCACGAAACCGATTTCCGGCTGCCCGGGAAACGGGCGTGGCCGCTGCGGCACGCGAGGTTCACGAATCACCCCCATGGCGATCAAGTTCTCGCGCGAGTCGTAGGCAATCGTGATCACTTCGTCCGGCGTGTCCTGCGCACGTTGAAACGCGGTGTACTCGACCCATGCGGACTCGCGCGCGCCGTGGCCGGTACCGAGCTTCTTCTCCGCTTGCTGCGGTGCCGCTGCGCGGCTTTCAGCCACCGGCTTGTCGGCAGCTCCGAGGCTGCCGGACGGGCCGGCCTGGGCTGACGGCGCGGCCGGCGCCTCGGCGCGTTCGCGCGAATCTGCACTGCTGCCGGCGCCGCTGCTGTCGCGCCGGCCATAAGGCACCGGCCGCGGCGGCGCGATATTCGATACCGTCGGCGGCCTTTCGCGAAACAGCGCCACCCCGATCACGCCCACATCGTCGGGCCGGCCGGTACGCGCCGCGTAGGAATTGGCGATCGGCGTGAAGAAGAACGCCGCCACCTGGGCCTGGCTCTTGCGCCAGCCGGCGATGTCATGTCGCTCCCAGGGCGAAAACACATAACCGGTTTGCTCGATGCCCGCGGTCTCGCCGCTCACCACATTGACGCCGTCGACCGCGATCACCGACATCAGGCGGCCGCCGCTCTTGTTGTGCACCCGCACCGCGTAGCGGCTGCCGGGTTGGCCGGCCACCCAGTAGCGGCCCTGATGCTGGTGGATCGGCAAGGTCCGGCCGGTGGCGCGGTCGATCACGCTGATGTCGGCCAGGGTGCCGACGGCTGCGGCCGGCAGTGGCGACAGGACGCCGAAGGTGAGGATTGCTGCAATGCACGTGCGTGCGAGCGAAGAGTTGCGAGACATGATCAGTTTCCTTCAAGGAGTTGGTGGTGACATCGCCTCAAACGCGTGGTACCGCCAAAAAGGGTTAAACCTCGGGACTTTTTGTGCGCGAGTGAAGAGCGCCTGATTTCGGCACAGCCTGCAGGCCTCCGGGGCAAGCCTTGAGCGGCAGGCGTTCGAGCATTCGCCGCCGACGCGGCGCGTACGTCAACTGGATAAATCTAAACGTTTTGTTTATAATTCGAACATGATCCGCACTTTTGCCGACCGCGATACGGAGCAATTCGCAGCTACTGGCAAGTCGCGTCGGTTGCCGCCACCGATTCGCGCGCGAGCAGTCATGCGATTGACGCAGCTAAACGCGGTTACGCGAGTAGAGGATTTACGCGTACCTCCCTCGAACCGGCTCGAAGCATTGCGTGGCAGCCGGGCCGGGCAATGGAGCGTGCGCATCAATGACCAATGGCGCGTCTGCTTCCGTTTTGAAGCAGGCGACGCATTTGATGTAGAGATCCTGGACTATCACTGAAATGACCAAGGAGGCAAGCATGCCCGTAAATGGATTACCACCGGTTCACCCTGGCGCCTTTTTGCGGGAGGCGATTGACCAGTTCGGTCTCTCCCAGGCGCGCTTCGCCGCTGCGGTCGGCGTCTCGCCGATGCGAATTTCGCATGTCATCAGCGGCACCCGCCCGGTGACCGCCGAGCTGGCGTTGTTGTTTGGCCGTGCGTTTGGTCAAACGCCGCAATACTGGCTGAACCTGCAAACCGACTTCGACCTAAAGACCGCGAAGAAATCGATGGCCAGGCGATTGCGCAGCGTCACCGAACTAGCGCCTGCGTGAGTCCGGCCGACGTGGCAGCACAAAGCATGCCCTTTATGATCGACTGGGAAACCTGCGTTATCGCGGCGAGTGCTCGCGATCGAACCAAACCGCGACATGGTGCTTGAACGCGCCTTCGCGTCCGAGGCCAAGTATTTGGTGGCACACAATCTCAAGGACTTCGCGCGCGCCCGCTCTCTGGGTGTGCAGGCGAAGGCGCCGGGGCAATTTTTGAAGAGTCTGAAAGGAAAATGATCGTGACCGCACTTACCGTACGTCTGCCCAACTCAGTGCATGAAACCATCAAGGATCTGGCCAAGCGAGATGGCATTTCCGTCAATCAGTTCATCGCCAGCGTGGCCGCCGAGAAAATGGCTTCGTTTTTGACCGTCGAACACCTCAAACGCGAAGCGGCGAAGGGTTCACGCAAGGACTTCGAAAAGTTCCTGCGCAAGGTGCCAAGTGTGCCGCCGTTGCCGGGCGACGAGCGCGAGTAGCGCGGCGCAGTCAAGGCAGTCGATTGGCGCCCGATCTCCGGGCGTCGCCGCAAGGCACAGCGCTCGCCCCGCCCGTCAGAGCTCGCGCAGTTCCAGCCTGCCGCCCGCGAGGCGGCCGCGATACTGCCTGTCGCCGGCACTCAACATGATCTGCTCGCCATAGACGCGCCCATTGAGAGTGAACACGGTAGTGCCTTGCTTGAGCGTGCCGGTGAGCATCTGGAATTCCTGCAGGAGCGTGACCTCCCCTTGCGCCACGGTATAGGTGCCTTCAACCTTCTGCGGCACCACCCAGTGCAGCACCCGGCAGAAGGAAATGTCACAGCCGGGCTGGCCCAGCAGATCCGCCTCGGCGTCCGGCTTCCACTCGGCCATGGTGAAGGTGTTCGAAACGATGCGCGTGCCCGGCTTGAGTTCGAGGATCTTCGGCCGCAGCTTGCGATTGATCTCGGGCAGGAGGAACATGGTGAGCACGGTGGCATCGGCGAAACTGGTCTCGTACAGGTCCGCCTTGACAAAGCTGGCGCGCCCGGTCATGCCCGCGGCCGCCGCCTGACGCTTGGAATACTCGACCATGTCGGGGTTGTATTCGATGCCCAGCGCCCGCGCGCCCAGCCTGGCCGCGGTGATCACGGTGCGGCCGTCACCCGAGCCCAGGTCGATCACCACGTCCTGCGGGGTCACCTTGGCCATCTCGAGCATCTTGTCGACCACCACCTGCGGGGTCGGCAGCCAGATCACGTCCTTGCCGCGCTGGCCCGATTGCGGCACGTAGGGCTTCTCTGTGGCGACCGCGGCAGGGGTGGTCTGCGCACTGGCGTTGCCAGTGAAGGCGATGAGGCCGGTGACTATGAGGGCGGCAAACTTGAGCGGGGTGACGCGGAACATCGGGAGACTCCTTGTGGAACGAGATTGTGTGGAAAGCCTGGCGCACCTGTTGACGCCGGTCGACATTTGACCAGTAAACCGCAAGAGTTGCGGTTGAAGATTGACCAGGGTGTTTGTCCCCCTGCTCAATAGGCTGCAGCGTCCCGCGCATGGCCAAGTCTCAACCGGCAGGGCTGGTCAATTTTCAACCGGTTCTGACACTGTACCCCTGCCGGCGGCGCCGATGTCACGGCGCAGCACGAGCGGCGCGACGCTGTGCCGACGCCGTTAGAATCCGTTTAACGTCGTGCTACCGCGCGGGCAATCGGTGAATCGCACCGCCCCGCAACACCAAAACACCGCCTACCCTCACCAATGAACATCCTGCTTGTTACCTGCCACCCCGAACCGCGTTCGCTCAACGGCGCGCTGCGCGACCATGCGCTTCTGGTCCTCGAGCGATTGGGCCATCAGGTCGAGCAATCCGATCTTTACGCGATGAAGTGGAAAGCGGTGGTCGACGCCGACGACTTTCCGGCCGAGGAGCGCGGCGCGCGCCTGGCGGTAGGCGCCGCCTCGCGCCGCGCCACCGATGGCGGGTCGTTGACTGCTGACATCCTGGCCGAGCAGGCAAAGTTGTTGCGCGCCGATGCCGTGATCCTGCAATTCCCGCTGTGGTGGTTCGGCGTGCCGGCCATGCTCAAGGGCTGGTTCGACCGCGTGCTCAGCAACGGCTTCGCCTATGGCCTGACGGCGCCCGGTGTGCGCTACAGCAGTCGCTATGGCGAGGGAAAGCTCAAAGGCAAGCGGGCACTGCTGGCGGTGACCGCCGGCGGCCAGGCGCCACACTTCTCGGAGCGCGGGGTCAACGGGCGGCTTGAAGACCTGCTGTTTCCGGTGACGCACGGCACCCTGTTCTACACCGGCATGCAGGTGCTGCCGACCTTCGCCGCGTACGGCACCAACCGGGTGGCCGACGAGCAGTTCGCGGCCCTGTGCGAGGCCTACACCGCGCGCCTGGATGGCCTCTTCACCGACACGCCGATCGCCTTTCGCAGCCAGAACGGCGGCGACTATGACGACGATCTGATGCTCAAGCCCGGGCTTGGCGACGCCGCAGCAGGACTTGCGCTGCACCGGCGCTGAGCGGCAACAGGAGGAACCAGGCCATGGAAATGAACGGCATCGCGCACATCCAGTTGAGCGTCAGGGAGTATCCGGCCTGTCGCGCGTTCTATCGCCGCCTGTTCGAAAAGCTTGAAATGAAATTGATGTTCGACAGCGACGAACGCATCTATGGCGTCGGCAGTCGCACCGGCATCCTGGTCGCGCCGGCGGCCGCAGCCTTCGGCGGCGCACCGTTCGAGCAAGGGCGCGCCGGCCTGCATCACTTCTGCTTTCGCGCCCGGTCCCGCGAAGACATCGATGAACTGCACGGGTTTCTGGTGGATATCGGGGCGCGCATCGTGCATCCGCCGGAACAGGCGCCGTGGGCGCCGGGCTACTACTCGGTGCTGTTCGAGGACCCGGACGGCATTCGCATCGAGGCCAACTTCGTGCCTGGCAAGGGTGTGCGTACCGAATAGGGCATCACGTTCCGGGCGCGGCGCGAACAGCGCCTGCACGGGGGCAGGTCGGCGATCAGGCGCTACGGCTACCGGATCACTCCGGCCTGGATATGGCGGTCGATACTGTGCGCATCCAACCCGATGCGTTGTGCCAGCACCGCACGGGTGTGGGCGCCGCGCGGCGGCGCAGCCAATACCGCATGGGGCGGCGCGCCTGCTTCGCGAATCGGCGTGCGCGTAGTGCGCTTTAGCGCCGGCGGCGAGCCGTGCTTCGGCGACCGTTTCGCGATGGCGCACTTGCGGGTGGCAAGCGCGTCACGCACGTCGAGTACCGGCGCACTCGGCACATCGGCCGCAGCCAGTCTGGCCAGCCAATGGTCGCGCGACTTGCCGCGCAGGACCTCCTCCAGCGTGCTCTCGAGCAGCGCCCGGTTGGCCACCCGTCGCGTGTTGTCCGCAAAGCGCGGGTCGGCAGCCAGATCCGGCCGCTCAAGCGCAGCGGTCGGGTTGATCCAGAATTTTTCCACACCGACCGCCGCGATCACCAGCGGCGCATCCGCGGCCACGAAAGAACGGTAGGGCATCAGTTGCGGATGTCCGGCGCCATGCTGCGCCGGCACCACGCCGCTGGCGGCGCAATTGGTCACCTCGTCGCCGAGCAGCGCGGACTGTGCATCGAGCAGGCCGATTTCGAGCGCGCGCCCGCGTCCGCTGCGATTGAGTTCGACCACCGCGGCCAGGATGGCAATGGCGCCATACAGCCCGCCGGCGGTGTCGCCCAGGTGGAACGGAATGTGTGCCGGCCCGGTCGCGGCGCGGACGGTCAGGCTCATGCCGCCGCCCAGCGCCTGCACGATGAGGTCGTAGCCGGGACTCCTGGCCAACGGCCCATCGGCGCCGAATGCGCTGACCGAGACGCTGATGATGGCCGGATGCAGCGCCGCCAGTGCCGGGTGGCGAGGCCCAGGCACGCCATCACGCCCGGCCGGTTGTTGTCGCAGACCACGTCGACGGTCTTCATCAAGTCGAGAAAAATCCCGCGGCCGGCAGCCGACCTGAGGTTGATGCACACGCTTTTCTTGTTGCGGTTGCAGCGCTGGAACTGCGCGCTTTCGCCTTCAATCTGCACGCTCATGTGGTTGTCGCGAATCGGATCGCCTTCCAGCGGCTCGATCTTGATGACCTCGGCGCCCAAGTAGGCGAGGATCATCGAGCCGAACGGGCCGGCTACGAACAATGACAGGTCGAGGACGGTCAGGCCGGCGAGCAGCGGCGGCAGCGCGGCGTTCATTGCCAGCCCCAGATGCGTGCCGCGTTGGCCCATAGCGCCTGGTCCAGCGCCTCCGGGCGCAGCCCCGGCGCGCGCATTTCCGCCACCGGTTGCACATAGCCCATCAGCGGATAGCCGGTGCCGAACATCACCTTGTCGCGGCCGTAGGAGTTGAGGAAATGCACCAGTTGCGGCGGGAAGTACTTTGGCCGATGGCCGGACGTATCGATGTAGACATTGGCATGCTTCCAGGCCAACGAAATCAGCTCGTCGGTCCAGGGATAGCCGGCGTGCCCGGCGACGATAGTCAGTTCCGGAAAAAACAGCGCCACGTCGTCGAGATGCGCAGGGCGGCCGACCTCGGAACGCGCCAGCACCGCGGTGTGGCCGGTCAGTATCAGCACCGGAATGCCCAGCTCGACGCATTCGGCGTAGAGCGGGTAATACATGCGCTCGTTGGGCGCCGCGTCGTACAGGAATGGCAGCAGTTTGCGGGAGCGAAAGCCGTGCTCGCGTACCGCCCGGCGCAGTTCGCGCACCGCACGCATGCCGTCGCGCGGGTCGACGCTGGCGCAGCCGACCAGAAGCCGCGGCGCGCGCGCCACCGGTGGCGCGATCGCGTCGTTGTCTACCGGACTGCCGGGGAACGCGGTGGCCGAGATCAATACCTTGGCCACATCGCCAGGCCGTGCCTCGGCCAGCAGGTCGTCAAGCCTGAGCAAGGTGCGGGCCTGCATGCCAAGGCGCTCGTACAGCGCCGCTATTGGCGGATGTGCGGCGAAAAACCCGGCATCCCGCCAATTGGCCCAAATGTCGGCCGCGCACGGCGCTTGCGGAGTCTCCATCGCGTCAGCCCGCATGCGCACTTGCGGATTTCATTGTTGCGTCATCTGACGTCGGGCCACAAGCCTCGCCTGGAGCCACGGAAAGCCACGCCTTGCGCTTCAACGCCGCCGCGCGTTCTCGTAAAGCGGCATCACCTCAGGCAGACGGCGCTGGATCTCCGCCACCCGATCGCCATCAGTCGGGTGCGACGACAGCCACTGCGGCGGCCCGCCACTGTGCGAGGCCTGCATTTTTTGCCACAGACTGACGCCGGCGCGCGGGTCATAACCGGCGCGCGCGGCCAGTTCGAGCCCGACCGCGTCGGCCTCGGTTTCGTCATCGCGCGAGAAGCGCAGTCCGATCAGGCTGGCCGATGCGCCCAGGACCGCATTGCCGGCATCGCCGAAGCCAAATATCCGCGACAACAGGCTGGCCCCGATGTTGGTGGCGGCCTGCTGCGCCAGTCGCGCGCGAGAGTGTTCACGCAGCGCGTGGCTCATTTCATGGCCCATGACGATGGCGATTTCGTCATCGCTGAGCTTGAGGTTATCGATGATGCCGGAGTAAAAGGCGATCTTGCCGCCGGGCATGCAAAAGGCATTGATCTGGTTGCTCCTGAGCAGGTTGATTTCCCATTTCCAGCTGCTGGCACGCGAATTCCATTTCGCTGCGAATGGCATGATGCGCTGCGCCACTGCGCGAACCCGCTGCAATTGCGGGTCGCTGGGCGCGGCAAGCATGCCTTTTTGCGCTGCCTCCTGCTTGAGCGCTGCATACTGCTGGGCCGCCGCCTGTTCGACATCGGCGGCCGGCACCAGCTTGGCAAGCTTGGACTCGCCACGCACGCTGACGCCGCCATCCTGGGCCAGGATTGGTGACGTCGGCTGGGCGGCGCACAAAGCCAGCAAAAGAGCCCATCGCGGCAGCTTTTGACACAGCGTGAGCCGCGGCGCGGCAACCGGCGTGGATGCGCGATCGCGCTGCATCGTGGACTTGGGCTGATATGCCGGCGCGCGCCACGCACAGGCTTTGGCTGGCAACGGCAAGTCGCGAAGCGGCGTGTCGTTCATTTCGCCAGCCACGCGAAGGCGATGCTGCTGTGCAGTTCGGGCAGCCAGCACGAGGCGCCGGCGTGACCAACCAGACCCTCCGCCTTGGGAACCACACCGCACCACGGCGTGATCGGCGCCTCGCGCCAGCCCGACCCAGCCTGCGTCAACAAGGAGGCCCACAATGCGTCGCCGGCCGCGGGGTCGCGTGCGACACCGATAGTGGCCATCAACGCGGTCTTTCCCGGATGCGGCCGCTCGGCGCGAAAGGCGCCCAGCGGGCTCCAGAGCTGCATTTCAAGCACACCCTCGGTCGCCTTGGCGCTGCCACTGAAATGCGATACCGCTGGCAGAGTCAGCGGCACTCGTTTGCCGCTCGACAACACCGCGTCCAACCATGGCGACACCAGAGCAACCACCTTACGATTGGCACGCTCGCGTGAAAGCAGGCGCTCTGTGCCGCGCGGCAGGGAGATTTGTCGCAAATTCAAGTGCATCCCTTTCATGGGCCGTAGCCTTCACACGCAAAGCGCACATTCGAGCGGGCGGCGACTGTCGTACCCCGCGGCGCAGGCCCCAGGGCCGCGCGTGCCGTCACAGGCGGTGGCGGACGACGGTGTTGGTCTGGTAGAACGCGGCAACAAAGCTTAGGTCCACGCGCGCCCGCCGATCTGTGCGCAAGCACACATGGGGCCCTCGAATCTCTCGCATTCCATTGTGCCCGGGCCAGTCTCCTGCGGCGCAACCGCCTGGCCCGCCGGCGCGCGATGACGTGCTGCTCTCGCGGCCTCAGGCGCCGAGAAATTCGCCAATCGGCTTGAGGTCGTCGACGCGGTCGCAAATCGCCTTGATCACCACCAGGATCGGCACTCCGAGCAGCAGCCCCCATACCCCCCATCACCAGCCCCATGCGAGTACACCGATGAAGATCGCGACCGGACTCATCTGGTTGGCCCGGCTGGTCAACCAGGGGGTGAGCAGGAAGCCTTCGCAAAAATGGATCAGCGCGGAGGTGCCGCCCACCAACATTGCCATCTCCAGCGTACCGAACTGCAGAAACCCGACCAGGGACGACCCGCCGGTGATCACCATGCTGCCGATGTAAGGCACCAGATCGAGTACACCGGCAGCGATGCCCCACACCGCCGCGTGTTCGAGGCCAATCGCCAGGAAGCACAGCCAGGTGGCGACTCCGACCAGGACACTGGTGAACAACTGCACCAGCATGTAGCGCTGGATTTGCTCGTTGATCTGGTTCAAGGCCTGCAGCGTGATCCGCTTGCGGCTCAGGGTGGGGCCGGCAAGCCGCACCAGTTTGCGCCTGAAGCTGTCGCCCGAGGCCATCAGGAAGAAGGTGATCAGCGCAACCATTGCGGCCTGGGTCAGCATGCCAATCAGCCCCAGGGTACCGCTCCACAGATGGTCCTTGATGTCGAATTTCGGCTTTTCGATCTGCACCCGCTGCACACCACGCCTGGGCGGCGCGCCACTTGCTGTTTCCTCTGCGGCCTGCTCAAGCTGGGAGGCGGCCTTTTGCACGGTCGCCAGGGGATTGGCCGCGCCGCCGGGCATTTTGCGCAGCGAGTCGCGCAGCTTCTCGGCCGCGGTCGGCAGCAGCTCGACCAACTTGCTGGCGTCGTCGCTCAAGAGCCAGGCCGAGGTTCCGACCCCGCCCACGATGCCCAAGACCAGAAAAGCGGCGCTCAACGCTCGTGGAATGCGACGCAGTTGCAGCCAATCGACCAGCGGCGAAAGCGCATAGCTGAACAACATGCCGACCATGACCGGAATGAATACCGCGCCGGCCCAGCGCAGCATGAATACGCACCCCAGAGTCGCCAGCACGGCCAGCGAAACGCTGCGGATGTCCACCGGCATGTTCAGCGACGTGCGCGCCGGCTCCACTCCATCGACTCGGTCGCAATTGCCTCCGGCTTGGCCTCCAGTCCTGCCTGTGCCGCGGATTCGGTCATTGGTCGACATCCCTTGTTGATCCAATCCGCCGGTTCGCCTTCGCCGCGCGGCCAAGCGGGCAACATGGCCGATCGCTCCGCAAGGCGGACCAGCACATGCTGCGCCGACATTCTCGGCATCTTGCCCCTGGCAGTAAGTGCGCTGGCGCACATTGGCCGCAGACGTGACGCCGACCCCGTCGCGTTGCGGGACAACGAGCCCAGCCGGGCAGCGTTCCGCCATCGCCTCGCAAGCTGCGCAAAACGGTTCGCTTGGCGATCGAAGCGATGGCGGCCGGCGTCGCGGTGATCGCCAACGTCAGCGGCGGTACCGGCGAGCCCGGTTGGAGTGACCGCGGCTGATCATCAACAGATGGCAGCACCGGCAAGCTGTTGGACGAAGATTGCGCTGCGGCTGCGCTGGCGCAGGCGATAGCGTGGTCAAGCAGCAGTTGTAGGCCTGCAGGCTTGTTCAGTGCCTGCCCTTATTCGCGCCGCGCGGCGCCACGCACCTGGCGGAATGGGGCCGCCAGCGGCTCACCGATGAAGATTCCCTGGCCCGGCATCATCACGCTTTTCCAGTAGGCCTCGATCAGGGTTTCACCGCGCAGGTAGCGTTCGACCACCAGCGCGGGGTGCGGAAACTTCTGCAGCAGGTTGCACGGCTCGACCACTGTGCCGTAGCTGCCGGTGGCGCCGGCTTCGAGCCAGCGCATGGCGCTCATTTGCGAACTGTCGGTCAGCATGCCGCCGGCGGAAGTGAGATGGTCGGCGATGGCGCCCGGCAGGAAGCCCAGACTCTCAAGACCCTCGACCTGCACACGGCCGGTGAAATAAAACAGCACGTCGCGCGCGCCGCTGAGCGCGTCCTGCTTGAGCTGCTGCATGCCCAGGCGGTTCTTCAGCACCGCCTCTAACATCGGATAGAGCAGGTGGCGCACGTTGCGCGCGGCATCCGAGGTCGAAAGCAGGTAGGCGGTGCCGGCCGGCATGCTGCCGTCGGACTCGACACCGCGATCGATCAGGGCTTTCGCTTCCTCAAGCGTGCGTGCCGCCAGCGCCATGGTCGGGCGTACGCCGAGTTGGGTGAAGGGCAGGCGCGCGTTTGAATTGAAAAGCGCGCTGGGCTGGGTGGTCTTGCAGCCCTCGGCACAGTAGGCCGCGTCGAAGCCGAAGGCGAAGGCGGAGGTGATCGACATGCAATCCACCCGGTACGGCGCGGCCCAGGTGAGGGCGAAGGCCTGCACGCCCGGCCGCGCCTGACGGTCGACCAGCGCCTTTATCGCCTCGAATTCCCTGGCGGGCATGTTGGTTGCGCCCGGGTTGAATTCCACCCGGATGATGTTCTGGAACGACAGCGAACGCCGGGCGGCGTAATACTCGCCGATCGCTACACTCAAGGGGTCGCGGGTGTTGATGATCACCGCCAATTGCGAACGGTCCAGCGCATACAGCGGCCCCGACAGGGCGGCGCAAAGCCACAGAAATCCGCACCACAGCGCCCGCCGGCGACTCATCGGTGCACGCCCTCCGGCACGGCTACAACCACCCCGACTTGCGAAAGCGGAAAAACAGGTAAGTATCGATGGCCACCATCATCAGCACCGCCAGCGGATAGCCGAACTGCCAGTCGAGCTCCGGCATGTGCTTGAAGTTCATGCCGTAGATGCCGGCGATGAGCGTCGGCACCGCGACCAGTGCGGCGCAGGCCGCCAGGCGCTTGGTGGTTTCGTTTTCCTGCAGCGCGATCAGGGACAGGTTGACCGAAAGCGCCGTGGTCACCATTTCGCGCAGTGAATCGATCGACTGGTTGAGCCGCGACAAATGGTCGTAGACATCGCGGTAATACTCCTGCGAACCGGCGCACACCTTGGGCACGCGCCCGCCGTAGAGTTTGCCCACACCCTCATACAGCGGCCCGACCGCATGCTTCAACACCATCAGCTTTTGCTTGAGCCCGTACATGGCCTCGATATTGGCGCGCGCCGCGCCGCCGGCGAACATGCGCCCCTCCAGCATCTCCAGCTCGGTCTCGAGCAGGTCGAGCAGCGGGAAGTAGCGGTCCACCACCGAATCCATCAGGGCATAGAGCACGAAGCCGGAGCCGTTCTGCAGCAGATGCGGTTCGCGTTCGCAACGCGCGCGCACATCGACAAAGCCCTTCTTGGCGCGGTTGCGCACCGACAAGATGTAGTTGCGCCCGGCGAAGATGTCGAGCTCGCCCACCACCAGCTCGGCGCCCTCCGCCTCGATCATGTGCAGCACGGCGAACAGCGACTCGCCGTACTCCTCGACCTTGGGCCGCTGATGGCCGTGGCGCGCATCTTCCACCGCCAGTTCGTGCAGGTCGAATTCATGCTGCATCGCCGCCAGCTCGCCCGGGCCGGGGTCCTTCAAGCCGACCCAGACGAAGCATTCCGGGCGCAGCAGGTAATCGCTGATTTCATCGGGCAAGATGTCGGCGAGCTTGCGGCCGTCTGCGTACGCTACACAACTGACGAGCATGGGCGATTTCCGAAACGGTGGCTGAACTCGTTTTCCGGGCCGGTCTTTGCGACAGGCCTGAGCGAGGACCGAAGCATAGCCGGGAATGACCCATGCCGAGACCTGCACGGAACGCCGGGGCCCTTGCGTGGCCCGGCACGCCTGGGCCGCTTCACACCGGTGTCATGTAACCGCGATAACGTCTAGCAATTTGAGTGAAGGCCACGCCGGAAGACCGCGATGCAGCCTGGTGCCCGACCCGCTTCCTGCCGCCTGGCCAAGCTGCCGCGCTTGCCGACGCCGGCGCGACGCCGGCTTCAATGTGAAATGGCCGTTGCCTTCCCGTGGCGCGCCAGGCCACAAGCCGCACCATGACGACCCGCGCGCAAAGCCGCGGTGAGGAAATCGCCAACAGCGTCAGTCATGGCGTGGCGCTTCTGGCCGCGCTGGCGGCCGGGCCACTCATGATCGCCGCGATCAGCCAGCGCGGACAGGCCAGCATCATCGGCGTGGCGGTGTTCACCCTGACCATGGTGCTGCTCTACTCGACTTCGACCCTGTACCACGCGCTGCCGGCAGGGCGCGCCAAGCGCATTGTTCTCAAACTCGATCACGGCGCGATCTACATCTTCATCGCCGGCAGCTACACCCCGTTTGCACTGGGCTCGCTCTCAAGCGTGTACGGCTGGGCGATGTTCGCCCTGGTGTGGTCGCTGGCACTGGCCGGCGTCGCGCTCAAGGCCTGCGGGCGCCTCAACCACGTCTGGCTCTCCACCGGTTTGTATCTGGTGCTGGGCTGGCTGGTGCTTGCGGCCGCGCTGCCATTGCTGGCGCACCTGCCGCCGGATACCCGGGCCCTCTTGGTCGCGGGCGGCCTGGCCTACAGCGGCGGGGTGGTGTTCTTCATGCTCGATTCGAGGCTTGTCTACGCGCACGCGGTGTGGCATTGCTTCGTGGTGGCCGGCACCGCCTGCCACTTTTTCGCGGTGCTGGATTACGCCGCCTGACCCGACATCGCAAACGCCGGGATTCGGCAATCGTCAACGATTGTGAAGCGCCGCCGCCACAATCGCCTGGTCGGTTCCTGTCATGAAAACTGCACATTTGAAGCGCACCATTCAAGCCCTTATGTGTCGCCGACCCGTACAAAAGTCAGAGGTGCAACATGCAAGTTCTCTACTGCCATGCCTGCAAGTTTCCGATTCCGCTCAACCGTCCGCGCCTGACTGAAGGTTACTGGTACGCTACCTGTGGTGAATGCCTGCTGGACCATCAACTCGAACCGGTCAGCACCAACGTGTTCCTGCCATTGCGCTTTCGCGTGGCCAGCGTGGTGCCATCCGCACCCTACCGCGGGCGCCTTCGGCGCGGCGCCCGCTCGATCGCCTGAGCTTAGAAGCCTGCGCGGCGCAACGCGCCGGGATGATCGCCGTTTGTCATGCCAGATTCACAAGCGGCGGCTAAGCTCGTTGTTTTGACCGGTGTCCGCCATCACTTGGGGCGGCGCCGTGTCGTGACAGGCCAGTCTTTCCCGCCGTCGGCCGCGTAACACGAGAAGAGCGAGTTGACACCGAAACCCCCGCGCCGCCGCACCGCCTTCGCATGCCTGGCACAGCGCGCCGCGGTTCTTTTGCTCGGGCTGTTGTTGGGCGCCTGTTCGCCACGCCACCTGATCATCCAGGGCGTTGCAGACGAGCTGGCGAACCAGGGCCGCGCGACCGAAGACGATGTGCTCCTGGCGCGCGAAGCCGGTGCCTTCTATCTGAAGCTTTCCGAGGCGATTTTGCGCGAGACGCCGGGCAACCTCAAGCTGGCTGACGCGGTCGCCGGCGGTTTCACACAATATTCGTATGCATTCGTGGCCTTCGAGGCTGACCGCCTTGAGGCCACCAATGCGCGCGCCGCCCAGAAGCTGCGGGAGCGCGCCGCGCGGCTTTATCGCCGCGCAAACGGCCACGCCATGGCCGCGCTCGAACAACGCAAACCCGGCTTCGCGCGCGCACTGGCAAGCCCGGACAAGGCGCTCTGGCCGCAACTTGGCGCCGACGAAATCAGTGTTGCCTATTGGGCGGCGGCATCCTGGGGCGGTTTGATCTCGCTTTCGAAGGATGATCCGGACACGGTGGCCGACCTGCCGCTGGCGATGCGCCTGGCGCGCATAGCGTGGGAGCAGGCACCCGATCACGGCGAAGGTGCGCTCTCCAGCCTGATGGGGAGCTTTGAAGCCGCCCGCCCCGGCGGTTCAGCCGCGCAGGCGCTGGCCTATTTCGATCGCGCCATCGCCGCCGGCGCGGGCCGCAATGCCGGCGCATTCGTCGCCAAGGCTGAAGGCGTGGCCTTGCCGGCCAGCGACCGCCTCGCATTCGAGGCCCTGTTGCGCCAGGCCTTGGCTGCCAGCGATGCGCGCCGCGATCTGCAAAACGAAGTCATGCGCGAACGCGCGCAATGGCTGCTCGACAGCGCCGACGACCTGTTCTGACCGGGGCAGGCCTTGATCCAACGACCCTTGATGACCACGCGAAGGAAGACCATGCGAACACTCGCACAAGCCACGCTCTTCTGCCTTGCGCTGATGAGCGCCAACGGCAGCTTCGCCGCCGACAAGCAGTTGCGCATCGGCACCCTGGTGCCGAAAAACTCGCTGTATCACCGTCAACTGCAGGAAGTCGGCGAAACGTGGCGCGCCGCGCAGGGCGGCAACGCCAGGTACCTGGTGTTTACCGATGGCAGCCAGGGCGGCGAAGCCGAGCTGGCACGCCGCATGCGCATCGGCCAGTTGCAGGGCGCCCTGCTCTCGGTGGTCGGCCTGCATGAGATCGAGCCTTCGATCGGTGCGCTTCAAAGCCTGCCGCTGTTGTTTCGGAACTGGGAGGAAGTCGATTTTGTGCGCGAGAAAATGCGACCGGCCATGGAGAAGAAGTTTTTGGACAAGGGCTTTGTGGTGCTCGCCTGGGGCGATGCCGGCTGGGTGCGATTCTTCTCCAAGGACCCGGCGTTTCGCCCCGATGACTACAAGAAGATGAAGTTCTTCGCCTGGGGTTCAGAGGCCGAGCAGCAGGCCATCATGAAAAGCCTGGGCTATACGCCGGTACCGCTGGAAACCGCTGACATCCTGCCGGCGATCCAGACCGGCATGATCAATGTAGTGCCCTCGACGCCCTATTTCGCCCTGGCAAGCCAGATCTTCAACACCGCGCCCAACATGCTGGAGATCAACTGGGCCCCGATCGTAGGCGCGCTCATCGTGACCAGGAAGGCATGGGACGACATGTCTCCCGCGGTGCAGAGCGCACTGCGCACCGCGGGCGAAAAGGCCGGCAGCCAGATCCGCAGCAAGGCACGGCAGGAAGTGGATGAAGCGGTCGACGCCATGAAGAAGCGCGGTCTGGTGGTCAACCGACCGAACCCGGAGCAGATGCGCGAGTGGAATGACCTGGCTGAAAAGCTGTACCCGCGCATTCGCGGCGCGATGGTGCCGGCCGAGACCTTCGACGAGGTCTTCATGCATCTGCGGGCGTACCGCGCCGGGAAGGGCAAGTAGCTTGGCGGCACTGCCTTGGAGCCGCCTGCGCGGTCTGGGTCGGTTTGACGATCTGCTGGCGTCGGCGGCGCTGGCGCTGATGCTGCTGATTCCGCTGATCGAAATCGTGTTGCGGCCGCTGCTGGGCCGTGGCATCACCAACGCGCCGGTGGTGGTTCAGCACCTCGGACTGGTGCTGGCGATGTTTGGCGCGGTGGCGGCGGAACGCGGCGGACACCTGACCACGCTTGGCAGCGGTTTCGCCGGCTTGGGCGACGCGCGCACGCAAGCGGCGGTCCAGGCGTTCGCGCGCGGCAGTGCTGCGATCATGTGCGGCTTGCTGGCGCAGGCGAGCTGGCGTTTTGTCGCCAGCGAAATCGAGGCAGGGCACAAACTCGCCTACGGCATTCCGGTCTGGTGGGTGCAACTGGCGATGCCAGCCGGCTTCCTGCTGCTTGGATTGCGGCTCGGCGCGCGCTGTGGCGGGGCCATGTGGTCGAAGCTTGCCTGCGCCCTGTTGCTGCCCGCTTGCGGCTTGCTGCTGGCAGGACGGTTCGACGGCAGTGCCATTGCCCTGTGGCCGGCGGCGCTGTGGCTGGTGATTGCGCTGTTGGCAGGCGCGCCGATATTCGCGGTGCTGGGCGGGCTGGCGCTGGCCTTGTTCTGGCAGCACGGCCAGCCGCTGGCATCGATACCACTGTCGCACTATCAGATCACGGTCAACCCCTCGCTGCCGGCGCTGCCGCTATTCACGCTCGCCGGGCTGATCTTCGCGCGCACCGGCGCGGCGCGACGCCTGGGGGCGGTGTTCGTCGCGCTGTTCGGCGGCGGCGCTGCCGGCACGGTGATTGCCTCGGCGATTCTTTGCTCCTTCTTTACCGCCCTGACCGGTGGCAGCGGGGTGACCATCCTGGCGCTGGGCGGCTTGCTGCTGCCGCTCCTGACCAACGCCGGCTATCCGGAAAGACGCGGCATCAGCCTGGTGACCAGTGCCAGTGCCCTGGGCGTGCTGCTGGTGCCTTCGGTACCCTTGATCATGGTGGCCATCATCGCCCGCGTGCCGATCAACACCATGTTCTTGGCCGGCCTGGTGCCGGCTGGCGTGATGGTGCTGTTCCTGCTGATATTCGGCGGCTACCTCAAGCGCGACGGGCTCGCAGCCCCTGGTGCGGCTTCGCAGCCGCCGCGTCCGCATGCCGGCGGAGTGCTTGCCGCCGCCTGGCTTGCGAAGTGGGAAATCGCGGCGCCCATCGTCGCCATCGGATCACTCGTCAGTGGCCTGGCCACGCCGACCGAAAGCGCGGCTCTGACTGCAGCTTACGCGATCGCTACACAAGCCATTGCGCACCGTGAACTGGATTGGCCGACCCTGCGCAAATGCCTGACCGAATGCGTTCAGGTCATCGGCGGGGTCATGCTGATACTGGGCATGGCGTTAGGCTTGACCAACTACCTGGTCGACGCCGGCGTACCTGATGCCGCCATCGAATGGGTGCAGGCGGTGATTCCCAACAAATTCGTATTCCTGCTGGCGCTGTGCGTGTTTCTCCTGATTGCCGGCGCCCTGATGGAAATCTTCGCGGCCATCGTGGTTCTGGTGCCACTGTTGTTGCCGGTGGCGCTTGCCTACGGCATCGACCCGGTGCATTTCGCCATTATTTTCCTGGCGGCGATGGAAATGGGTTTCCTGTGCCCGCCGGCGGGCATGAACATCTATTTCGCTTCCGCCATGTTCAACAAACCGATCCGCTACATCGCCGTCTCGGTGCTGCCGGCGCTGTTTGCGATTTTCCTTGGCACCCTGACCATCGCCTGGTTGCCGATTCTCGCTACCGGATTGCCTGAACTCTTTGCGGGCAAGCAGCGCTAGCCGATTGCGGCGCGCAAGTAGGTACAAGGCCGCGGAGTTCGCATGCGGCAGGCGTGATTTCCAGTATCATCATCGTGCAGTGCAATGCGCCGGGCGACCGGCTTTCTTTACGCAGATTCGTAAACGTTCCCATAAGTCTTTCCGCCCCCATGGACAATCCCGGCCACCGGCATCACGATCTAGGCGGACGCCCCGCGGGGCGCTGCGCGCGCGACGAACATGAGTACGAAGCCTGGGAGAAGCGCGTCGATGCGCTGGTGCAGTTGCTCAACGGCCGCGCCAAGGCGATCACGGTCGACGAAATGCGGCGCAACATCGAAGAACTCGGCGCCGTCGCTTACGACGAATATGGTTACTACGAGCGCTGGATGCATGGTGTCACCCAGACCCTGTTGCAACGCGGGCTGATCAACATCGACGAACTCGGCCGCAAGATGGCCGAGATCGAGGCGCGTGAACAGCATGGCTGAGACTGTCTCCAGCCAGGAATTAGCGCCCGCATTCGCCGTAGGCGAGCGGGTGCGGGTGCGCAAGCAGCACCCGCCGGGCCACGTGCGCACACCCCACTATTGTCGCGGCCGGGTCGGCGTGATCGAGCGCCTGTGCGGCGCCTTCGCCAATCCCGAGGAACTGGCCTACAACCGCGCCGGCCTGCCGGCGCAGCCCCTGTACCGGGTGCGTTTCGCCTCGCGCGAGCTGTGGGCCGATTACGTCGGCGGCCCGAACGATGTGGTCGAAATCGAGATCTATCAGCACTGGCTGGAGCGCGCCGCATGAACAAACCCGAAGATCCGCACAGCTCGGCCGGTTACTACCGCCGCATGCAGTCCGCGGTCGAGGAGTTGCTGGTGCTGCGCGGCATCCTCACCCCTGACGCGGTCGAGAAGCAGGTGGCCGCGATGGATGCGCGCACCTACAAGCCGGGCACCGAGATCGTGGCGCGCGCCTGGGTCGATCCGGCCTACAAGGCGCGCCTGCTCACCGAGCCGCGCGCGGCGGTGGCCGAACTGGGTTTCAGCCTGGGGCCGATGCACCTGATCGTCATCGAGAACACGCCCTCGGTGCACAACGTGGTGGTTTGCACCCTCTGCTCCTGCTACCCGCGCATGCTGCTGGGCGTGCCGCCGCACTGGTACAAGAGCCGCGAGTACCGCAGCCGGGTGGTGCGCGAGCCGCGCGCGGTACTGGCCGAATTCGGCTGCGAGTTGCCGGCCGGCATCGACATCCGCGTGCACGATTCAACCGCCGACATGCGCTACATGGTGCTGCCGCTGCGCCCGGCTGGAACCGAAGGCTTGAGCGAGGCGGCGCTGGCGCAACTGGTCACGCGCGACAGCCTGGTTGGCGTCGGCTTGGCCGGTATCACTTCCGGCCCTGGCGCGGCATCCTGAGCACGGTGCGGCGTCTCCAGAAGACGTGTGTTTCACGGCGCGAGGATCGAACTACGATTGGTGCCGGCGTTGCGCCGTCGGAGCGGGCGCAGTTGTCGTGGGCGCCGGCAGACGCACCATTGCAGCGTCGCGGACGGCATTGCACGGGCGCTTGCCCAACGCGCTCGTGAGCAGCAGCACCAGCGTTCTATCACGCACCTGATACGGCGGGCGGTAGCCCACGGCACGCAACTTGAACTTGTAGCAATCGGGCATGCCGGCCGGCAGCCCGGCCTTTCAAGGCCATCACGCCAGTCGTCAAGACTGTACGGCACGCTGCGACAGCGCCTGTAATCGCAGGCGCTAATTAACATATGATAAATTGGGACGTGCGCCTTGCCAATCATGGGCGCTTGGCGTGCCGTGAGCCTTACACAGCGGCTGCAGCGGGATGAGGGGCATGCATTGCACCCCGTCATCCGGTTGACATCACAGGTTTTGCTCGGAGGAGACTGTCGTGCCGATAGCGCAGATACGCGGCGTCAACATCCACTACGAAGTCTTTGGCGACCAGGGACCGTGGTTTGCCTTTGTCACCGGCGGGCGGCGCGGATTCACCGAGTTTGTGCCGCTAGCGAAGAAGCTCGCCGCCTGCGGCTGTCGGGTGTTGCTGCACGATCGGCGCAACACCGGCGCCTCGGACGTGCTGATTGCCGGCGACGAGGGCGAAGAGGTCATCTGGGCCGACGACCTGGTGCTCTTGCTGGGGCATCTCAAGGCGCTGCCGGCGTTCGTCGGCGGCACCTCGTCGGGCGCCCGCATGTCGATGCTGGTCTATCTGCGTCACCCGCGGCAGGTGAGCGGACTGATCCTCGCACGCATCACCGGCGGAGCGTTTGCGGCAGGGCGCCTGCCCAACATGTATTACGGCCAATTCATCGAGGCGGCGCGACAGGGTGGCATGGCCGCGGTGTGCGCCACCGAGCAGTACCAGGAGCGCATCGCAGCGAACCCGTCCAATCGGGTGCGGCTCATGGCCATGGACCCGGCCGAGTACATCCGCGTGATGGAGCACTGGCTATCGATCTTTCTTGAGGGGCCGCGCGCACCGGTGATGGGGCTCACGGACGCACAACTGGGTTCGATCAAGGTGCCGACCTTGATCGTGCCGGGCAATGACAACACGCACGCCTCGGCCAACGGGCTGGCTGCACACCGGTTGATTCCCGGCAGCGAGTTGGTCCGCTTGCCGATAGAGGATAAGGATGTGCCGCTGCTGCCGTTCTCCGACTGGGCTCACCACGAGCCGGCGATGGCACACAAGTTTGTCGACTTCATGCGACGCGTGTCCAGCGCCGCCGCACAACAACAGTAAGGACCGCTCGGGAGAAGACTGAATAAGTCCCGGCTCTGCGGACTCTCGATCGGCAGTATCCAATCCATTCAACACACTGCAAGAGCAGCCCTTGTTCCCTGCGGGCTTATCCAGTGTTCACCTGGGAGCACCCACCATGCTTGTACCAGCCGGCGGCATCAACATGCATTACACCGTGGACGGGCCGCAAGGCGCGCCCTGGGTCACCTTCATCACCGGCATTGCCAACGACACCACGCTGTTTGCCGGGCAGGCACGCGCCCTGTCCGACAAATACCGCGTGTTGCGCTACGACCTGCGCGGCCAGGGCAAGAGCGAGGCCACGCCGGGCCCCTATTCGATCGAATCATTGGCGGCCGATCTGATTGCCTTGTGGGATGCACTGGGCGTCAAGCGCTCGCACCTGGTGGCGCTGGGTCTGGGCGGGCCGGTGGCGATGCGCGTGGCGATCGACCATCCCGCACGCGTCATCGCGCTGGCACCGACTTGCTGCCGCGCGCGCATGGTGCCCGATTTCGCCGCCATGTGGCAGCGCCTTACCGATACAGTGATGGCAGAAGGAATCGAGGCGATCGTCGAGCAGACCGCGCAGCGCTGGTTCTCCGAGGATTTCAAGGCGGCTCACCCGGCGGTGTTAGACGACGTGCGCGCGATGATTCGCGGCACCAGCAAGGAAGGCTACCTGGGTGTGGTGGCGGCATTTACCGGGCTCGACCTGGAAGACGAGATCGGGCGCATCAGCGCGCCGACCCTGTTCATCGGCGGCGCCGAAGACAAGGTTGGCGGCCCCGAGGCTTTGATGCGCACGCTCGCTGCCAAAGTACCCGGCGCCTCGTACACGCCGGTGCCGCAGGCTGCGCACATCGCCAACCTGCAAAACGAGGCCGGCTACAACGCGATTCTGCGCAACTTCCTCGACCAACACTGAGATCATCACGTTCACCGGAGACAACGTTGAAAAAATCAACTTGCTTGCTCATTGCCGTGCTCGCCCTCTGCGCGGCACCTGCAGTCGAGGTGCAGGCGCAGGCTTGGCCGACCAAAACCATTCGCCTGGTGGAGCCTGCCGGACCGGGCAGTGCGGTGGATGTGTTCGCACGCAAACTGGCGCCGGCGCTGGCCGAGGTGCTTGGGCAATCGGTTGTGATCGAAAACCGTCCCGGCGCCAACAGCGCGATCGGGGCGCGCGAAGTGGCGCGCGCCGCGCCCGACGGCCACACCTGGCTGCACGCCAACATCAACAATTCGCTCAATGATCTGCTGAGCAAGGACACCTGCTGCCGTCTGGGCGAAGGCTTGATTCCCGTGACGCGCCTGACCAGCACGCCGCTGGTGATGGTGGTGCACCCCTCGGTGCCGGCCAATAATCTCAAGGAATACATCGCGCTGGCCAAGGCCCAGCCCCAGCTGCTTACGTTCGCCTCCGGCGGTACCGGCGCGATCACGCAGCTGCTGGGGGAGAAGGTCAAGTCGGCGGCCGGCATCTCGGTGCGCGAGATCCCCTACAAGGCAATCGGTGCGGAATTGCCCGACCTGCTCGCCGGGCACGTATCGACCGCCTACCTTGCACCGGTGGTGGTGGCGCAGCACATTCGCTCCGGCAAGCTGCGCGCGATCGGCGTCGCGGCATCCAGACGGTTCGGCTTTCTTCCCGACGTGCCTACTTTCGCCGAAGCCGGGTTGGCTGGCATCGAGGCTTCAGGCTGGAACGGCCTGTTCGTGCCGGCCGGTACGCCCCGTGAGGTGATTTTGCGGCTGCAAGCGGAAACCGCGAAGATCCTGGCGACACCGGCGATGAAGGCCGATGCCATCCAGCAAGGCTATGAATACGGCGGCGAGTCGCCGGAAGAATTTCTCGCCTTCATTCGCGCAGAAACGGCCAAATGGGGCCGCGTCATCAAGGACGCCAACATCAAGCTCGAATGAGCGCGATATCTGTTGTTCCATACGCTTGGCTCCCAAGAGCAGACGCAATATTCACCAACCTGGAGAAGACACCATGAACCCGATATTCGCGCGATTTGCGCTGGGCGCCTCACTTGGCTTTGCCGCAGCGACCCTGCAGTCAGCGGCACATGCCCAGGCATTTCCGTCCAAACCCGTACGCATCGTCATCCCGTTTGCACCAGGCGGCAGCACCGACGCCAACGCGCGCATCATCAACGAGAGGCTCGCAGCGCTGTGGGGGCAACCTGTCATCATCGAGGCCAAACCCGGTGCCAACACGATCATCGGCACCGATGCGGTCGCCAAGAGCGCAGGCGACGGCTACACCCTGCTCCTGACCTCGACCGCCTACGTGGTCAATCCGAGCATGTACGCCAAGCTGCCGTATGACCCGATGGGCGACTTCCAGCCGGTGACGATCGTTTCGGTGTCACCGTTTGCGCTGGTGGCGGCGAGCAATTTTCCGGCCAGGAGCATCAAGGAGCTGATCGCCATCATGCGTGCCAAGCCCGGTTCGGTGTCGTTCGGTACCTCCGACTCGAGTTCGGCCTTTGCCGGCCATCTGTTCAACATGCTTGCCAAGACCGACCTGCAAAGCGTTTCCTACAAAGGCGCGGGCCCGTTGATGACCGATCTGGCGGGCGGCCATGTGCCCATCGGCATCGCGGCGGTGAGTTCGGTGCAAGGCCAGGTGAAGGCGGGCAGGGTGCGCATGCTGGGCGTCGCCTCCACCAAACCTACGCCCCTGTTCCCGGATGCGCCGGTGATCTCGGGGGAAGTGCCGGGCTATGAAGCGATTTCATGGTTCGGCCTGTTTGCGCCGAAGGGTACGCCCAAAGACGTGATCGCAAAAATTCAACGCGATGTTGCGACCGTGCTCAAGGAACCCGAGATTCAAAAGCGCTTCCTGGACATTGGCGCCGAACCGGGCGGCCAGACGCCCGAAGATTTTGGGGCCAGGGTACGCGCTGAAATGGAGTTATGGGCCAAGGTGGCCAAATCCGCCAACATCAAGCCTGAATAGACAAGGGACGACAAAATGGATTTCAAGAGCGAACTACGCGACGGCATGCGCATCGACTGGGATGTGCCCGTCACCATGGACGACGGCCTGGTATTGCGCGCCGACGTGTTCCGCCCGATTGCGGAAGGGCGCTATCCGGTGATCATGACCTACGGCCCATATGGCAAAGGGGTGGCGTTTCAGGAGGGCTACAAGACCTCGTGGGACATCATGTGCCGCGAGAATCCTGACGCGGTGTCCGGTACCAGCAACAAGTATGCGAACTGGGAAGTGGTCGATCCCGAAAAATGGGTGCCTGACGACTACGTGTGCGTACGCATCGACTCGCGCGGCGCGGGTAGGTCGCCCGGCTACCTGTGTCACAACAATGACCGCGAGCAGCAGGATTACCACGACTGCATCGAGTGGGCCGCGGACCAGCCCTGGTCGACCGGCAAGGTCGGCTTGAACGGCATTTCGTACTACGCGGCCAACCAGTGGCGGGCCGCCGCCATGCAGCCGCCGCACCTCGCGGCGATCTGTGTCTGGGAAGGCTGGCATGACAACTACCGCGACGGCAATCATCATGGCGGCATCCTCTGCACGTTTCGCAAAAATTGGCAGGACATGCAGGTCAAGACGGTCCAGCACGGTGTGGGCGAGAATGGCCGCAAGAGCCCGGTCACCGGCGAGTGGGCCTGCGGCCCCGACACGCTGACCCCGGAGCAACTGGTCGCGAATCGCGAGAACATGGCGCAGCAACTGCTCACGCGTGAACTCGACGGCCCCTACTACCGCGAGCGCTCGGCCGATCTGTCTCGCGTCAAGGTGCCGTTGCTCTCGGCTGCCAACTGGGGCGGCCACGGCTTGCACCTGCGTGGAAACCTCGAAGGCTACGTGGGGGCGGCGTCTACCCAGAAGTGGCTCGAAGCGCATGGCGGGTCTCACTGGGCGCCGTTCTACACCGACTACGGTGTCAAGATGCAGAAGAAATTCTTCGACTACTTCCTCAAAGGCGCCGCCAACGGCTGGGACAAGGAACCGCGCATCCGGCTGCAGATTCGCCACCCCGGCGAGAAGTTTGTCGAGCGCCACGAAACCGAATGGCCGCTGGCACGTACCCGCTGGACCCACTTCCACCTCGACCCGCAGGGCATGCAATTGTCGCCAACGCCGGTTACCCAGGCCGGCTCGGTGACTTACGACGCCACCGGCGATGGCGTGACCTTCCGCACCCCGCCGCTTCTGCAGGCGACCGAAATCACCGGGCCGTCGGCGCTCAAGCTCTTCCTGTCTTCGGCGACAGTCGATGCCGACGTGTTTGCCGTATTGCGCGTGTTTGATCCACAAGGTACCGAAGTGGTGTTCCAGGGTGCGCTCGACCCGCACACCCCGATCAGCCTGGGCTGGCTGCGCGCATCGCACCGCAAGCTCGACCCGGCGCGCTCGCTGCCCTATCGGCCGTTCCATACCCACGATGAAAAGCAGTTGCTCGAACCCGGCCAGGTAGTGGAACTCGATGTCGAAATCTGGGCCACCTGCATCGTCGTGCCCAAAGGCTACACCATCGCACTCACGCTGCGTGGCCGCGATTACGAGTGGGACGGCCCGGCGGCAAGCTTGTCGAACATGAAACATCCGATGCGTGGTTGCGGGCCGTTCGTGCACGACGATCCGGAAGACCGGCCCGCCGGCATCTTCGGCGGCAAGGTCACCTTGCACTTCGGGCCGGATCGCGCATCGAGCGTGCTCTTGCCGGTGGTGCCGCCGGCGTAGCAACCTGTCGGACTCAAGAAGCGTCGGTGAAAAAATTGATCGCGGCGGTCAGTTTTTCACCGCCTTCTCGACCGATAGCCGGGCTATGGGCCTTCGAATCCGTCGCAAGCTGTGCCAACGCCGGAACCAAGCCAAGGTCCGGCACAACGTCATCCCGCGTGGTGTCGGCCACCTGCGGTAGGCAAGGGTGGTGACTGCCTGAATCGAAAACAATTCGGATCAAAAGCGCGCACTGGTCCGCACACTCAGGCGCTGCAGTCCCCTCGGCACAGACGTTGCGCTGTAGTTGAGATCTACAGCGGTTTTGGCGGACGCTCAGTCACGCGCCGCACTCCAGCGCAGCGGCTTGCCATTCTCGCTGGTCGACTCGCCCGACATGCGATTGCCGTCGACGATGCCGGTGAATTGGCGTGAATGGCCGTCGCGATCAAAGGTAGTGAAGCTGATCTCGGTGCCGCGCAGGCGAGCGCCGATCACATTGACCGCCTGGCCCGCGCGCGCGCCCTTGGTCACAAGCGCCTGGTGCTTTTGTTCGACGGCCAGCGTGAGTTCGTCACCGGCCTGCGCCACTTTCCAATGCCCGCGCACCTCGGCTGGCACCACCCACAGGTAGCCGGTGCGGTTCTCGACTCGAAAGCTTTCGTCCGGCTCCCAATCCCCCAGGGTGAAATGGTGCGAGGTGACACGCGTGCCGGGCTTGAGCGAGAGCAGCTTGGGCCGCAGGCGATCCATCACGCCCGGGCTTATGTAGAGCGCAAACACGGTGACTTCGGAAAGATCGGCCTCGAACAGGTCTTGCTTGAGAAACTTCACGCGATTGGCGACGCCCTCCCGTTTGGCGGCTTCTTCCGAAACGCGAATCAGGTTCGCTTCGAGTTCCACGCCGATGGCACGGGCCCCGAAGTGCCTGGCCGCATGGATCGGCACCCGGCCGTCGCCGGACCCCAGATCCATCACCACATCATCCCGCGTGGTGTCGGCCACCTGCAGCATGCGGCGGATCATGCGCTCCGGCGTAGGCACCCACACCGAATCCTTGCTGACTTGGCCGATTTGCGGCACGGCGTTCGCAGGTACGGCTTGTGCAGCGGCGTGGCCTTGCCACAGGCCGAGCATGAGTGAAATCAACGATAGCGCACAAGTGCGAGACAGCGGTTGATAAAGCATGGGCGGGAGCAGTGCGAAAGTAGAGGAAGGAAATTTGGACAATGCAGCGCAGCAAGCGTTCACTCGTTGTGGCCTTGGATGGCACTGGCCGGCACCCGCGGGATAGTACCGCTGGTGGTGTTCAAGGAAATTCGCGGCGCCAATGACCACGGCGCCAAGCCATGGTGCGCACGCTGCGGGATTGGGAACAGGGACGACGCAAGCCTTCCGGCGCGACGCAGTCGTTGGTTCGGATCGCGGAAGTGCGGCCAGATGCACTCAAGAAGGCATTCGCGCAACTGCTCATGTCAGGAGCTTGCGCAAACCCAAATCGCCGGCAAGCCCGCGTTATCCAGGTGAGCATTGTGAACAAGTCATCAGCGGGCGCTGATGGCTTCGCAAGACCAACTCTCGCTGCCTCAGCGCCCGACAAACTTGGCGCGTCGCTTGGAATGAAACGCCTCGACCCCCTCCTTGAAATCCTCCGAGCTGCGCAGCCTTGAATAGCAATGGCCTTCGAGCTCGATGGCGACCGACAGCGGTGAATCCTCGGTGTCGTTGAGAAGCTTCTTGGCGGTGCGCTGGGCCAGCGGCGAGAACGTGCGCAGCTCATCCACCAGGGCATCGGTGGCGGCTTCGAGTTGGGCGTCGGGCACGCAGTCGGTGGCCACGCCCCACTGGAACGCCTGCGGGCCGGGGATGCGCCGCGAGCGCATCACGATGTCTTTGGTGCGGGTGATGCCGACCATTTTCTGCAGGCGCGCCGAGCCGCCTGAGCCTGGAATCTGGCCCAGCTTCTGCTCGGGCAGGGCATATAGCGTGGTGTCGGTCACCAGACGGAAATCGCAGGCCAGCGAGACTTCGAAACCGACGCCGAAGCAGTAGCCGCGCGCCGCGGCGATCACCGGCTTGCCGATCCGTGCCGGGGTACCCATGTTCCAGGCCAGTTTCGACACGTGCTCGGGGGTGGCTTCGAGAAAGCCCTTGATGTCGCCACCGCTTGAGAAATGCTCGCCCTGCCCGCGCAGCACGATCACCCGCACGCGATCGTCGAGATCGAGCGCCTCGAACACGATGCGTAGCTGGTCGCGTGCCGGCATGCTGATCACATTCAAGGGCGGGCGGTCGAGGATGATGTCGGCGCGTTCGCGCGCGGCATCGATCTCGACGCGAAAGCCGTCGAATTCGCGCGGCAAGGTGACAGCGGGGTGGGACAGGTCGTTCAGGTTCATGCGATTTCCTTGGGTTAGTGGGAATGAAGAATGTCAGGCTTGGCATGGGCATGCATCATGGCGCGGCCTCGTGCTCAAAGTCGCCAGCCACCAGCATGCGGCGCAGGATCTTGCCGACCGGCGATTTTGGGATGGAACGCACGAATACATACTCGCGCGGCCGCTTGAAATTGAGCAAGTCTGAGGCGCGGCAATGGGCATCGAGCGCAGCGGCCGTGACCTCGCCGCGGCGCTTGACGAAGGCCACCACGCGCTGGCCCCAGCGTTCATCCGCAAGACCTGCGACCGCTACTTCATCAACGGCTGGATGCAGTGACAGCACCGACTCGATATCCGCAGGCGAGATGTTCTCGCCGCCACTGATGATCATGTCGTCGACGCGCCCCGTGACGAACAGGTCGCCTGCCTGATCGAAATAACCGGTGTCGCCGGTGAAGTACCAGCCGTCGATCAGCGATTTCGCATCGGCATCCGGGCGCCGGTGATAACCCTCGAAGGCTTCGTCGCCGGCCAGGTCGGCGATGATCTGGCCCTCCTCAAGCGGCGCGGCATGCCGGTCCGGTGTACGGGTATCGAGTGGCACCACGCGCAGCCGGGTGTTGATGCCGGCGCGGCCGGCCGAGCCGGGCTTGGCGGGCGCGTCCTGGTTGACTGAGAAGGTGTAGATCTCGGAACTGCCGTAGTGGTTGACGAACAGGTCCGGTTTGAAGGCCGCGACCAGCCTTCGCAGCAGCGCATCATGCATCGGCGCGCCGGCGAAGCCGAGCTTGCGCACTGACGATAAATCCGCGGCGCTTTGTTCCGCCTGCGCCAACAGGTCGTGATACAGCGTGGGCACCAGGTACAGGTGGGTGATCTGTTCGGCGCTGATCGCCGTCAGCGCAGCGAGCGCATCGAACTTCGGCTGGCACACGAAGCGGCCGTCGATGAGCGCCAATGCCAGGAGCGAGCGCACGCCCATGGTGTGATAAAGCGGCATCACGCCGAGCGTGCGTTCGCCATAGCCATACCGGTTTTGCGCCACATGCGCGAGCGCCGCCATGCGCTCGGCGCGCTGGCGGCGCGGCACACCCTTGGGTTTGCCGGTGGTACCCGAGGTGTAGAGCATCAGCGAGAGATCGTCCGCGGCGGCCAAGGGCTGCGGGTCGGCCGGGTCGGCCAGCCATGCGTCGAATGGCGATTGCGGGCCGATCGCTATGCGGGCGGTGCCGGCCGCCAGCTTTGCGGCGGCAAGCGCGTCGGCGGCCACCGGTTCGGCCACCAGCACGCGGGCGCCGCTGTCGGCCAGGCAGTAATCGATCTCGTCGGCCTTGGCGCGCCAGTTGAGCGGCGTGATGACCACCCCCATGAACTGGCAGGCCCAGTGCAGCGTGGCGGCCTGATGGCGGTTTTGCAGAATCGAGAGCAGGTGGTCGCCGCGCTTGAGACCGATAGCCGCCAGACCACGTATCACCCCGCCGATGCGCCCGGCCCAGGCCGCATAGGAAAGGCGCAGCTCGCCATCGACTAAGCCGATCGCGCCGGGATTGCGCTCGACGCATTGCAGGAAGGTGCGGCCCAGATCAAGCATCGCCGGCTGCCGGTTTTTTCGCCCGCGCTCTTGCCACCTCAAGCACAGCGGCTACGATCGGGGTATAGCCGGTGCAGCGGCACAGGTGGCCGGAGAGCATGGCGCGCACTTCGGCTTCCGACGGATCGGCGACGCGCCCCAGCCAGTCGACACAAGACATCAAAATGCCTGCCGTGCAGAAACCGCATTGCAGCGCATGGTGGCGGCGAAACGCCGCCTGCAGCGCCGACAAGGTGCCGTCGGCGTCGGCCAGGCCCTCGACGGTATCGACACGCCGGCCGTCACACTGCACCGCGAGGGTCAGGCAGGCGCGCGCGGCGACGCCATCGATGTGCACGGTGCAGGCACCGCACACGCCGTGCTCGCAGCCGACATGGGTGCCGGTGGCACCGAGGCTGCCGCGCAGGAAGTCGGACAACAGCATGCGTGGTTCGGCGCGCGCTTGGCGCGCCACGCCATTGAGTGTGAGTTGCACCGCGTGGACCGTCTCGCGCGACAGGATCGGCGGCTTCATGCGGGCCTCGCGTTTGCTTGAGCTTCTCGTA